>JASGEU010000163.1:0-20915 GCA_047606065.1 Mobilitalea sp.
AATTCGATTGTGCCTGCTGGTATAATAGGCTAGTGATTTTTCAATTACTTTTACCAGGATGCCTTTCTTCATTTCATCATATCCAGTTGATAGAAGAAAGCTATTCGGTCTCTTACTCTGAAAAGAAGAATATTCAACTTTAGTACTTAAATCGTGATAATCTATTTTATAATATTTTTGATCACCATTATTTGAGAGAATTCCATTTTTGTCATATAAACTTATTACATCACCCAAGGTAAACCCATAGATAAAATCATAATCCTCATAATAGTACGGAATTTTTTCAGACCATCTCTTCGTTATCGTTGTAAACCCGTCTGTTCCTTTAAACGTATCACAATAAAAGATATAAAACCCTTCCTCCATAGTAACTGCTACAACTGGTATATACATGGTTATTTTTTCAATAGCCTTAGGGTCGGATAGGATACCAAATGAAGTTTCCAAAGATAGAAAAAAGCTTTGTATCGCTGCATCTTTATTAATTGATATCCCGTATTTATCTTCTGATTTTGTTAATCTACTTATCCCATCATCTAAGGCAGTATTTAGATTTTTATCTATCTTTTCTTTGTTATCAATTACAGCTTTCAGATCATTGGTTTTTATATCTAATACAATAACAGTAGCTATCACTATTAGTATAAAGACTAGTATAAAATGATAAAGCCTCATCCTTACCCCTTTTTTCTTAGTTTGCTCTTATTGCCAACTATCTTCCCTGATATAGTCACCCTGCTTTGACCGAATGCTGCCTTCTAAGTCAAACATATAAATACCTGATGTTAATCTCTCTCCCAGGCTTTTCCCATTATTCTGCGTATCAATAGTGAAATAATCATTTTTAGACATATAGTAGATACCAGCACCTTCATAAAGTTCTTTCAGAATTTCTTCGGTATAGTTATCTACATAATACTCCGTTATCTCTCCAGTAAAAATCGGTGTTAGAGCCGCACAATATGGGCATCCCGGATCAGATCCATCCGGATATAATTCATACCTTCTGTGGCAAGTGGAACACTCAATAAGCTTTCTTTTATTTGCTACAGATAATGTTACATTTAAGCCTTTGTAACTTACGGTAACATTTTGTACACCAATATACCCCATATCTAAATTATCTACATATTCATTCATCAGCAACTCCGTTCTTCCATCCAAATATGTTGCTAATAAAGTTACTCCGTTCTGTACTAAGGTAGTTCCACTGTAAATAGTAAGGTTACCTGATGCAGGAGTGGCAATTTCAAGTTTTTTTAGCCATGCCTTGCAGTAAGGACATCCTGGATCAGAACCGTCATTATTTAGATTATATGTATGGCCATTTGAACAAGTCTTATTTCGTGGGATTACAGAGACAGTAACATTACTTGTTTTACTATAGGCATTGGTTCCAATTGAATAGGAATAGGTTAGGATATCTATTTTATTTTGCACTGGATTGTCAGCCAAAAATGTCGAATTAGCAACTACAACCTTTTCTGAACCATCCATATAAGAGGCTCTTACTGTCGTTATTAACGGATCTCCTATTGCCACAGTCTGGATGGGATGTGTAGGAACTATTGATGTTACAAACTGATTACAAATAGCAGAAATCTGTGTGTTACCATCGTAATAAGCACCAGCGGTCTTTCCACAATTAAGAGAATATGTTCCAGGATTTGAAACACCACAAGTTGTTGGAACACTCATCCATACACTTTCCACATTACAATCTGGTTTATGAGTTCCTATTTTATTTACTTCTTCCCTAAATACTTTGGAAGTAGAATGGCCGGAGGAACAGGTAATATTTATAGAATAAATCTTTACTTCTACTGCTCCACCGCACCATGTATAACATGGAATATACTGTGTAGAAAGGTAAACTGATCCTAAAATAGATGCATTACTACAAGAACTTCCCGAGACGTATGTTCCTCCCGCATAACATCCCGTCCCCAAAGTATTACTTCCTGTATGTGTATGCTTTGTTCCAAGATAACAGGCATCCGAATGTATATGTGTTGGACTAGCAGGTATGTTAACCGCCGATGCTAAGACACTTGCATTTGTTTCTGTATTTAACGTTCCTGAATTTACCGGATCATTTACGATTGGTTTATCCGTTGATATCGGATAATAATGATAATCATTGGAGCCAGTATATGAATTGTCCTGATCCTCGATTACTTCCCCCGAAGTTCGAAATCGATAGATTGGCTCATATACTATCCTCTCATGCTTTAGATTAATCGTATACAATAACCCCGTATTAGACAATTCTTCTTGATAATCCTCATACATCTCTTTTGATAAATAACCTCTATATTCAATTTCATTCAGTAGATTGCTTGTACCTACTTCAACATCTATATTTCTAACAGCGTCTTGCTTAAGTGAAAAATATACTAAGGGGAAAAGAAAAAACACAAGAAGTGCCAGGCAAATATCAAAAAACTTCCTTAAGAAGGGTATATTCATTTAAAGTATTACCTCCCCTCCATAGGAGTAGCTTTCTTTTTTTCTATCCTCCGGTCTAATTATGTTGAATAAATTTCTTAATTTTGCACTTACAGATGTATAAGCTATCGTTACTTTCACAGTGATATACTCACCACTTTTTAAATAATAGGTTTTATCTTTATACAACACATCCAGGATTTCATTCGTATAAATAGTTTTAAAATAATCAATGGCGTTCTTACTATTGGATGTTCCACAATATGGACATCCAGGATCAGAAAAATCTTCATTAAAATAATATTCCGAACCACAAGCGGAACATCTTGTAATGTATGGATTCTCAACTACCTCAATCGTCAATTGCGTGTGAAGGCCACCATACCTAACCGTAATCGTCTGTATTCCCATAAGATTTGGATTAAAACCTTCAACTTCCCATCCTGTATGTGTTTTCTCCCGATGATCGTCTTTAAAAACCAAAGTGATTTCTAAATTTAGTTCTGAATGATATAATATCTGAATTCCTCCATTACGAAGTGAAGCTTCAATACCTGTTAAAGTGACGGAACACACCGGGCAGCCCCTGGGATAATCTGCAGAATTATAGGCAAGTCCACAAATAGGGCAAGTAATAAGGCTATCATCTAAAACTGTAACATTTATAATATCAGTGGTACCCTTATACATAATTATAGCCTCATAAGTTCCGGCTTTATCTGTTTTATAATTCGTATTCCATCCGGGTATCTCCTCTGTATGTCCATCTTTAAATGTACCTAAAACGGTAATCCCTAATTCACTATTCATATTGACGGTTATGCTCTTAGGTGAAGCAGAAATACTAACAATCTCCTTACTGCAGATAGGACAACCAGGATCAGAACCATCCTCGTTAAGCTCATATTCTGTAAGGCATATAGGGCATATCTCATTATCTACAATATTTACAAGTACTACCGTTACAAATCCGTCATAAGTAATCTTAACACTCTGATAACCGATGAGAGAGGAATTATAATTGCTTGTCCATCCACTAATAATTCCTTTTGTACCGTTCCTAAAGGTAGCTGTTACAGTTATGTCTAATCCTTGTCCTTTCGTAACCTTTAATTCTTCCGGAGCTGCACTTAAGCTAGTTATAGTACCTGCACATACCGGGCAACCTTGATCTGTATCATTTTCATCCAAATCATAGATAGTTCCACATAAAGGACAAAGTCTTGTAAGCACAGTTACGTTTATTTCTATGTTTTGGGTCCTTGTTATGTTATTTTCCATGTACTTTACAGTAACGAGTTGTGTTCCTAGTTTTGTATTATCAAAGCCATTTAAAAGATAGCCACTTTCCAGTACTTCACTTGAAGCATCATCATATTGAGCTGTCACAGTAAGCAGTGGTTGAGAATATCTGGTTACCGATTGGTTACTTGGTGATACTGCTATGCTTACTAAGTTTCTCAAGATTACTTCAGCATTTATTATACAAGTCCTCGTCCCCGTTGTTTTCGCATTTCCAACTAAACCACTATAGGTAAGAGTTACAACTTGATTACCTGCTTGACCGGAATTGTATCCAGATACACTACAGATTACCGTTCCAGTCGTACCATTCAAATATGTCGCTGTTGCCGTGGTAATCAGTGTTTCTCCATTATGTATCGTTTGTATTGGACTTGTAGCTGCTATTGAGGTTACCACCCTGTCACAAATAGGATTTGTGTCATTGCTGCTATAACCACAGTTATATCCAGTGGATAAACCGCATCCCAAAGAGTATGACGTAGAGGTACCAGATATTCGTCCTGATCCGCCACAGGTAGAACAGGAAATGCTTGCGTGTGATCCATAAGTAGTTGATGAGCTTAAATGTCCACAACTCCAAACTTTTGTTGTAACAAGTGTAGCATCGCAAACATTACATTTCGTCCATGACACATTTGCACTGGGATATCCTTTATCTACCGAGCAATATGTTTCACCATTGGCATAATATTGTGAACCAGTTCTAGTGCTGCCACCAGGACAAGACCTTCTTCCTGAGCCACCACAGGTACCACAAGTATAAGAATAGGGTGTATCCACTCTAACCGTATAGCACCCTCCATAGGAAGAAGAACTGCCACTATGTGTATGGTAGGTACAACCACTGGCTGCATGATTATGACCCACATAACAACTTGCCGTATGTGTATGTGCTGCCAAAAGACTTATTCCTGTATCCTGTGCTTTATTATTTTCCTTCATACTAGATAAAGTAGGTAATATAAGAGTCTCTTTTATATCTTCATGTAAATGGTCATGAACCAGTTCTGTGTTTATACTACTTGCAGTATTAACACCGGATACTGTTTGAGATACTTGGATATCAACAGCGTAATGCTCTCCGGTACTTACTAAATCATCCAGTAATTCATTGTATTCATCCAAAGTAAAATACCCTTGCTGCCGGGCAGTATCGGTAAATTGTCTTGTACTATAATTTATAATATGACTAGATACATCACCTTGATTTTGTGCTATGTATTGCAGCGGAGAAATGAAAATCAAGATAACCGTTATTAATACTGCTACTATCCTTCCTGTTGTATCCATGTATTGGCATCCTTATCACCTTATTGTATTTCTTCCAGGAGTTTATGACAGAAGGCAGCTTCTCCTGGATATGCATAATCTTTCATATTCCTAATAAAAATCTTTCTATATCTCTCCTTTTCCTGATTATCTTTATTAATAGAATAAGCAGTCTTAACTCTATGAAAGTTAATATCACCCTTGCCATTTAAATAGTCTTCTAATTCTTTATCTTCCGTAAATGACACATTATTTTCAAGTAAAGATAAAAACATTTTTTCTGCAGCAACAATATTTCGTATTGACTTTGGAACATCATCAATTACTTTATCAAAATTCATTAATGCTTTTTTCGCTTTATCCCATTCCTTTCTATCCATATAATAATAACTCTCGAGTATTTTGTGATACCCGATAATCGAATTGGTTAGATCTTCTCTGTCACATACAACATACACTTCTTCTGGAAGTTCTTTATAAGTGTATCCGTCCATTAATTGTTTTGCTATTAACAGCTGTTTCCTGTTATAGCCTCTAGCTCTTGTATTTTCTAATTCTTTTAAAAAGGCTCCATCACTTAACTGAATATTTGGCAATATACTTATAAGTGCTATTCCATATCCATAAAAAGTAAATAAGGATAATCCAACAAAATGTACAACAGTTTCAACATAATTGCTTATCATCATTAATACGGCTGCACTTGCTGTAATCGTATTCATTATTACTCCACCTAATGTTATTAACTTATATTTGTAATGATCCTTTTCAGGCGGATACATTAGGCATTGCCCCAGGGAACCTCTAGACCTGTATATTCTAAAAACCAATCTATTTTTATTTTTTACAATAGTAAACCCAAACAATCGTAATGATATAAACTTATATCCCGATATTAGCCCGAACACAAAATGTCCAAACTCATGGATTATTATTTGAGCTGTAAATGCAAAAAACAGGAAGAATATCACTCCTATTATTTCAGTGCACATTAACTTATTCCTTTCCTTTGATTTCAGCATAAGTGATTAATAAAATCTCTCCGTTGTCGTTATATGTATAATTCTTCTTATAGTTGGATTTTGATATTTCGTAATTTTGAATATCTTCCGGATCATAGGAATTTCTTTCTATTAGAACATTATTGATCTTTATGTTGTAATCTAATTCATTGTATAGTGTTGCTACTAACTCACCATAGGATACAATATCAAGGCTTTCTCTATTTTCTTGTTCCAATATTTCTTGATCTTTATAATTTTCTCGTAAGATAACTAGTGTATTCTGATACTCTGCAGCATTATTTAGTAGTAAGTATGCACCAAGGCAGAAGATAATTGCAGAAAAAGCGATATCTATAATATGGTTAACCTTCGACATATTGTCACCCTATCTTTCATTGCAGTGTGCTAATTGGAAGTGTTTTGCTAATTTTATTTTTGTACGAACTCCACCCCGAGAATAACATCATTTATATTTTTTATAACTTTCCCATGAAAAAGGCCTGTTGGCTTTATATAGTAATCCTTATTGGTAAAATCATAAAAGCTGTCAATATATGCCCCATTCGTGTATGTGTTTTCAGAATTATTCGTTTTAATACTGATATATATTTCTCCTGTTTCTCCATCTGAATAATCACCTAGATACTCCTTTGTAAAATTAATTACTTCAGATCCTTGAACCAACTCCCTGTCAAACTTCATAATTCCATTATCTTTTATATCATTGTTTAACTTAGCCATTTGTTCATTAGCAGAGGATGCTAACTCCTTACCTGTGTTCATTGCAGTAAACCCTATCCATATTATTACACAGGTAATAATAGTTGAGGCTGCTAATAATAATATGTACGTAGCCTTTTCAATATTGTTAACTCTCATCTTGCACCTTCCTTATTCTTGCTCAAACCTCAAGCAAACAATATCTCCATTTACACCTCTATACGTAGTACAATTGAAATTAGCCATATCGTTTATATATGCATATTCAGACCTCTCACTTGGAGCTTCCGTATCAGCTCCTTCTTTGTTCATGCTAAAATCATTATGCTCATAAATATAATTATAAGATCTTGAGGAGCCATCCAGTGTTACTACTTCGATTGATACAAAGTAATCGTTATCAACCATTTTCTTTATCAGGCTTCTAACTTCACTACCGGGTACTGTACTTCCTTCAAATAATTTTAGTTCTACATCGCTGTATTGATTCGTCATATCAGTAAATTGATTTGCAGCTGCAGTTGTTGCTGATTTTCCATCGTTTGTCATTTTAAAACCTACTGCACACAAGACACATACAATAAGAACCGCTGCCACCATGAGTAATATCTTAACTGCTTCACTTATATACAGGCCTCTCATCGATACACCCCTTAGTTCTGTGTAAATTCGATGCAAATGATTATATTATTAGCATCCTTATAAACTTTTCCATCAAAAGATGCATTTTCGTTTATGTAATGACTAGCCGCCTTACTATTGGTAAGTTGTGTATCTGCAGCTCCAGATACTTTAGTTCCAAGGGATGAAGCAGCTCCCGATGTACCTGGAACAAACACATAATTATAATCTCTGTTGGACGCGGCATTTGTACTAACTCTTACTGCCAGGTATTCACCTGCATTAATTGCATTTTTTATAACATTAACAACTTGACTCCCTTGAACCGTTGCACCATCATAAATTGATTTATCAATATCACTGTATTGACTTGTCATGCCATTAAGATTGCTGGCACTTGCATTGACAGCAGATTTGCCCTCATTTGTCATTTTAAAACCTACTGCACACAAAACACATACGATAAGGACAGTTCCTACATAAATTAAAATTTTTGCTGCTTCACTTATATTATTTGTTCTCATTAACATTCTCCTTTTAATATCAATAGTTAAACATTTCCCATCATTTCTCTAAAGGTATCCAGCTCTTTCATACACGACATAACTAAAGGCAGCGTCAAATATATGATTACTAATACTGCTGGAATATAAGACATTAACTGTGCATTATCTGCTCTTTTTTGTATTGATATTTCATTTTCTAATTTTCTTCTCTCATGATAATTTTCTCGATCAGAAGCTATTTCGTCGAAGGCTTTATAGATTGGCATTGCATCACATCGAATAAAATTATCCACCATTCTTATAAAAGGACCAAAGGATTCATTTTCTTTAAGCCTATTTAAAGCTTCGATTTCACCACTATTGTACTCATTAATACATTCCTGTATAGATTTCTTAAAAATTACCGAAAACAGCTCAATTTCTTCTAATAAATCTTTAACAGTGATATGAGCGTTGTACATAAGCATATAGATGATTGAATTTAACTGATTCACTTCATCTTCCATGCTATATTTCATAATTCGCAATTTATATATCACCATTAAATGCGGAATATAATATGCAAATATTGTTACGATCAAGCAAACCATTAGCTCATACCACTTAAAATATTCATTTTTATAAAGGGTTATTTTTTTAATTACTTCATCAATAATTCCTTCGTTAATCTTGGTATTATAAAAGGCTCCTTCCTGATTAATCTGATTCAGCAGATTTTCTTTTTCTACAACCTCTTTATCTTTGTTTGCATTTACATATTTAAGAATCGTTTCCTTTATTAATTTGGTTTGCAGATTGTTGGCAGATATAATTTTTTCAGGCAGATCAATCACTTTAGTGGTTATATTGTTTCGATTAATTACATGCAAATAATTACATAAGGTAATAGAAATCAAACACATACTTACTGCAAAAATTAGTCTTTGCAATATGTGCTGCCTTGGTGACACTGTTTCACCTACTCTTTTTAAAGTGCCTTTTAAAGTCTCCATTTTCGATCCATATTTTTCAGTGTAGTTATCCAGTACTTTTTTAATAATACAGTTTTTCTCAATTGCTTTAAGATAAGAGTGATTTCTTGGTACGGGTTCTGTCATATCTTTTAATTTATTATTTAAAATATAGATGGAGAAAGCGATTACTAAAGTGATAATTACATATAGAATACCTAATCGTCCGTTATAAAAACTATCAAGCTCAGGCATCATTGATATTCCATAGTTTTTTATTGCATTAAGAGGTATGCAAACACCAATTGTTATGAAAGTTAATCCAGAAAATTTATATCTTAATTTCTTGACTTTCAAGGCTTCCGATGAAATCTCCTTTTTCAAATTATCAAGATTAGATGTAAATATCTTTACTCCGTTATCCGATCTATTACTATACTCCATCACATTGATGCACAAAGCCAAAAACATTTTTAGATATTTATTATGCATTGATGAGTTATAATTAATAAGTTCATCTTTTATCTTACTTGATATCACTATCCGATAGATTTTTTCAGCATGTACCTTCATTTCATAGCGCTTAATATCTTTTATTGATAAAAGTATGGCATCATCAACCATTTGATTTATATAGAAATTATGACGTACATTTGATACGAACATAGCTATTTCATCCATCAGCTTTAATTCAATTTGCATTACCATAAACCCTACTATTTCTGTATTAATCACATAGATTAAGAGTAAAGATACCGCCATATTATTAAAATCTAAATCTGCTAATAGGATAATAGCCGCTGTCACCAAACATACTAACCACGTAGCAATTACCGTTTTTACAGTATTATTAATAATATCTTTTTCTTCTCCAGGGTACATCATTTCATATCTGCGTCTAATTTGTTCTGTATATCCTCTTGTAAGACCATTACCTCTTAACACTTTATAAAAGAACAGTTGTATCCTGCTCCTTTGCTTTTTACTTAAGGCAGCACCTATATTGTTTTTTGCTTTATCTTTTTTGTCTTGTTTTTGAACAAAAAAGAAAATGACAGGTAAAACGACGATCAGAGCTAAAGCCATAGTAAGTATTAATTGCTCATTCATCCAACTCCTCCTACTTTTGCATGAAACAATAAAAAATTTTCCCTATCCTCGTTACCAAGATTTTTTATTATTTTTTGAATACTATTTTCTGAAAGAGTATTTTTAAAGACATATTTACCTTTCTCATAGATTATTATTTCTCTTGTTTCAAATGCTCTGCGTCTTGCCAAGACCCCTAAGTTCATCGCAATATCTTTAAGACTATCACCTGTTCTAACCGTAGTTCTAGGTAATGGTACGATTTCAGCGATATAACTAATATATCTAATACCATCCGGTGACTTTTCCCAATGAATATCAAGATCAATTGCGTTTGCTACTTGCTCCTCCGCTGTCATTTCATTTGTAAATATTCCTTCCTTTGACAGTGTTGCATTGCGAAAATAATCTACCATGTTGGAAGGAGAATTCGTATGGCAAGTTGCCATAGTACACTTTGTTCCAGACTGTGTCAGCGTTATAAAAGCATTTGCCTGTGCTGCATCGTTAATCTCTCCAAGAAGCATTATCATTGCCTCAGTTTTTTTCCCCAGGTTAATTGCTTCAATTATACTTACATCTTCTGTTTTCCTAAATGGTACTATATTTAAGCCCGTATAAAGATGATTAAGCCATAACTCAAACTCTGGTTCAAAAGTTCTAATTTCATAGCGTTGATCAAGATATTTTAGTATTTCTTTTAAGAATGTTGTTTTACCAGATCCCATATCACCGGATATAATAATATTTAACATCCCTTTTACAATCCACTCCACATATTTGATTACAACTTCATTATTATCTCCTTTGACCAGAGTATGAATATCCATTCCTTTTGAACTTTCAAACTTACGAATAAAGAAGGACCATCCGGCAGTGAACTTTGGCCTGGTTACAACAACCCTACTACCATTGCGTAAATAGGATAATTTATAGCCGCTGGAGGAGGTAAGATGCCCAACATTGTCATATCGATATAAATTCTTGCATACTCTGATTAATTCCTCTCTGCTTTCAAATCCAAGAAAAGACAGTCGAACAGGCTTTCCACCCAGAACAATCCATATACTGTTATAAGATTTTTCAATTGTAATATCTTGTGATTTCATTATTTCTTCCATGTAATTATATTGCTCTTCTGTTACACCGCTTGTCCCTCCTAAAATACTGTCGATTGATTTTTGATAAACTAACTCATCAATCACTCCAAAGCCAAACGTCAGCTGAAACAATCTTTGTGCCAAAACCTCAAGCTTAATTACATAGGTAAGTACAGGTTTTATGTACAAATATGACTTATTTATATCCTCCTTTGTAACTTCATAATACAACCCTTTTTCATTCTGTTTTTCCTGATCAAACTTACACGTTTTATTAAGAACACCAAAAGCATCTAACCCATAATCTTTTTTACATTCTTGAAGTAATATTTCAAATTTATCAAGTTCTGTCAGGAGTGCTGTATCTTCATAAGGTATTACAAAATCAATCGTTTCTTCACTGATTTTAAGTTTGCTTTGAATTAAATCTTTAATGTAATCTTTCAGATATTCTCTCTCCCCTAAATATCCCTCTGCACTAGATCTGATTGCTTGACTTAACCTTTCTTTCTGTTCTTTCCTCTTTTCCAGAGACTTTCTGCTTATATAGAGCTCTGCGAGGTTTTGATTAAGTATTTCATTAAAAATTGTTTTTAATTTTCCACTAAGATATTCTAGTGTAAATACATTCGTATCCGCTTCTTCGTCAGACTCTACATCCTTTTTAAAAACAAAAAATATAACCAATAAAGTCACCGCAGATATCAAGGCAAGATAAATCGTGTTATTATCAATGATCATTTATATGCCCCCTGCTTATTCTCTGCCAATTTAATAATTTTTTCCGCTGAGCTTATGGATTTTTTTATAAAATACATCTCACTTTTATTCGGATTACTAATACATTTTTTAACAAAGCTTACTACATTACTATCAATAAGTGCATCTTTAAAGGCTGTATTATAAGGTATTGTTCCAGAATTATTAAACTTTATTTCCTTATATCTTCTCCTTAAATTGCTTATATTGTATTTCGAATTACTATCATAGAATCCAAATAAATAAAAAATCTTAGTACTTATTTTCTCTTTATATTCTTTATTAAACAAATCTATAATACCTAAATTTTGGCTCATGTTTACTACAACTAAGTTCGCATCATTAATTAAATTCATTGATAACCCATTTGCTGACGGACTTGCATCAACAAATACAACTTCATAATGCTCTTCAATCACTTTTAATAAGGTTGGAGCTACTTTATCCATTTCATAGTCGAAGGAACTTCGATTTGTTTTTATCGTCCCCGGTAGAAGCGTGACATTGGTATCTTCTATAGGAATACTGCAATTCTCAATCATCTTTTTGACAATCTTATCAGATTTAAAATCTCGAATAAGAGCATCAATACCAATATCTAAAAAATAAGCTGAATTTTCTTTGGAATTACTCTCCACTAATGGAGCTTCGAGATTATTAAAACTAAAATGTGTTTGAGTAATAAGGGCTTTCTTTTTAAGCAATATTCCTGCTATCAGAGATATCATAAGAAAATTACTTGTCATGGCTGTTTGTCCATGTACAGGCGACCAAAAAACTATCTTCACAATTAATCACCTTTCCTTGCAGCTTTATACGCTTCCAGCAGTTTTTTCTCTTTTATATCTGGATAATGCATCCCTGCTTCTTTCAAGAGATAAGATTTTAATTCTCTGTTTATCCCAACAAATACAAAAGATTGCTCTGAAACACAATGAATTGCATTTATGATGTTTGACTCATCCAGATAAATGAAGTCAATTTTATTTTTTTCAATCATCCCCTCTAATTCGTTCGATATCCTTTCAATGCCATGGTTTGTGCTAATCATATTCCTTATAAGGACAGCTTTGTCTTTGCAACGTATTTGTGATACCATACTTTTAGTCGAATATAGATTATGTAAAAATGGATCTGAAACAATCGCCACACGGGTACAATGTTCTGAAATTCTACTATTCATGCCATAGGAGATTAAGATATCGTCATACGAATTAATTACAGCATCCGTCAATGGAAACTTACCGTAATCGATCTGCCGATAAGTAACAGGTTCTTTGTTAATATTAATGCCATTCACAGAAGGGAAAATGTATTCCAGTGCTTTTGAAGCACTGCTTTCTAAAATAAGCACTTTCCGTTCTAATTTAGAAAGGATTCTTGCAAGATACAAAATGTAATCAAAGTTTTCTACCCCAATGTAAGCTACAATATTATTCGCCATACTCTACATCTCCTTCCCTTGCCTCTTCCTCGTCTGCATAAAACATATATTCATCTCTGTTTTGATCTTGTTCATTTCCCACAGTTCCCAAATCCTCACCCGCTTCCTCTGCATCAGGATTGACGCTGGATGTTATAATATCCGGTTGTTCTTCCACAGTTCCAACTCCATTAATATCATTAAACTTATAATTTGATACGTCCCAGGCAGCGGCTGACACATCAACTTTCATATTTGCAGCCAGACGATTTTCCAGTGACTTTCTAACTTCTTCACTAAGCTCCTGGGTATATAGTTCAATGATATCTGGATTGCTTTCGATTAAAGACATCACCTGAAGGCTTGGTGTATAGGTAACTATTGATGCTTTTTGAATGCTTGGCTCAACGTATTTGGCTGTAATTAACCTCGACCCTTGATATAATCCTGCATCCACAATAGCAGCTGACATATTTAATAACTCATCTTCACTTAGCCAAAAATAGCAGCTGGTGCTTTCCGTTTGAACTCCCTTGATTACTTTTTTTGAAACAACTACATAGCTTTCACCATTTGGATATATAATTCTAATATCTACTGTATCATTGCTGACGATGTTGGAATTTAAATGTATGACGTCATATTCCATTTCTCTTTGATCAGAAGTAACTGACTTATCAGTTAACATACCTGATAGCAGCTGTGTCCCTGTCATGATAGGTATGATAGACACCTTACCGATATCTGCTTCTGTAATGAAGGTATTGACAGGTTGTTGTGAATACACAGTTTGAATTAAAACATTTTGATTCGTAATCATTTCTCCTGCTGCAATATCCTGGTTTGCTATATAAATAGTTCTTTTATTTTCTGCCATTTCTCTATAAGCATCTTTAAGTAGTAATGTATACTTATCCTTTACCTGTCCTGTAATTATTATAGACGTTGCCATAGCCGCACCACCCATAACCAGAATACAAAGAGCTGCAACAATCATATATTGCTTTGTTGTACGCTTTAATTTTCTTCTCATGTTCACCTCCATTTCACAAATACCTAGTGTGCGCCTATTGCTAAACAACCACATATAACACAATATTATTAAGTATCTCAG
This sequence comes from Mobilitalea sp., assembly GCA_047606065.1. GTDB lineage: Bacteria > Bacillota > Clostridia > Lachnospirales > Lachnospiraceae > Mobilitalea. The sequence goes on from JASGEU010000163.1 coordinate 14,312, forward strand.
GGTTTATTTTGCATTAATGTACCAGTATCGTCGTAACAAGTATCAGCAACAAAATTGTGATAAGATATGTGAGAACCACCCATTCCTTCGCTATACGAGCAAACTGCGTTGTCTTTTGCTTCTTCCTCTTTAGGTATTTACCTCCTGCTGCACCAATAAGGAACAACAGGCAGGCAAACAAAAATGTACCCAATAGAAGGAAACCTGTAATACGCAACAACATTATCGCAGACACATTAGCTCCTTCTGCTTTGCTAATTCCACAGCTCTTCTAACAATAATACTGGTGGATTTTTTTACAGAATTCATAAAAATATAATTTTGATTTTCCTTAGGTCCATGATAGTTTCTGGAAATAAATTCAACAACATCCCCATTATTGTAAGCTGCTTCATAGGCCTCATTTCTTGGCAGAACAACGATATTTTCCGGGTTAATTCCATATTTACTGATTAAATATCTCACATGTAATTTTGTATGATTATCATAATTGCTTAGTAATAAAATTGATTTGGGAAGAAGAGAAGAATAATTAAGAAAGAAGTCTTCAAGAATTGATTGCTTTTGACACAGATTAACAACGATAAGATCCGAATTATCTAAAATTGTTTTTGTACTTAAATGAAGATTACTTGCTGTATTAAAAAAAGTAGCATCACTAAAATCATTTAACACCTCAAGTAGTTGTTCCATACAATGATCGAATTCATAATCAAAAATCTCATTATGAATCACCCTGCTCTGTGGTATGTAATATAGATGCTTTGATATAATTTCCTTGCTGAATTGCTGCATCATTAACCGTGTAAAATCACCACGATAAATTTTTCGGATTAACCCTTCTAATCCACCTCCATCATAATAATTTGTTCCCGAGTCACAAAAAAGTTTTAGATTTGACCTGCCCAGAAATGCCTTACCAAGATTGTTATTACATAGACTATTCTCAATCGCCATAACTGTATATGGATAACGAATTACCGTTGCTACGCAGATGGCCGCTAGATTTGCGGAGACCTGACACTTTTCGTTGTCATTGCTCCAAAATGCTATTTTCAATAAATAAACACCCTCCTCCAATATGATTTATTAGCATATTTTTATTACATTAACTTTTTTATGGTAATACAAAGACTTAGATTACATGAAATTTTACTCCATCAAATTATGACTTTAGCTTGGTTATTTTATAATTTAATAACACAAATTAACCTGATAAATAAATCAAGATAAAAAAATAATATATTTTAGTACGGTGGATATTGTAAGAGATTAAATATTAATTCTGATGTGATGATACGATAAAACAGATAATAGATATTTAGAAAATTTCCGTTTATATAAGAAATACTTACTTGGTAAATCTGTTTTTATATTACCAGTATTTCAAAAAATTGTAAACAAATTTTTAATCTTAAATATAACCATAATTTTTGTAAATTTATGTCTATTTATACCAAGGCCCTATTCTTTCTCTGAATTAGTATAAGTTTTTATTTAGATTTCTGAAATATCTCTATCTTTTAAGTTAATACTCAAATTGACAACATATCAATAAATCGATAGCATATTGATATTAGGAGGTGAAGCTCATGCCGTCAATAAGGCCAAGTTCCGACTTGCGTAATTCTTATAATCAGATATCTGAATACTGCCACACTTATTCCGAACCAGTTTATATAACTAAAAATGGAAAAGGTGATCTCGTAGTACTGGATATTGAAACCTATGAAAAGCTAGTATGTCGATTTGAATTTCCTGAACGGAAGCATATGATTCCCGAACCGAAGTATAAAGCACAAAAGATACGATGGTGCCTAGTAGAGAACTATGTTACTTTCTATCAGGTACTTGAGCATTTAAACGAAGTAATTGTTCTTCGAATTCTTTATAAAAAAAGAAACTGGGAGCAAATATTGACCCCCAGTTAAACATTCTTAATACATCACTCATTATCTATTTTGCTGGTTCCCATTTACAACGAATTGGAGACACAATCGCATTTTCTTTCTTTAATTCTTTAAATGCATTATCAACTTCCTTACGATCTAAACCTGATAACTTCTCAACTTCTTCAGCACTTACTGGTTTTCCTGCGGTCATCATTACTTCCAGCACCTTATCTTTAACACTCATTCAATAATCTCCTTAGATTTTATAGTTTGTCCTTATTATGCCCAAATTCACATAACTATTATAGAGTTTTTCCTAAAGTATCCAGCATCTGTTGTGTTCCATTTTCACGGATTTCCAGTTATCAGCTCCGTCAAAAATACTCCTTGTTCGGTATATATTAGCTTCCATATTAAAAGAGCTGTTACTTACTATCTAAATAATTAGTAACAGCTCTTTTAATGGATATTTATGTTCACCAATATCACTGACATGCCAAATTATATATTGCAATAACTTCCTCCTTCGTTGGCTGAACCAGATTAGAGGGCATACAGGTATCCACCATAGATAAGTCAGCCAAGGCATCGAAGTCCTCTTTTTTAACATTAAATTCTTTAAAGCTCTTTGGTATCTCCACCTGTCTGCAAAGGTTTTTTATATATTCAATACATGCTGTCGTAGCAACCTGCGGGGTCATTTCTCTGCTGCCCTGAATTTCTAAGGCATCCGCAATAAGTTTATATCTCTTCTGAACCTCTGCGGATCTGCCATTGAATTCCATTACATAAGGTAACAATATAGAATTGCAAACACCATGGGGCAGATTATATAGACCACCCAGAGAATGTGCCATTGCATGTACCATACCAAGTCCACTATTGGAGAATGCCATACCTGCTGTGTATTCCGCATATGCCATCATATCTCTGCCTTCCACATCATCTCCATTCATAACGACACGGGGAAGATAGTCTTTAATTGCTCGAATTGCCCACAAAGCATCCTTATCCGTTAAAGGAGATGCATCTCTGGATAAGACTGCTTCAATGGCATGTGTCATGGCATCCATACCCGTTGCCGCAGTTAGTTTCTTAGGCATGGATAACATAAAATCAGAGTCATTGATTGCAATACTTACCATACAGTTGGTGTCTACCATAACCATTTTTGAATGGGTTCTTGGATTGGTGACAACATAGAAGCAGGTTACTTCTGATCCGGTTCCTGCTGTTGTGTTAACTGCCACGATTGGAATCGAAGGATTCTTGGATTTATTAACGCCTTCGTACTGCTCAATCTCTCCACCATTGCTTAGAACGATTCCAACTGCCTTAGAGGTATCAATAGGGGAACCGCCACCGACTGCTACCAATAAGTCGACCTCCAAGGTTCTTGCAGCAGTAATACATTCTTTAATAATATCCACCGTTGGATTTGGAAGCACATTATAGTAAATGGCATACTCTATTCCAGCCTTTAATAACTCATCTCCTACCCGAGTTGCAGTTCCGGACTCATATAGAAACTTGTCGGTTACAATTAGCGCGCGTTTTAGATTTCTTTTCTTTAATTCCTCTGGAAGCTGACAGATGGAACCTTTTCCAAAGAAACTGGTGATAACCGAGTTCACTCTTTGCATCTGCATATTTCACTCCATTTCTGCGCAAGTTTTCCACACATCTATCATTTGTGCTAAGTGTGTTTCGCATTTTGAATGCGTGTGTACAACTTTTACCTTTTTTTCTTAATATCTATTTCTTTACTCTAGAATTCAATACTTCTGTAGTCTTTGGGGTCAATTTTCTTAAGCATCATCATTTCTTCGCTGGAAGGCATTGGAGTATACTCCACCCTCGGATTTTTTATTTCAAAAGCCGTATTGGCTATTACTTCTTCTAAACTTGAGGTTGGATGTATGGTATCAAGTACAAGTTCTCCGTCCTGGTACTTAAAGACACAAAGAGGTGTAACAATGCGATCTATATTACCTTTGGTGGTGACAAAATCCACTTTTTTAACAAAGGTTCTGATATCATGCTTCGTACGCCAGATAAGGGCTCTTTTTGCTGTTGGAATCAGTACTGCACTGCCTGCTCCTCCGGGCATTCGAACCTTTGGTTTATGATAATCTCCGATTACCGAGGCATTCACATTGCCCTGAATATCAAACTGTATACCGCTCAAGAAGGCAACATCCAGCCCACCTCTCATGGAAAGGTCAAATACTTCCGCCAAGGGGAATTCTGAGACACTATTTTCAAATAATTCGGCTCCTGCACTGGTATGTTTCATAAGCATTCTAGGCTTAGGATCTACACCGCCTGGAATGTTCAGATGTACCGCATGCGGTGCATGAAGTGATTTTGCCAGCAATAAAGCAATCATAGGCATATGGGAAGATACACCATGAAATACAATATCCTTGTCCTTTATCAACCTTGACATTGCACAGATCATGATATCGCAGGGGCGAAGGCTGTTACTATGTAATGGACTGTTTTCACCTGTTTTATATAACATTCTGTATTCCCCCTATCTTTTAAACTCTTTTGCTTTATATTTATCTAAATACTTCTCTAGTTCATCTCTATCTTTCATTGCTTTAAACTCATCCAGCTGTTTCCGATCGATATCGTATTTTGCAGGACAGGAACAGGGTGCTGCTCCTTTTGGCGCATGGACAACTGCCGACACCAGGAAATGCGGTATGTCTGCTTTCTCTTTGGAGAAGGCAAAGGTGTTCTCCTGTACAATTGTCTCTGCCGATATGATTACTTGTTTTGCAGCTCTGGAGAAAAGTACATCCTCATATTTGGGTCCTGTAATTCTTGCATTTCCATTACAATCCGCTTCTTGAACATGAATAATTGCAACATCCGGTCTTATTGCCTTCACCACTGTTACTGTTTCACCAGTGAAAGGGTCCTGTATCTTGGTAAAATAATCGTTTGCCTCAATCAGATCACTGATCTGCAAACCTCTTACGGGCATAAAGCCTATTCCCATACTGGCTGCTCTTAGAGCAGATATCACAGTGTAACAAGCATGCTCGTTGCCTTTCACTGTTCCTTCCTGTACTGCTTTTCTATAATGTCCTGCAAGGGAATATTCTGTTTCATAGCTAATAAAACCTGCATCTACACTGCGAACGCACCCAGCCAGACAAAGTAGATCCACATCCATGGCTCCCGCGGTCTTAACCAGTTGTAGGTTTTTCTTTTTCTGCCTTGCTATCTCATTAACCAAAACCATAGGTGCACGATGCAGGGCATTACCGCCTATTCCTACAATATCATTATCCTGAATAAGTTCCACTGCTTGTGTGAGTGACATTAACTTGCTCATGATTACTCCTTTCGTGCCTCTATTTTGCCAGGTTACATGCAATTTGAATTGCGTCCCATACACCAGAAAATGGTGGTGCATATACGAGATCCGTCATACCTAATTCATCCGTGGTCATACCGGCATGAATAGCTACCGCAAAGGAATCTATTCTCATAACAGCACCTTTTTCGCCGCAAGCCTGAGCACCTAATAATTTTAACGTACCTGCTTCGTAGATAACTTTAATAGTAATTGGTGTGGGATTAGGGTAATAGGCTGGATGATCGTTTGCTTGAACAATAACTGCTTTATATTTTTTCTTCAGACGTTTCGCATCAGCTTCTCCAAGACCTGTTCGTCCCATTTCAAGATTGCAGACTTTAATTGCTGCGGAACCCAAGGCACCAATGAATTTCTGATGTTCTCCTGCCAGGTTAGCACCTGCAATACGTCCGCATTTATTTGCTACTGTGCCAAGTGCCAGATAGCTGTCTTCTTCCATAGCTTCGTTATAAACCAGAATACAATCACCTGCTGCGTAGATATCCTCAATGGAGGTTCTAAGCTCTCTGTCTACAATGATTGCTCCATTCTTTGCCATTCTAATTCCTGTATCTTTTAAGAATTCCGTACTTGGGCGAATTCCAATAGCGACAATTACGAGATCTGTATTGTACATTCCCTTATCGGTCTCAATTTGGTTCACCTTACTCGCTCCATGAAAAGCTTTTACTTTTTCATTCAGATGAACTTTCACACCATGCTTTTCTATTTCTTTCCGGGCTAGCTCGGATAATTCTTCATCAAAGGGAGTTAGAATTCTGCCCGCGGCTTCAATTAGCCTTAATTCTTTGCCAAGGCTTAAAAATGCTTCCACACATTCAATTCCTATGTATCCACCGCCGACAATGGTCACATTTTTAATTTCCGGATTCGCTGCATATTCTTTTAAGAAGATTCCATCCTCCAGAGTTTTTAACACGTGAACCCCTAACATATCAACTCCTGGGAAGGGAGGTACTATGGAGGCTGCACCTGTGGCAATCATCAACTTATCATATTTATCAATGAACATGGTTTTATCTTTTAGGTTATTGATGAAGATCTGCTTTTTCTCAACATCCACCTTCACAACTTCATGATATAAATGGGTTTCAATTCCTGCCTCACTGAATTTCTCCCGCGTACGCGCTATCATACGTCGGTAATCATCATTATAATCACCTACATAGTAGGGAAGTCCGCAGGCTCCGTAAGAAAGAAAGCCGCCTTTCTCATAGACAACAACTTCACATGTCTTATCCATTCTGGCAATCTTGGAAGCCGCTGACATACCTGCCGCTACTCCTCCAATAATAATTATTCTCATATCAGCTCCAAT
>JASGEU010000164.1:0-9566 GCA_047606065.1 Mobilitalea sp.
ATGAAATTGGCGTCTTTGAAATGCAGGGGTCCGGTCTGGTGGAAGTAAAAAATCCTTCGGAGTTTATGCTGAAAGGTAGACCGGAAGGTGAACCGGGTTCCGTGGTGGCAGCTTCTATTGAAGGAACACGGCCCATTCTTGTAGAAGTACAAGCCTTGATTTGCAGAACTAATTTTAATATGCCTCGCAGAACAGCAGCAGGAACAGATTATAATCGGGTTAATCTTTTGATGGCGGTACTCGAAAAACGAGCTGGAATTCAACTGTCCGACTGTGATGCTTATGTTAATGTTGCAGGTGGCATGCGAATAACGGAACCAGCACTTGACTTGGCGGTTTCTTGTGCAATACTTTCCAGTCATAAAAATATTGCGATTGATCATAGAACCGTAATTTTTGGCGAAGTTGGATTAACTGGAGAGATCAGAGCAGTTAATATGGCAGAACAACGAGTATCGGAAGCAGCAAAGATGGGCTTTGAGGTATGCATTTTACCGCAGGCGAATAAAGAACATATTAAGGTAAGTGGTATTAAGTTAATAGGTGTTAAAAATCTCCAAGAAGTTATGGCAATATTGCGTAAATAATATAGTACTGAATTAATCGAGCAAGTAACCATACGATACATAACAACTGCGGCTGGAAGGTTAAGTGATTGAGAATTAATCTTTGATATAACAGGGGGATACAGAGGATGAAGGAATTAAAGGATGAATTAATCATTCTTTCAACTGCTCAGGAACGTATGAAGAATGTCACAGAGTTAATGTGTCAATGGAATAACTCGCAGATTAATACGGAAAAATGTGCATTTGAGGCAATGAACACGATTGATTATGTCCAAACTCATTCAAAGGAAAGTAAGAACCTTCTTATAATGCTTCAGGAATGTTATAAAGAAATAGCCAGTGTTACACCGGAGGATAAGAGAGAGAGTATGGCAAGCCTATTAGACGAACTTAATGGTCTGCTTCATCTGATTTCTGAGACTACTGCAACGGCGAATGACATTGCGCATCGTATGGAAGATGAGATAGCCTTCCAAAAGGTATTAGGGGATGACATTCACAAGGAGCTTGTAAAAGCAGGAGAAAGTATTGATTTGGCGACTGCTGCTACAGAATTAATTATGGTTGATTTATAGGAAATTAGTGTACATAAAAAATGGTTGCCGCTTATAGCGGTACATAAGGACAATACAAAATGGAACATTATAAAAAACGGTATATCATAAGGCTCTGATTTTCAGAGGCTATTGATGTACCATTTGTTTTTAAACTTATCCTAAAATCCTTTTAAGGAAAAATTACAGTGCATTTAGTTAAACATTTTAGTTGCAGTATATTAGTACATATCCTTCAACCTTGTTTTATATACCTCATAATCCCATCTGGTCTCCTCTGATAATACACTATATTCGTTCTCGGTATCTCTTAAAGCATATTCATCTCGAAGTCTGGATTGCATTTGGCTGTGATATCCGGCACGGGTTGCTCTGGCATAACGTTCCAGGCAGGTGTTTCGTAAATATTCAATATCACCAAAGCAAGTTTCATCATACTGCTTTCTCATGAATTGAAGTAATTCGTCATCCGTTAGTTCATCCTGTGTTTCGTTTTTATAAAGATAGAAAATTTCCTGTAGTTCGGCTAAAGCAGCAGTGTAGTTTTCCTGGTTCATGTATTGCGAATCACAGAAGTAATCAATTATTTTCGTTAGAATACCAGTTCCGAATTCAACGCGTTGGTTGTCGGTAAGTGAGCTTTTTCGGTTTATCATTAAATTGGTTACATCTTCTGAAGTTAATACTAATCCGTATTGTTCTGTCTTCTTATTGCAGTCCAATATCTTAAGTAATTCTTCCTGTTTCTGCTTTGCGACAATTAAATGAAACATATCCTCCATAACAACACTCCTTTAATCATTGACTTTTTAACATAAACATTTAAACATAAGCTCTTTGGTATAAACTATTGAACACGAGTCTTTCACTGGAGATATTAATAAATCATAATCATTTGAGTAGCGGCAACGATACCTAAATCATATACGGATAGCATTTTTATTACAAGTCTAGTAACTACGGAATTTTTGAGGTATAATTATATTAGAAAGATATGATTTTAATTTGCATGAAGGTAAAACATGTATATCGACGACAACAGTTATTCTCAAGATCATCTTAAATATTCGTGATAGATTAAAAATAATGTGGACAGGTTATTAGAGACGACTTTGGGAGGTTTTATGTTCTTTAAAAATAAACGAAAACGATTACCTTTGAAAACAGTATATTATACATCCTTTTTGTTTTTTATAGTGATACCAATTTTAATAGTATTATTTGTTGCACTTATGGTATTAAACCAACAGTTTAAAAATCAGGCGATAGAAAATATAAAGAGAGCTCAAGAGGCTGTTATAGCTGACTTAATTTCGGATGAAGATATAATGTCAATGAGACTTTCGCACATGATATATACCAATGACAATGAGATCTTAAAGTATGCAGCGGGAACTGACACGCAAGATCAAAGTGACAGAAATGAATATGAGAAAAAACTTACGCAGACAGTGGATCTGGTATTAGAGCCAGTAAAAGATATTATTTCGGTTAGCTTTTATATGAAGGATGGAAGAGAAACCTATCTGAAAAATAAAATAAGACTGACCAGAGAAGAAATAGTCGAAAGTAAATGGTATCAGGACGCTTTGAAAAAAGAAAATACCGTTAATATTGGATTTTATGATACTAAATCCACCAACGATTTATATATGGGGAATAAAAAAGATTCTTTAATTCTTGTATTTGCATTAGCACCGGACGTAACCACCGATCGTTCGCAGAAAATAGAAATGGTTATGTATTATCAATCCACAGGAGCAGCGGAACGTATTAAATCAAATAACCAGGCTTATCTTAACGGAAAGAATAAATTGGGGATTTCACAAATAACTGGTACAGAAGGGGAGTTGGTTTTTTCAACGCAGGAAAAGAGTAATTATCCTTTGAATGAGTATATCTGTATAAAAACACCCATTAGATTTAATAATACTACCTGGTATATTGAGAATTATATTAAGCCTTCGGAGCTTACGGCAGATTTTTGGAATACTGCATTATTTGTATTAGGAGCAGCCATATTAATACTCCTTTTATCGGGTTACTACTCCAGGTATTTTTTAAGAAGTATTATTAAACCCATCGAAGAAATAAGCGGAGGTCTGAAACAGGTAGAGGAAGGGAATCTTGAGGTTCATATTTCTTCAAAAGGCCAGTTTGAAATCAGATCAATGATTCATCAATTCAATGCCATGGTACGAAGACTAAAAGCATTGGTGATTGAATACGAAGAGAAAATCAATAATGTAGATAAATCACCTGCAGATTACTTAGCTGCTATGATAAAAGGTGATATGTCGCCGGAAGAGGTTAGTAAGAAATCCAAGGAATTCTTTATGGATCAGTATGCCCTGCTGGGATTTCATATTGGAAACTATAGTTCTAAAAATATGGAAGCAGAGGCGACTAAACTTTTAAGCAGCTTTGAACGTAATCCCAGGTTTGTTTCCAGATGTATTATCTATATGGAAAGCCCTGAATTCTTTCTTGTATTCTATAGAATTACAGAAAAAGAGTATGCTTCAAAGATAATTACTATGGTCGAGGAATTGCAAAGAGCAGGAAGCCATGAGCAGGGAGTGCAGATTAGTGTATGCATTGGTAAGATTAGTTCCGGTTACGTCGAATTATTTGAGCAAGTAAATGAAATTAGGAGAAAAATGCCCCTGCGCTATTTAAAAGGTAATCATGCTATTATTAATCTCAATGAGGAAAGTGAGAAGTTAGACAAGCTCCTGCAAAAAGCAGTGGAGTATGAAAAGCTGGCGAGAGCACTTTATATTGCAGATGAAAAGAATATGAGCCAGGAGAAAGAAAAGATGTTTGGTGCCTTCAGCAGCTATTCTATGGAGAAAATTAAGCTGCAGGTTTATTCGGTCATATTGGCAATCGGTATGCAATTTGACAAGGATAACTCAAATTACCTGGAGGTGTTCGGTAAACAGCAATATGATTATTTTGACAAGATAGAGCGAATTGAGGATGTAAGAAATATTAAACTTTGGATTACAAATTATTTTGCATGGATTATGGATTATTCTGCTTCCAAATTAAATGTGTCTAACACTGATGTGATTATAAAAGCAAAAAGATATATAGCGGATCATTATGAGGATGCAGAATTATCCTTAACAAAGGTTGCTGATTATGTTGAACTGAATGAAAAGTATTTCAGTAATCGATTTACAAAGGAAACCGGTGAAACCTTTTCCACCTACTTGACAGAATTAAGAATTCAGAAATCCTGTGAATTATTAAAGAATACAAATTTTAAAGTTTATGAAATTGCTGAAATGGTGGGGTACTATAATGTAGAGCATTTTAACAGAATGTTTAAAAGACAAAATGGAATTAGTCCAGCCCAGTACCGTAAAAGCACCTAATAAGATGAAACCTACAAGCTGTTTTACTTGTCATGAGCTGGAAGAAACATGCTATGCTAGTTTCTCCAGATATCGTGGATGAGTTCAATTGTCGTATTAAGCTCAATTGTCATATTAATAAGAATAACTTCCTTGATGTACTCCAGGATAGACTTGAAAGTCAATCCTGGAGTACATTTAAGGAAGTTCTTTTTTCTTAGCAAAGTGATTTTAAAAGTAAAAATCTTGTAACTATTTAAAATCAAGCCCAAAAATCTACAGATTCTTTGCAGTTTGTGTTTCTCCAGACAGTTGCAAAATATAAGTATTATAAATTTAGTAATATAATTAGAGTGTAAGTATCAAATATAAATAGAAAAATAGCAGAACATATAATTACAATATATAACTTTATCTGGTAAAAACTACAAATTGTTTATTGATTTCTTACCTTGCATCAATAATTCTAACAAAAAACCAAGTTTCAAAAAGCGACAATGTGAAAAATAATCAAGAAAAATGATAATATGAAATGGTGATTTTAGTGTGAAATTGATATGCTGACCTCACAAACGAAAGGGAGGTATTTTATTTATGAGAAAAAAATTACTAGTACTTATGTTATCTTTCGCAATGGTAGCATCTACCTTAGCGGGATGTACGAATGCGAAAAATGACAAACCAGATGATTCTAAAACACCTGATAATACATCAGGAGAAACTTCAAAAGAAGATTTAAGCGGTACGCTTACCTTTACGATCTGGGATAATAACTTAAATACTTTTATTGAAGAAAATGACATGGTATCAAAATTTCAAGAACAATATCCTAATATAGATATTGAAGTTGAAAAAATCAAAGATGACTCCGAATACTGGAACGCAATGAAAATGCGTGCATCAGCAAATCAGTTACCTGACATCATGTTCAACAAACCTTTTACCTTATCAAGATTTAAAGATTATTTAGTTGATCTTTCTTCAACAGAGGCAGCAGCAAACAATGAATTAGCAAGCGGTTATGCAATGGACGGTAAAGTTCTTGGCGTACCTATGACAGCTGGTTATGAATATGTGTACTATTGGAAAGACATGTTTACAGAAGCTGGTGTAGAAGTCCCTGCAACTTGGACAGAATTCGAAGCAGCAGCAAAAACCTTACAGGATTATTACAGTGCAAGCAATGAAGATTTTATGGCACTTGCAATGGGCTTAAAAGATGAGTGGCCGGATTATCCATTCATGGAATTCATGCCAGCACTGGAAGCAGGCAATGGACAGAACTGGAATACAATGGCGACGCAGGATGCACCTTTTGCTGAAGGAACAGACATTTATAAAGCATATCAGAAAATTAATAGTTTATTCACCTCTGGAGTTCTTGGTAAAGATCCTCTAGGTTTAGGTAATGACCAGGCTACAACTTTATTTGCAACAAAGAACGCAGCAATGATCGCACTTGGTGACTGGGGCCTTCAGAACATCGTGAGTGGTGCGGAAGATGTATCCGAACTTGGAACCTTCTATCTTCCAACAAGAAACTCTGAATCAGATCCCTACAATGTAATTGTACAAGGCGACTCTTTAATGGGTGTAACAAATACTTCCAAAAATCAGGAAGCGGCAATTGCCTTCGTTGAATGGTTCTATTCCGAAGCCTGGTATCCAGATTACCTTAACTATGTATCCTCTGCTTCTTCCATGACAAACTTCCCTAAAGAGAAGGATCCGATTCTTGCACAGGCAGATACATTAACTCCTGATAAAGTACTTATTATGTATGATGGTGGTGGCGAAGACTTTGCTTCTATTCAAAATGAAACTACCTTTGATTACAAGAAGTTAGGTGCTGAAATGTTAACAAATGGATTTGATTTTAATGCTAAGTTAGCAGACCTTAATGATAAGTGGAAAGCCGCAAGAGAAAAACTTCAGATTCAGTAATTATATAATATTTTAATGGTTATGGGGCCGTTGTAAAATGTTTACGTTACAACTGCCCCATATACTATCAGGAGGTTGTTATGACGAAATTAAATAGAAATCGAATGTGGTTCATTCTAATATCACTTATTGTACCTGTATTACTTCTGATAGGGTTTGTAGTGGTTCCTGCAGCAGATTTATTTCGTATGAGTTTTACAAACTGGGATGGATACTCCAAAGAAAGCAATTTTATTGGATTTGGCAACTATCTTTCCATGTTTCAAAATGAAGATCTATGGTTATCCTTGAAAAACAATGCTGTTTATTTTCTTGTTCACTTTTTCATGATACCAGTAGAATTGGGATTTGCTGTTTTATTAACCACGAAACTTCGTGCCGCTAAGTTTTATAAGACAATGGTTTTTATGCCCTATATTATTAATGGTGTTGCAATTGCTTATGCCTTTTCCTACTTTTTTTCACCAATTAATGGTGCTTTTGATGCCATCTTAGAATTATTTAAGTTGGATTTCTTAAGTCAGAACTGGTTATCAGACTCGTCCATTGTTAATTATGTTCTCTCCTTTGTATCTGTTTGGAGGTTCAGCGGCTATCATGTGATTTTATTCATGGCTGCACTACAATCCATTCCACAGGATATAGGAGAAGCAGCAAAGGTAGATGGTACTAATTCCTGGCAGTTGTTCCGATACATTCAGGTACCTGCAATTATGTTAATGGTGGATTTTGTTCTATTCGATAATATTAGAGGAGCGCTTCAGGTATTTGATATTCCGTTTGTAATGACCTCGGGAGGTCCTGGATATGCATCTTCAACCTTTACCTTATATACAATCAAGACCGCTTTCACCTTCTCTAACTTTGGCCTCGCTTCTACAATGGCGGTTACCATTATGTTATTAATAGTAGTGATTTATTTTATACAGAACAAATTTATTCATGGTGTGGTATTAAGGGATGGGAGGAAGACACATGCAAAAAAGAATAACAGTACAGTTGCTTAAGCAAATCATATGTATAGGAATGGTTGTAGTTGTATTATTACCTATTCTGCTGACGTTGTTTGCAGCATTAAAAACAAAGGCTGATATGGTAAATACCTCTCCCTTGCTTCTGCCTGACTGGGGTAAAATAACTTTTGATAATTTTAAGAAGGTTTTATCGGATAAATATTTATTATTAGGTTTTAAAAATACTGGGATTATATTGGTAGTTTCCATTTTCTTTAACGTTATGTTTGGTACTATTACAGCTTTTATTATTGAACGTTTTCAATTTAGAGGTAAAAAGATTGTAGTGGCTCTGTTCTTTGTTGGTATGTTAATTCCCAACTTTGTTACTGAAATTGCAAGATTTCAGATTATACAAGGATTACATTTATACAATACCTTGGGTGCTCCCATCGTTATTTATATCGCAGCAGACCTTATGCAGCTTTATATCTACAGACAGTTCTTATCCGGTATTCCGGTGACCCTGGATGAAGCAGCACTACTGGATGGATGTTCCTATTTTGGATTATTTCGAAGGATTATATTTCCCCTTCTTGCACCAGCGACAGCAACGGTTGTTATTATTAAAGCCATCAACATAATCAATGATATGTATATTCCATATTTATATATGCCAAAGAATAAACTGCGAACACTTACCACCTATATTATGAATTTTGCAAATGCACAACAAGGTTCTTGGCAACTACTTGCAGCTGGTATTATAATAGTAATGATGGCGACAATTTTAATCTATATCTTTTTCCAGAAGTATATTATTGCCGGTGTCACCTCAGGTTCTGTAAAAGAATAATGGGGGAATAATAATTACTTTTGCAGTGAACTTATACTTGTCTAAAATTACAGTTTTTCGCAGGATTGGAGAATTAATATGAAACCAGACATTAATTATTTGGATAATCCAGAAATTTTTAGAGTAAATCAATTACCGGCACATAGTGACCATGCATTTTTTAGTAGTCTAGAAGAAATGCAGACAAAAGTGAGCTCTTTACAGCAATCCTTAAATGGGATATGGAATTTTCACTATAGCACGAATGCGAAGGAACGACCTGCCGCCTTTTATAAAGAAGAATTTAGTCGAGACGGATTTGAAGAAATAAAGGTACCTGGTCATATTGAGTTGGCTGGATATGATCAAATTCACTATATTAATACCATGTATCCCTGGGAAGGTCATCAGTACAGACGCCCAGCTTATAGTCTGGAGGGTAACGATAAAGGAGAAGGAGGTTTTAGCGAAGCTTCTTATAATCCGGTTGGCTCCTATCTTAAGACCTTTGATTTGGAGGAAGGGCTGCTTGGCAAAAGGGTCTGTATTTGCTTTGAAGGAGTAGAGCAGGCCATGTATGTATGGTTAAATGGTGAGTTTGTGGGGTACGCCGAAGACAGCTTTACACCCTCGGAATTTGACTTAACTCCATTTATTAGAGAAAAGGATAATATGCTTGCAGTGGAGGTGCATAAGAGAAGTACAGCAGCCTTCCTGGAAGACCAGGATTTCTTTCGCTTTTTTGGAATCTACAGAAATGTAACTTTATATGCAAAGCCAGAGATTCATTTGGAAGACATGTGGGCGAAACCGGTACTAAACGAGGATAATACATCGGGTACTCTGGCTCTTGATCTAAAGGTTTCTTACGTAGAACAGCCAGGGAGCATAAAGATATATTTGAAGGATGCGAAAGGAAATATCCTTATACAGAATACAGTTCCGATTTCTGAAAATATTAAATTTGAACCAGAAGCTATTGATAATATAATTCCCTGGGATAATTATAATCCATATTTATATACATTGGAACTTGAACTCTATGATAAAGCAGGTAATCTTAAGGAAGTTGTTCCATATAAAATTGGCTTTCGAAGAGTTGAAATTAAGAATAAAATTATTCTATTGAACGGAAAAAGGCTTATCCTGAATGGTGTTAACCGACATGAATGGAGTGCTGAAAGTGGCAGATGCATAGACAGAAAAGAGATGAATTGGGATATTCAGTTATTCAAGGATAACAATATTAATGCAGTAAGAACCTGTCACTATCCGGACCAAATTCCCTGGTATTATCTCTGCGATGAGAATGGTATCTATATGATGGCAGAAATGAATTTGGAATCCCA
>JASGEU010000165.1:0-17879 GCA_047606065.1 Mobilitalea sp.
ATAAATCAGGCCTTGTAGCATATATAACATCATCTCCGGCTTTAATGGCTATTCCTTTGGCCTGTAATCCTACCATAAACTCATCCAAAGCTGCCTTTGCCTGTGCTTTTGTCATACCACTCACATCAACCTGATCTATAAAAACTCCCTGACAGATGGTGTTCTCTTCATTTGCAGATACAATCTCGCTTCTCCCAAAGAAAACCAGGGATACGATTGCGAATATGATCGCGGATAATAAATACTTTCTGCTCATATTCATCCTCCTTTTACTAACTAACAACTTGTATGTATTTTTTGTCAAGTGTACTCTTCTATTGCTCTTGTGTAATTTAGGCTAATATTATACTCTTACATATCCTCTAAATATTCAAGATAATCCAAGTTTTTCAAGCTTCTTCCTATTTTATCATAAACCTTGGATTATTCAAGAAAATATTTATTTCTCTGTATCAGGTAAAATTCATCTATTATAGATTATCTTCTTAAACTATCTATTTAGCTTAATACACTAACAATATAAGGAATTACCATTGAAAGCACTAATACAACTACAATCACAGTAGCTACTATTCTTTTAAATTTGTTACTATAAAAATTCATAATTACCCTCCATTAAAACTTTTATTATTATTATCACCACGGCATTTTATACTATACCGAAATAGTTACGCACAATACTTATACTATGCTATTTTTATCAATCAATCAAGATTTTTTTCTTTTATCCCCTGAAACTGGATATGGGCAATCCTGCCTAAGGAAACACTCTTCACATTTCGGGCTTCTAGCCGTACAAATACTTCTTCCAAGTGTAATAATCTGAATATTATATAAAATCCATTGTTCCTTCGGCAGAAAATCCATTAAATCAAATTCAATTTTTACAGGGTCCTCTTCTTTCGTAAATCCCAATCGATTGGATATTCTTTTCACATGGGTATCTACAACTATGCTAGGCTCATTATAGATATTGCCCCGGATTACATTAGCTGTCTTTCTGCCAACACCTGCCAGGTTGGTAAGAATATCAATATCATTTGGAACCTCTCCATTATAATCCACAACCAATTGTCTTGCACAGGAAATAATGTTTTTAGCTTTATTACGATAAAAGCCAGTAGAATGAATATCCTTTTCGAGCTCCTCCTGCTTTGCATTGGCAAAGTCCTTTAAGCTTGTGTATTTTTTAAACAAATCCTTTGTTACAATATTCACCCTCTCATCTGTACATTGTGCGCTTAAGATAGTTGCAATTAATAATTGCCAGGCTGTATCATGATTTAGGAAACAACGATACTCTGTAGAATATTCCTTATTTAATGCATTAAGAATTCTTTCCATGCGCTCTCGTTCTTTTTTTGTTCTTCTTTGCTTAGCCATGAATCTTGCTCCCTTCAAAACAGTACTTTAAATCACCTGCTTACTTCCAGGCTCTGTGCTTGCTTAAGTATCCTTTATAATTCCATAAGCGTCGCTCCATTATCTAAGGGCTCCCTGTTCTCATAGTCAAATAATAGGGTCGTTGGTCTGCGTATTAACTGCCCCGTCTTCGCTGAAGTAATTACATCATACTCAAATTTTTCTATATGAATATGTCTTCTGTCTATTCTATTTCTTTCATATAAATCACGTAGATCATTCCGGTTATCAATACCAGGAACAAAACTTGGTCTTGCCTTTAATTTTTCTCGCAGGAACAAGTCCAGTAAAAGAAGTTCCTTAAAAAGTGCTGTTAATTCTTCTTTCTCTTCCATAATACACTTTTCTGCGATTATCGTTTTGAAGAACTCAAGTAACAGCTCATACCTTCTGATACGGCTATGTGCCATCATCTGAATAGAAGTATTATTATAGTATTCACTTAACTCCTCATAAAGCTTCATGGGAGAAGGATAAAAATGTTCCAGATATTGAATGGAGTAACTAAATTGTCCGCTATTATAATAAATCTCAACCATATCACAAACACCCTTAAGCTTAATTACATCGTCATAAGAAAGCTCTTTGGTAAACAAAATCTCATAGGGCGGTACCTGTCTATACGTAATCCCATACTCTTTTGTATCTTGTTCCATAGCCGAACCTTTTAATATCTTTAAAAAACCCAACTGCAATTGATCCGGTTTTAGATGATATACATCCTCAAAGGATTTTTCAAAGGAAGAATAGCCTTCTAAGGGAAGTCCTGCTATTAAATCGAGATGTAAATGAATGTTCTTCCCTTGATTCAGCAGCTCCACATTATGTGATAGTTTACCAAAATCCATCGCGCGGTGGATTGCCTTTGCTGTAGCCGGATTGGTGGTCTGAACTCCAATTTCTAATTGTACCTGTCCCGGCCTTAGGGTTGCAAGAAAATCTATCTCTTCTATATCCAGAATGTCTGCCGAGAGTTCAAAGTGAAAGTTAGTAATACCATTATCATTCTCTTTCAAAAATCTCCAGATCTCCATTGCATGCTTCTTACTGCAGTTAAAAGTACGGTCAACGAATTTAACCTGTGGCACCTGATAGGATAAGAAGATACCAAGCTCTCGCTTCACTAGTTCAACATTACGAAATCTAACTCTCTTGTCCACTGAAGAAAGACAGTAACTGCATAAATAAGGGCATCCTCTGCTGCTCTCATAATAGATAATTTTATTCTTAAACCGATCCATATCCTCATAGGGAAAAGGAATTTGATCCAAAGAGATTGGCATTCTATCTCTTGTCATAACAATCTCTGATAGATTGTCAAATGCTTGATTTTTCTTCTCATCTAATACTATGCTGCTTGCTTTTGATGCAATACTCTCCTTATAGCAAAGTCCATCAATAGCTCTAAGGTTAGTATCGCCCTCAACATAGTATTGCATTAATTCCAGGAAGGTCTGTTCTCCTTCTCCGACTATAATCCCTTCCAGATAATCTTCTGTAGTAAGGCACTCTTTTGCATCATAGGTTACCTCTGGGCCACCAAACCATATTTTAACCTCAGGCTGTACCAATTTTAACTGGGCGGCAACCCTCTTTACCATACCTATATTCCATATATAGCAGGAAAAAGCTACTACATCTGCACCTTCCTTATATATCTCACGAAGGACTTCCTCCTCGGAATGATTGATTGTAAGCTCAACTAAACTTATCTGATTTTTATATTTCGAAGCATAGGACATCAAACTATACACAGCTAAATTAGTATGAATGTACTTTGCATTAATCGCTACTAGTAATACCTTCATTATTACCTCTGTTCTTCCCTTATTAAATGATGTGTTTCGATACTTTATTTTATCACAACAGCCTTGTTACAGCTACTTCTTTAGCAAATTTTTATATTTATTATTACTAATTATCTTTCTTTTTCCATCAATTAACTCTATAATTATGTAGCAACAAAAGCTTTTCCGTGTAACATAATCTAAGTGCACTCAGGTAAATAATATAAAATATCCTATACTAGACAGAATATATGTCTTGTGCTATAGTCTTTTTTGTTATAAATTAACTCTTATGGCTTTACAAACCCTTGGATTGTCTCCAAAGATCTTAAGCCTGCAAAATGACAAACATTAAAACTAGACAATTACGAAGAACTTCTATCCTTATTCACTTCTACTCTCCGCAATTATCTAAATACACCTTCAGGAGGTTATATGCTATCCTTTGAGCCGATAAATGCTGATAATATATTGAAAGCAACTGAATTCTTTAAATATAAAATTACGCGTACCAGTGATTATACCATAGGCGCAATGTATATGTGGCGAGATTTTTATGAAACACAGTTTACTATTCACGACAATATGATTTTTTATAAGGTTAAATTTTTAGATCGTACTTCCTTTACAATTCCGGTTGGCAGCGGTTCCCTTCCACAAGCTATGGAAGCACTTAAGGAATATTGTAATGCAAATAACCTTCCATTATGGTTCTGTACCATTCCTGAACCACTGCTTCCCATCCTTGTGGATCAATATAAGGGAACCATTCCGGGAACACCAAGCCGTGATTGGGCTGATTATTTATATCAAGCGGAAGATCTTGCAGATTTAGCAGGCCGAAGATACAGTGGTCAAAGAAATCATATTAACAAGTTTAAAAAACTTTATCCTAATTATAGTTATCATCGGATTACCGAGGAGAATTTACAAAAGGTTACCGATTTCTTAGTAGACTATGAAAAAAATCATGGTAAATCCACGTCCTTAGCTAAGGAAGAATTAAATAGAACCTTAGAGCTATTACCTTTTTTAGGCCGCTTCAATTTACCTGGTGCTTTTATTGAGGTTGACGACACCATTGTAGCACTTGCAATTGGTGAGATTGTCAACGATACCCTGTACTGTCATATAGAAAAAGCAAATAGAGATTATCAAGGTTCTTACCAAATGATCGTAAAAGAATTTTCCAGTGATATGAGAACTTCTTTTGGTATTCAATACATTAACCGCGAAGAGGATGTCGGTGATGAAGGCCTTAGAACTTCAAAACTTTCCTATCATCCTATTGAACTGCTTGATAAATACTGTGTTTTAATTCCCTAGAATAATTTATATTTTGGCTTTTCTTCTTTCATTAAAAAATATCGCAAATAATCATCCAATAAAATTGCAAATAGTGAAAGAAGAAACCATATATTTGTATATAGCAGGCATACCTGTCCCATTAAATTATACGGTTTAGATGAATAATCCCAGACATTTAATTTTAACCACACATTAACTATGATACCAACAGTAAATTCCACTGTGGTAATAATACCTGCAGAGATTACCATTTGACTTAGAAGCGACATCTTCCAGGAATAGACTTCATTTAAAAGGCCGATTAGTACAAAACAGATCCCCCCAGCGATTAACATAGAAATATGTGAATATCCACGTGTAAGAATTTCTATTGCCCCATATGCAAAGCCACCCGTTAAAAAAAGAAACGTATATTTTAAAAAGCGATTATACACGATTAGCATAAGTCAATCCTTTCTTACTGCTTTAGTTTACCAATCAAGCTGCAACTAAATAATACTTTTCTTCTACTAAAGTATACGCACATGTTTGTCGTAATATATCACTTTTTTGTAGTTGGCACAAACTACATAGCAAAAAAAATCCATTTCTAAAAGATAAGGAAATCATCTTTTAGGAGTGGATTTTTTTCGCATTCGTATCTAAAAAACTTAGTTTTATTGATACTTCACTTTACTTTTGCGCAAACAAGATGAAACGACAAGTCGTTTCAATTGTCACAAATAAAAAAGGACAGTTATGGGACTGTCCTTTTTCGGAGAAGGTATTTTTGTTACTTATGGGGGTGTAGCAAAAACTATATAATGTATTGGGGTTTACGTTTATTAGTATAACATGTAGCTCACAATAAGTGTGCACAAACTTTACAAATTTCTTTGTAATTTTCCGTCGTTTTGCACAACGCCAGTTATTTCTTCCCCAATCGATTTCTTTTTTAAGCGGTTTTCACTTCAAAAAGTGCTTCAAATTCTTCTCTGGTAATTCTCTCTTTTTCAATTAATAATTTTGCACAAGCCTCAAGAATACTCATATTCTCAACCAAAATTCTCTTTGCTTCGTTATAGCATTCATCAATGATTGTTCTTACCTCTTCATCAATCTTATTTGCAATGCTTTCGCTATAGCTTCTGGTATGTGCTAGATCTCTACCAATAAACACTTCGTCATCATCGTTATCATAGTTCACCATACCAATATTTTTGGAGAAACCATAACGTGTTACCATTGCTCTCGCAGTCTTAGTGGCAACCTTGATATCCTGGGATGCCCCGGTGGTTATATCATCAAAAATCAACTCTTCTGCAATTCTGCCGCCTAGATCGACGATAATCTCCTGCTTCATTCTTCCCTTGGTCTGGAACATTTCATCCTTTTCAGGAAGCGGCATGGTAAAGCCTGCTGCACCATTACCGGTAGGAATAATTGAAACAGTATATACAGGTCCAACATCCGGAAGCACATGGAATAAAATCGCATGCCCAGCCTCATGATATGCTGTAATTAATTTTTCTTTTTCTGTGATAACCTTGCTCTTCTTTTCTGCACCTATACCAACCTTGATAAAGGATTTCTTAAGATCTTCACTGTTAATATAGCTTCGATCATCACGAGCCGCACCAATTGCCGCCTCATTTAACAGGTTTTCAAGATCAGCACCAGTAAAGCCAGCTGTAGTCTGCGCAACTTGCTTCAGGTCAACATCATCACCTAACGGCTTACCTTTTGCATGCACCTGTAAAATCTCTTCTCTGCCTTTAACATCCGGGCGTCCTACAGTAACCTTACGGTCAAAGCGGCCGGGACGTAAAATCGCCGGATCAAGAATATCCACACGGTTTGTAGCTGCCATTACAATGATGCCTTCATTCACACCGAATCCATCCATCTCAACCAGGAGCTGGTTAAGTGTCTGTTCTCTTTCATCATGTCCGCCACCCATACCAGTGCCTCTTCTTCTTGCAACTGCATCAATTTCATCAATAAATACGATACAAGGGGAATTCTTCTTTGCTTCCTCGAAAAGATCTCTAACTCTGGAAGCACCTACACCAACAAACATTTCAACGAAATCTGAACCGGATATTGAGAAAAATGGTACACCAGCTTCTCCGGCAACCGCTTTGGCAAGCAGTGTTTTACCTGTTCCCGGAGGTCCTACAAGAAGTACGCCTTTGGGTATTCTTGCCCCTACCTGAATATATTTTTTGGGGGATTTTAAGAAATCAACAATTTCCTTTAACTCTTCCTTTTCTTCATCAAGTCCAGCAACGTTTTTAAAAGTAGTATTTTTATTCTCTTCGGTAGTCATTTTTGCACGGCTCTTACCGAAATTCATTACCTTACTATTACCACCGCCAACTGACGCTTGATTGGATAAAAAGGAAAACAGGACAATAATTACGATCAAAACTAAGATATAGGGTAATATCGTTAATAGAATATTTTCTTTCGGTATGTCATTTGTGGTAAAACTGATACCTTTTTCGTTGGCTAAGGATACAATCACATTTACATCCGGCACCGGAAACGTTTTTTCACTTTCATTTGCCAGCGTAACAATGACATTACCAGTAGGTCTTTCTCTATTAAGCTTGATATCAATGTTCTTGACATTGCCTTCCTCTACGTCCTTCATAAATTGGCCATAGGAATACTCATCTGAATTATTAAAATCAATACTTTGGGATAATAATACTGTTGCTAATGCAATCAGAAGAATAACGATATAGAAACCATATCCTTTCATCTGTTTCCTCACTGAACAACCTCCTTTATTGTGCATTCTTTTATGTTAATTACATTCATTCTCTGCATTTATTGCTCAACAACACCGACATAAGGCAGATTTCTGTAGTATTGATCATAGTCAAGACCATAACCTACTACAAACTCATCCGGAATCACAAAACCTACATATTTTACATCCACATTGGTAACACGACGTTCTGGTTTATCAAGCAATGTACAGATGGATAAACTTCTTGGTGATCTTGTTGCAAGTAAATCCATTAAGTAAGATAAGGTATTTCCGGAGTCAATTATATCTTCAACTATCAGAACATCTCTATCCTGAATGGATTCATCTAAGTCTTTTAAAATTCTTACTCTGCCAGAGCTTACCGTACCACTTCCATAACTAGAAACAGACATAAAGTCCAAGGTTACGGGAATTGTTAATCTCTTTGCTAAATCGCAGCTAACAAATACACTTCCCTTTAGAATACAGATAAGATGAATGCTTCTGCCTTCATAATCCTTGCTAATCTGTTCTGCTAATTGGCGAATTCTTTCATTTACCTGTTCTTCCGATATCATAACCCTTACTTTATCTTTCATCTTGCATTTCCTCCAAATCAATCATTTTTATCAATAGTACTTTCGTGGTGGTGTCATCCACTTTATATTTTTCACTCATTCGATCACCATAACCGACAATCCACATAATATGATTACCATCAGCTATTAGTACCAGGGAATCTCTTAGCTGCTTTGGTATTTTATGATCAATAAAATAATCCTTCAGCTTTTTTCGTCCGCTGAGGCTATTAATCTGAATATAATCTCCTTCTTTTCGACCTCTGACCTCAACAGCATTCTCTATTTTATCATAATCGAACCATTTGATACAACTATTTTTCGGTATTACCGTGTTTTTTTGATAGTTAATGATTTCTGTAATTATCCTTTTACCTTGTTGTATTAAATTTGTACAACCTGGTATTAAAAGCTCTTGTGCCAGAATCTCCTCTTCTTTACCAGTTTTTATCTTCTTATCCTGTCTACGATATATAAAAAGCTCCTCATATCCTCGTTCGGCTACCACACCATATGGTAAATGTACGCTTCTTCCTACCTGTTTTTCTATCAGGGTTAGTACAGCCTCAATGTGCTTTGCTTCAAAATCCTTTAAATGCCCTGCAAGCCTTTCAAAAACAATTCGAAGAATTCCTTTTTGAAGAATTGATGCTGCCTCTTCAAATTCCTTTAATTTCAGCTTAAACTCAATCTCAGTTTCAATTACACATTTCCTATAACTAAGTTCAACCTGCTCGTCAATAAATTCCTGCGCTTCCCTTAGTCTCCCTGCTGTTTCATAAATATTGTTAACAGCATTCTGATTAATCTCTGTTCTGGCATAGGTAAGTATTCTGTTTCGAATCTTGTTCCTGGTATAATCCTCAGTTAGATTTGTGGAATCCGTTCGATAGAATATCTGCTCCTCTTTTAAATACTTTTCTATTTCACTTCGTTCTGCACAGGTTAACGGTCTAATAACTGATACCGCTTCCATATCTGAAGATAATTGACGTACCGGAGCAATGCCGGATAATCCTTTTAATCCACTGCCACGAAACAGGTGAAACAAAAAAGTTTCCGCACTATCATTTTTATTATGAGCCACTGCAATTTTATTACACTTTTGTCTATGGCACACCTCTAAAAATGATTGATATCTTACATTTCTTCCTGCTTCCTCTTCTGAAATTCCCTGCGAAGCAGCGATTTGCTTAATATCATAGGAATAACTAAAGCACTCCACTTTCAACTGATTACAAAGCTC
The DNA here is from genome assembly GCA_047606065.1 of Mobilitalea sp. Lineage (GTDB taxonomy): Bacteria > Bacillota > Clostridia > Lachnospirales > Lachnospiraceae > Mobilitalea. The sequence continues at coordinate 9,079 of JASGEU010000165.1, forward strand.
TTTGACAAAGGCCTCATCCTCATCTGCTTCTGTTCCGCGCAGTCCATGATTAATATGAACCACAAACAGACTTATTGTGTCTGTACCATATAGTTTCTGAAGCACAGACAAAAGACAGACAGAATCAGCGCCTCCAGATACACCGACGACAATTCTATCTCCTTTTTCAATCATATGAAATTGTTTGATGTTTTCTGCTATTTTATTTAACATTGTCTCCAACTTTACCCTTAGTAAACAGTATGCAAAAGATTAATAGTATCATAACCTTTTTATTTTTATATTTCAACTAAATTTCAGACTGAAATACAGCAATTTCACTATTCTTACATGCTTGTTATCTATTTTAACCACATTCCTGCCGTTATTACAGTCATATCATCTTTTGGCACATAATTCGTTTCCGCCAAGGTCTTTTCTAGAATTTTGTTCGCAATTTCCTGCGGATTATTACTCTTTAGCCCCATGATTAACTGTTCCATATAGGCTTCCTTATTTTCTTCTTCAATACAATCGAGAACACCATCTGTGACCATGATTAGAATATCGCCCTCATACAGCTTCTTCGTTACCGTATCATAGTCCACACTTTTAAACATACCAATGGGCAGGGTTGTAGAGGTAATTGTCTCCACCCAGCGATCTCTTTTGATAAAGGCTGCTGCCGCTCCAATTTTTATAAATTCACAGATACCTGTAAAAAGATTGATGATACTAAGATCAATGGTAGAAAAGGTCTGCTTTTCCGATTTAAGCACCAAGCTGGAGTTAATGAGCCGAATTGCTGTTTCCGCCTTAAAACCTGCTTCAATCATTTGCTCCAGCAGAGACATTACCGTCTCACTTTCCTCCCCCGCCTCTACTCCAGTTCCCATACCATCGGAAAGCGCTAACATATATTCTCCGGTCTCAAGCTTTAACAGAGAGAAATTATCTCCTGACACCTGCTCTTTTTTGGCACGTGCCACACCTGTAATTAACTTGAACTTTGTATCTGTGACAAAACAGAAGTTCTCATACTCTTTGCTGATAACAGACTTCGAAGTATCGGACACTTTCATCTTAACTCCCAAAGTATCGGATATAACTGAAGCAGCTTCTTTTGCTGTAATACATCTGCCTCCCTGGCTGGCCGCGCTAAAATGCACTTCTTTTCGTTTATCTGCCTGTTCAAAGACAGTAATATCTTTAACCAGAATATGAGCCAAGCGCATAGCCCGGATTATTTTCTCTTCTTCAGCCACAAAACCCTGGGGCGTTTCATAGATATCTCCTGTGACTTCTTGAATCACATCCGAAACCTTCTTCAGCTGCTCTGCAATAACTTCCCTGCTTTCAGAAATCCTGCTATGCCATATCTGATTTAATTTTGCTATCTCAAACCCTCGGTTAGTCTCTGCTATGAACTCGTCCACACTAATACAATCATCCAGAAATTCTAAGGGTATGTCCTCTTTTTCAATCATACCTTTCTTCTCTGCCAACTCAAACATTGAGCATGCCGCCTGATAGGTTTTTTGAAATTTCTGTTCCCAGCATTGATCTATCTTAGAGCAATTTTTACAGAGCTTTTCCGAAATATCTTCAAAAATCCGGCTAACCTCCTGCTGCTCCAGTTTCGTCTGTTTCTCTGTAATAATATCAAGTGTTTTAGAAAGCTTTAAAAAGGATTCAGAAAACACCTGCATTCTTGCCTTGGCAATCTTTCTTAAATTTATCGTAGCTAAATGCTCCTGTTTTCCTGTTCCACCCACCGCATCCATTCTATAGCTAAGACCAGACGGAATTAACAGGAAAAGGATTACAGCAGAACATAGTGCTCCAATCTCCGCCGTATTAAGTTCCATTTCACTATTAATTGTGCCCATAAGTACTGCTGTAAGTAAATATATGATTGCCGTGGGGAAGCGGCCCATTTCCCGAAATACAGCTGGAATAATTCCCATCACTGCATATAATCCTATTTCTGAAACAGAATTTCCACGAAGACCTATTGCCAAACCACATACAGCACCGGTAATTGCCCCTTGTCCAACTCCAAATTTATAAGTAAAGAACAATACAATAAAATAAACAACGCTTTTTAAGGGTGAGATAAATTCCATATTATACTCCGGTATGGCATATATCACCACAGCTACCATCGCTGCAATACTTATCATCTGCTCGTTGTTCATTCGATAATCCTTGTCCACCTGCTGCAAGTACATCAATGCAATTTGAAAAATCCCGGAGGCTACCACAGCAATAATAGCTTCCAAAGATGCTAAAACAGCACTGTCCGCAAAGTTACCTGACGCAGATGCTTCAAGTAACGAAAATAAAAGCAGCATAATCGAAGGAAAAATAGACAAAACCATTTTAGAAATGTTTTTATTCTTAAATAAAGGGGACTCCATAAATATTAAGGATGCCACCATTGTCAGTGCATATTTTAATATTTGTGTTGGCTCCATCACAGAAGCAATACCGAGCAATACTACTATAAAAGACATCCCGCCTCCTGCGTTCGTCAAATAGGCCGCTGTAAAATATCCAATAGACAATGGGTTCATTCCATTAAACATAGCTCTGGCAATAATAAATCCTAATAAATATACTAAAAAAGTCCTCTTCGTAAATCGTTTCATAACAACACATTTGCCTCCTGCTTCTACTTGTTGATTGAATTGCTGTGTTGTTATTATAGGAAGTGCTTACTGAAATCTTTGTCAGAATAATGCCCTGTATTTAAAAAACTTTATGACAAAATAGCCATAGAAAAGTCGAAATTATCGATTAAAGGGAGCTAACAGATATTAAGAACTTGAAAATATTCCTGTTTTTCTACTTATTATTACGTTAACAATAAAATGTCTGCTAACCAACTTTATAGCAGAACTCTACACCTAGTAGTTAACATATCTCTGTACACAAGATAGGTCTCTTAACCTATATGGCAATCAATCTCAATGCGTGTAAAAATATGTTGTAGGTATTTCTATAATTTTTTATTCAAAAACAACAATTTATAAACAAGATGAAACGACAAGTCATTTCACTTGTCATGAATAAAAAAAAGAGAGCCTGTTAGACTCTCTTTTCATCATAGCGAAGGACGGATTTGAACCGCCGACACTGCGGGTATGAACCGCATGCTCTCGCCAGCTGAGCTACTTCGCCGAAGTGACGAACTCCATTATATCTGCTTTCCATAGACTTGTCAATCCATTTATTCTTGTCTTTTAAAAATATATTCATCCTCATAGACAAGTCCCAATTTATCCCTGGCTATCTCTTCAATATAACTTTTTGTCTGAACATAGGCTTTAAAATTCTCAATTTCTTTACTGCGTTCTTTTTCATCTTCGATTTGTGCCTCTAAACGACTCGTCTTAAGTTTCGCTTCATCATACCTGTCCTCAAGTCCTATCCTACTATAAGCAACAATTGCAAATAGAATGAGAACCACAAATGAAATTATTCCTATACCTGTCCCACTTTTTTTTCTGCTTCTCATCCCAATGCAACACCTTTCTTTTAAACATTTTAATTTGACAGATTGGGTTCTACTTACACTTAACTTCTCTTCTGTACATTTGTCCTTAAGTTATCCTTCGGCTGAATATGTTCTACCCTATTTCCGGTTGTGGTATGCAAACTTAGTTCAACTGGTCTTCTTTTTTCTACAGACAAGTTTTTTTGTGGTAAAACACGGTTATCTGCCTCCGCATTTGCAGGCGCATTTCTTTTTTTAGATGGTTTTTTCTTTGCATTTTTTGCCTGTGCCAGCTTTTGCTTTTCTTCCAGCTTCGCTTTATTTTTTTGAAGATATAGTTCCTGCTTTTTCTGTTTCTCTAAAGCCCTCTGTTCCTGTAACTGTTTTCTCTTAACCGCTCTTTTTTGTTTCTTGGTATTTACTGCTATTTTAAACGAATCCAAATGTTTTTTCAATCGTTTAAATATGAAATTTCTAATTTTTCTAATTTTGCTCCGGACACGACAATAAAACCTTTTCACCATCTTAATTGCCATTGTAAAAGGTGTAAGCAGAAGTTTAATTAATCTGGTAATGCTATTCACAATAAAATCACTAATTGTGTAATGATAGAATACCATGCCAAGAGAGACTCCGATTACTGAAAAGCCTCGAATAATTCCATTATTAGAGTTATAGATCATGGCAAAAATAAACACACTGGCTATCACCCAGAAAATAATATCCTCTATAGCCAGAATTACTGTATTATGTTTTATAATTCTATGAAAAATTCTTAAAAAATCATACACAAACAAAATAATTACGCCCCATAGTATAGATATGAGAAAGAATTGCAGCTCTGTTGCAATTGCATTATTCATACAGGCCTCCTATTTAAATAGCCTGCCAAACAGCGATTCCGAAGATTTGCCTGCATTCGAAGTATCCGAATACGTTAAACTATCAATTCGTCCATCGATATCAACTTCGCCTTTTTCAAGGGTAAGACGGTTAACATGCAGCTCGCTGCCACGAATCATAAGAATTCCCAGCTCTGTCTGCAAAAGCACCTCTCCCGCATCAAAGGAGAGCACATCATTTACTCCGGTGATTGCTGCTGCCTTTCTTGCATTAATATTTAGTTTATGACCCTTTAGTACCTGTTGTTTTTCATCCATAGATATCCTCCATTCTTTCCATAAACTGTGAAAGTTTTCTTATATACACCTTTCATGTCTCCATTCATAAAATGGAATAAGATGTACCTTTTTAAATATATGAGAATACCTTTCAGTTCATGACGATACTTATAACTTATCCTACATGGATGATAGTGTTTCTTCTGAACTGTTACCTGTTTTTTTGAGTGATTTTTGAGTAAAAAGAAGCTTTCTCATAACAAAAGAGATCCTGCAACGCGACTCCTATCTCCACATTGCAGAACCTCTCCGGTTTTTATCATAGGTTTATAAATATTTGTATAGCTCCTTGGCTTCATCTTTTCTGGTTGATTCCTGTACATCCAGTACTTCAACTTTCACCAGCTTAGCTCCAAATCCAATTTCAATTACGTCTCCAACTTTTACTGTTGCAGAAGCCTTAGCCGGCTTACTATTAATCATAACTCTTCCTGCATCACAGGCTTCGTTGGCAATGGTACGACGTTTAATCAGCCTTGACACTTTTAAAAACTTATCTAATCTCATATTTGACTCCAATCTGTTATTAAAAGGATGCGGAGTGCTTTTTAAAACAAGATGAAACGACAAGTCGTTTCACTTGTCATGAATTAAAAAAAGGCTGTCTTAAATTCGTTCATTCAGAATTTAAGCAGCCTCTTCATTGTCATCTACTAAGCGTTAATAACATCCTTTAAAGCTTTACCAGCTTTGAATTTAGGTGCCTTAGAAGCAGCAATAGTAATAGTTTCCTTTGTTAAAGGATTTCTTCCTGTTCTTGCAGGTCTCTCAGATACCTCAAATGTTCCGAAGCCAACCAACTGTACTTTCTCACCTTTGGTTAATTCCTCTGTAACTACATCAATAAAAGCCTTTAACGCTTTCTCTGAATCCTTCTTTGAAAAATCTGTCTTCTCTGCGATAGCTGCAACTAATTCTGCTTTGTTCATGGATTTCTCCTCCTCTAGAGTATTAATTATATTTTTTGGATAATCTAACGATTATTTAACTTCCCGCCACAACATGTCCTGATTTTCAGGGGAAAGCTCGCATAGATTTTGTCCCCTGCTCTCAGCTAGAGCAAAGACGTCTACAAATCTATTTATAAACTTATTAGTGGCATTTGTCAAGGAATTTTCTGCATTTAATTGTAAAAACCGGGACAAATTAATCATCGAGAACATGGTATCCCCAAATTCCTCGAAAATCTTGCTTTTATCCCCATTTTCAATGGATTCCGTGAGTTCGTCAAGCTCTTCATAAACCTTTTTTAAAGCTTGTTTATAATCCTCAAAATCCATTCCAGACTTCGATGCCTTCTTCTGAACCTTTTCTGCTCTGATGTTAGCGGGAAATGCTTTGGGAACATTAAGAACCTCCTGGGCTGGACTTACATTTTGCTTTTCTGTTTTCTTAATCTCTTCCCAGCTCGCTATAACACCTTCGCTGTTTTCAATGACTGCATCGCCAAATACATGAGGATGTCTGCGAATCATTTTTTCAGATACTCCTTGAACTACATCTTCAATAGTAAATTCTTTTGTTTCTTCTGCAATTACACTATGAAGTGCAACCTGCAAGAGAATATCACCGAGTTCTTCACTAAGATTTTGATTGTCTTTCTTATCAATTGCTTCTAAGGTTTCATAGCACTCTTCAATCAAACAGGTCTTAAGACTTTCATGCGTCTGCTCCCTGTCCCAGGGACATCCCTCCTTGCTCCTTAGTTTGCGTATGATTTCCATAAAATCATTAAAATTGTAATTTGTCACATTAACCTCCCGTTAACGAAACCTGTAACTTATCCTCTGTATTTTAGTTCCACACTTTGTTAAAGTCAATTATTATGCCGACTTTGTATTATCAGTATTATAACCGCCTTTTCCAATGTTTACAAGATTTAAAAAAGGCACTCTGATACAGTATTCACATAATATCCCATACCTATACGGTACCAGACTGAGAAACTGCTATCGGAGTGCCCTAATAATCTTATTGTTCCATCTGTCTTCCTAGAAATGCTGCCGCTGTACTTGCAAGTTTAATCTCCATATCAGAGAATTTAGTTTTTGCATCCTTTGTAAGGATTATCACAGATCCAATGGCATCACCCTCACTGATAATAGGCGTAATAACCTGGAACATGAACTCTGAATCTTCCTCATTCATAATCTTTATATAACTCTTGTCGTCTTTTGAAGCAACAATTGTCTCTCTTTCGTTAATTACTTCCTCTAAATCATGACTGATTCCTTTTGTTACAAGGTCTTTCTTGGTTGGTCCTGCAACTGCAATGAATTGATCCTTATCGGTTATTACTACAATATGCCCGGTTGTCTGTGTAAGAGAATCTGCATACTGCTTTGCGAATTGTCCTAATTCACCAATTGGAGAATATTTCTTTAAAATAATTTCTCCTTCCCTGTCAGTAAATATCTCTAAAGGATCTCCTTCTCGGATTCTTAAGGTTCTTCGAATCTCTTTTGGAACAACAACACGTCCAAGGTCATCTATTCTTCTTACAATTCCAGTAGCTTTCATATATGAGCTTCCTCCATTTTACGTATTTTAGATTTTTAGTTAGTTGTTACAATTTTTAACTAATTATATTGTTTGTAAAATGGGAAACTTTATACATTTATTTTAGTCTTTTTATATAATTTTATAATTTATATTGAGTAAAACAGCTTTTTGCTTGGAAAACTGGATGCCTTGCCCAGGGAAATATGGCTATAGAATTGGATATTTCACCTCTTGTAATTATGGCTTTTACACTTGGAATCTAGTAGTAATTGTTAACAAATTAGAAGAAAGCTGCGACAATCGATCACTTGCTAAGGCTAACTCTCTGACCGATGTAGATTGCACCTCCATGGAGGAATATACCTGTAAAGTTCCTGCCGCATTTTCTTCCGCTACAGATGCTAAAGCCTCCATTAATGATAAAATTTGATTCTTTGCGTAGTTCATATCTTCCTCTGATTTGTTTAATACCTCCACAACTTCTTCGGACACCTTCATATTATCAGCAATGGACTGATATCTCTGCAATGATTTTTCCACACTTTTTTGTTGTAAATCAGAAGCTGTTGTAATGAGATTAACAAAATCAAAGGCTTTTGTTACATTATGCTGCAGTTCTAATATGATCTGATCTATATGTTTTGCTGAGGTCGAAGATTGGTCCGCCATTTTCTGAATTTCCTCGGCAACAACAGCAAACCCTCTTCCCGCTTCCCCTGCTCTTGCAGCCTCTATTGCTGCATTCAGCGCTAAGAGATTTGTCTCTCGGGCAATTTCAGAAATCACACGACTTGCCTCTCCAATTTGAATCGAGCTGGTTTTAGTCGTTGTAATGATTTCACAAATATCCTCCATTACTTTTCTATTATCATTTGATATCTCAGCCAGCCTTTTCATATCCTCTTGTCCATGTTTAACAGAATGATCAACACTTTTTGATGATGCATTTAAATTGATTAAATGTTCTCGATTTATTTCAATTAAGCGCTCAAGATTTATTGCGATGCTTGAACCTTCTTCCGTATTCTTTGCCTGATCTGATGCACCTTTTGCTACTCCTTGTACAGTTCTTGCTATTTCTTCACTGGCTAGCGCAGAGTTTAAGGAAGATGCACTGAGTTCTTGCGCTGTTGCACTAACCTGATTGGAGGCATCAGTGATTAAAGTTATAATATCCCTAAGTTTATTAATTAATGCTTGAAATGTTGCTGAAAGTATTCCTATCTCATCCTTTTGCGCCAGGTAATTATCTGTAATATTATCTCTAAGGTCAAGCTCCGCCAATTTTGTTGAAAGTTTCGTCATTCCTATTAACGGCTTCGTTATTCTATGATCCAGCAGGAATACAATGCCAACGCTTATAACCAAAACCAAAAGCATTACAAGTAACATCGTCTGAACCATCTTTGGAAGGACGCTTAGAACTTCATCCTCAACTGCTGTAATTACATAAATCCAATCGGTGCCTTCAATTGGTGAAAAGCCTGCATAATACTCCACACCATCCAGCTTATAGCTGCTGACGCCTTCTTTTAAATTAAGCATCTGTTGTACTGACTCTGCCAGGGAAAGCTGTGCTTCATCATCATTTGCCTCCTCGATGGGATTGTATCTGTCAACAACCTTCTGTGTATCAGGAT
>JASGEU010000166.1:0-8437 GCA_047606065.1 Mobilitalea sp.
ATCCAACTTTGCACTGGTGCTGCCAAGTTACCGTCTTTTCTAACGAGTGCACGGCAACATCTGATGGATCCAAGTCCAACTCCTATGATGTCGTTTTTATCACCTGTGAATTTATCAAGTGCCTTCTGACAGGCTTCCTTTAAACTGTCCCACAGATCATCACCTGGGTGCTCTGCAAAGCCGTCACCATATAAGTGCATTGGTTGAAGCTTGACTGTATGTGAACAGATTTCGGTTCCGACTGTATCAAATATAGCCACTTTAGTACTTTGTGTCCCACCATCTAAAGCGATAATGTATTTTCTTCCCATAAGTTTTTCCTTTCACCCATATATAGTCCTATCTCATCAAGTAACCGCCATCAACAGTCAAGGTTGTACCATTAACATAATCTGATGCCTGGCTGGCAAGGAAAATAGTCGCACCCATAAGGTCTGCTGTAAAGCCCCAACGGTTAGCCGGAATATGTGAAAGAATCTCTGCATTACGTTTTTCATTCTTCCTTGTCATTTCTGTCATAGGTGTTGCATAATACCCTGGAGCAATTGCATTAACCTGAATATTCCACTGAGCAAGTTCATCACACATTGCCTTGGTGAGTCCGACGATACCATGCTTAGTTGAAGCGTAAGCTGGAGACCATTGGCCACCTAAGAAGGAATAAAGAGATGCAATGTTAATAATTTTACCACTTTCTTGTTTAATCATATATTTACAAGACTCATGAATCATTTCAAAGGCAGCTGTTAAGTTGATGGAAATCATTTTATCCCATTCTTTACGGGTATATTGAGTAACATCTTGTACGTTAATACTAATTCCTGCACAGTTGATGAGGATATCAATACTCCCCCACGTATTAACACATTCTTCTACAATTCTTTTGCATTCATTGTCGGCTGTAATATCTGCTACCATGAACTTATATTCTACACCACAAGCTTCTACTAGCTTACGTGTAGTACCATCATCATCAGCTAAACTGGGGACTAGTACATTTGCTCCTGCCTTTGCTAATGCTGTCGTAAATGCTTGACCAAGTCCTCCATTACCACCTGTTACTACCGCATTTTTACCTTTAAGTGAAAAGAAATCCATATTAAAATCTGAAATTTGCATTGTAAACCCTCCATTTAATTAGTTCTTATGTAATATTTTTATTTGATGTCTCTTGTGATCTATATTTTCGAATTCTCTCCGCTAATAAATCAACAAAAACCAAAGCGTCACCTTCTGCCACAATATCAGAAAGACTACAAATGGGAGCGCTGGTATCGGTATTCACCGAAATGATATACTCCACATTCTTAAGACCTTCCACATGTTGAATGGCCCCATAAATTCCAAGTGCTATATAGAGTTTTGGACTCACTGTCTTTCCGGACTGCCCGACTTGAATGTTACGTGCGGCAATTCCTTTATCAACGACCCGCCGACTTGCAGCAACTCGCCCATTCAACGCTTCTGCCAGATTTTCTAATCGATGAAAGCCTCTAATAACACCTCCTCCACCAGAAATCAATACCTCACTTTCACGTATATCATAGGATTTAGTCTTTTCCACCATGCCTATTTGTCGTATGCCCGCTGCTTTCGTTACTTGATAATTAAATTTGATACTCTTCGTTTCTTTAACCATCTCATGTGTATATCTAAATACGTTTTGCCTGACAGTCAACATCACGGGACCAGTACCTTTGCTGACAATACCTGCTAATAAGCGTCCGCTAAAGGCTGGTCGAACTAACTCTAGATCTCCATCTTTATAATGGATCTCCGTTACATCAGCTGTCAGACCAGTACGCAGCCGTACAGCCAATCTAGGTGCCAGCATCCGCCCACTCCACGTGGCAGGAATTATAATCCCATCAAACTTAAATTGTTCATGAACCGATGCTATAAGATCCGTTATTGTTTTCAAGTCGTAAGGCACAATCTTTTCGTCCTGCACCTTAATTATGTGGTCAAATAGTCCATGTATCTCTAAATGATCCATATTTATGGCCACACCATACGACTCATATGGCTCGGATGGGTACATCTGGCGTACTACCTCCAAAAGGTCTAAGCTGTTTTGTATTTGTTCAGGATCCAGATATATTAAACATTTTTTCATTTACAGAATTCCTTTATCTTTCAAGAAATGAAACACAGTCTCAATGCCTGCTTCATCGACCTTGACCACAATTCGCTCTTTTTTTTCATAGTGTTTCGTATAAGTGCTTGCTACTTTTGTCAGAGATCCTTTCAGGCCTGTTTCATCATCACTTAGTGCCAGGTCTTCCTTACTCATTACGAATAAGGAAGACTTGACCTCTTTATACATATCGCCACGTTTGACATACGGAAGCTTATATCCACTTTCTCTGGTCAGGCTAAGAATTGCCGGCATCGCTACTTCATAGGTAACCGAAGCCATCTCCAGCTCCACATCGACATAAGCGGCAGCTTCGTTGAAACGGTCTATATCAACTTTCATAATACTTGACAGCTGATTTAAACCTAGCCACTCACCTAACTGCGCAGGAACATGGGAAGTGTCCCCGTCTATTGCATGGGTTCCTGTAAGGATGCAATCATATGTTTGATCGGATAAATACCTTGAGAGTACCTTACTCGTCGCATAGGTATCACTCCCGGCAAAAGCCTTATCAGCCAGAATGACCCCTCTATCTACCCCGAGCCTAAGCAAATCTTCCATGTGAAGGGTAATGGAACTTGGTGCCATCGTAACCACTTCAATAAAAGTATCTGGCCGCTTCTCCTTAAGCTTAATCGCACATGCAACAGCGCATGCATCATCAGGATTAAGAGTTAAGCGGACATTGTCCCTGATCAAGGTATTCTTTTCATAGTCATATTTGAAATTGTCTACATCCGGAACAAATTTAATAACACATATTAGTTTCATATTATCATCCCTATATTGTTTTATGTCTACCTGGCTTTCTTCTCTAAGCTATTAAGGCGAGCATATATCGCCAGGATTGCAATACCGATTACACCAAGAACAGCACTTACAATAAAGTAAGCATTATAGCCACCTTGATCCCCAAATGTTGCCCAAAGGAAGCTATTGAGCTGTGGTAGGATTATGTCTGGAAGATATCCTATGAAGGAAATAACACCAATTGCTGTCCCCATCATAGCAGCTTCAATTTTAGACATACCAAGGAGCGACCAGTAAGTACCACGAATCATATAAAGGAATATACCAAGAACTATCATCATAACTGGAAATAATTTTGTCGCTGAAACTGGCATAACTGCACCAACGGCAAGAAGGAGAGCCGCACCTGCAAGAGCAATTCGAATCGTTGTAGGACGACCAATTCTATCCGCCAGGAAGCCGCCGATGAAACCACCAACCGGACGCATCCATAAAACAATAACTGTAATCGTACCAACTGAAACAGCATCAATACCTACGTTTGTTTGAAGGAAACCACCGATGTAGTAAACAGTCCAGAAAACTGCATAACCCATAAATATAATACCACCCATAAGGTAAACATATTTATTTTTAAGTAATTTGCCAACATCTTTAAGGTGGAACTTTTCACTTTCTACACGTTCGCCACTATTCTCTGACATAGCAGCCAATTTCTTATCATCATCAACAAAGATGAATATAAGGATAGCAACGATTAATACGATTGCTGAGTATAGGTATACAACACCTACTATAGCAGACTGTTTGTCAACAAGTGCTTCGCTTGATCCAAGAATAACTGCAAAAACTGCTAAACCAATACTCGCCATCAGAGCTTCTACAACCCCTCGGCCGCCATCAAGAATTCCGAAGAATCGGCCTTCTTCGTTGGATCTGGAAAGCATTTTAACAATCTTCATATGTGCACTCCAGAATGTAAATACCGAGAAAATACCCCATAAGAAGAATATGATATTAACAGAGGTATGTCCGGGTACTTGCGCAAACCAGAAACCGCAAATCGAGGTACCTAAGAGGGAAATGGTAATCAATTTTTTAGCAGAAATCTTATCAGCTATAATACCACTGGGAATGTAACCGATAACATAAGCCATACCCAGCATTGAATAAAAATTATTTAATTGTACTTGTGTTAAATCAAATACCTCAAGAATGGTTACCTGATAGTTAGTTCTCAGATAAATAACCGGATAAATCGCACCTGCAGCCAGAACAATCAATAAAAATTGGAAATAACGTCTGAAATTCTTTTGTTTCATAAACCCTCCATATAGTATTAGTCTTTGATACCCTTTGCCAAGGTGTTTCAACCTTATGTCACCTTCGCAGAGAATGGTTGATTGGTACCCTGTTACTTTATGTACTTCTTAATTCCCTCTTCCTTAGGGAAAATTGTACCGTAATTCATAATGCCCTTCGGGTCGAAGACTTCTTTCAGTTTTTCAAGCATGAAATAAGCAGATCCATGCTCCTCCAGGGTCCATTCGCTGCGATATTTGCCGATTCCATGATGATGGCACATAGAACCCCCAGCCTTTAGTGTTTCTTCAACAATGATTTTTTGAATTGGATGATGATAAATGATCATTTCATCTTCCGGTGCACAATGTATATCATAATTGTAAACAAAATACATGTTCGTTCCATTTAAGTAACTATGGGATGAATGTCCTCCAAGCATTGTTAAATCATGGGCTCTTGGAAACTCTTTTCTAATCCTTTCTGTAACATTATTGTAAATTGCAGGTATGCTTTCCCAATCTGACGAAATTTCGGTAGTAAAGCCTGAATGGTTATCATTTTCAATCATACCTTCAACCTCATCGTCGATATCTTTTTGAGACCAATTCAAGTGGTTAAACCAATTTTCAATCAATCGACTATCCACTTGCTTGACAACACCTTCGCGGAATTTTTCCACAGCTGCTTCAATTGCTTCTCCCGTTGCATCGGCAATACCTTTGGGTCCCTCTGCCATAAATATAAGAACGCATCGGTCCTCATAAAAATGGTAGAAATGTTGTGCAGCATCTTCTTCAGAATAGGTCCTTGCAACTGATGGTCTAAAGCCATTTACCATGACTTCTCTTAAGACTTTGATACCAGTTTCAACATCCTTAACTAAATATCCATAGAACTTGTTATTCTCAGGGTAATAGCGAAATATTTTAATCGTAACTTCGGTAATGTAGCATAAGGTGCCTTCATTACCAATTGCAATATGACGAATATCCGGTCCACCTGCTCGTCTTGATACATTTTTAATTTTTGCGATATGGCCATTTGGAAACACGCACTCAAGACCAACAACCATATCTTCAATGCCACCATATAAGGTAGAGAATTGCCCAATACTTCTTGTGGCAACGAGACCACCGTATTTTGCCACTGGCTTTGATTGAGGAGAATGCCCAGTTGTGAAACCGATTTTTCTTAGCTCATCCTCAAGGTCTTGAAGGGCAACCCCTGCTTGAACCGTTGCCTGTGAATTATAGGGATCTATCTTAATAATCTTATCAAGATGGAGGGCATCGATGACTATGGTTGTTTCTTTCCAGTTTTCCAACCCGCCTTCCGTAGCAGTCTTCCCACCTCTAGGGATGACGTTTATGCTATGCTCGTTGCAGAATTTGAGAAGTTCACTGACTTCCTCCTTACTCTTTGGATAGACAATCGCTATAGGGCTCGGCACATCCAGTACTCTTTTCGCTTTCGCGTACTTTTTATACCGATCCGCTGACGCATCATAAAGATCATTCTCATTTGTATTAATTTGTTCCGGTGAAATTATCGCAGCTAATGAATCAAGTATCATTTCTAAATTCAATATTTCTTCCTCCATTTTCTTCTGTCCTTATGGAAAACCACTAAAAATAAGTCAAAGTGCACTTGTTTTATGTACAAAATCATGATTATGACTTGATTATATGATCTGCTCTGCAAAATGTCAAGAACAAAACGGAAAATTTTCTATTAAAATAATAATTTTAATTAATTTATAGTTTATTTTCCACTTATTTTCCTGTATCAAGTGAATTTTTTCCCTAAGTATTTACAATACTTATTCCAAATGATAAGATAGTCATTATAATTCAGTTCAATTTGAGGTGCCTAATGATTAATATAAATTTCAGCGCTCTGAATCTATTAGAGCAGCAAATACATAAAAAATTAGTTGAAAGCAGCAAAAATCTATCCACTATAAAGATTACGGAAGCCGCAGATCTATGCGAATGTTCCGTATCTAAGATTTCTAAATTTGTTAAAAAGCTTGGCTTTAACAATTATAAGCAATATTTAGATTTTCTGTACGGACGAGAGCTTTCATCAAACCATCTATCCGATGAGTTAAGTCGACTTCGGATGTTTATCGATGATTTTGCTGAAGATAAGGTGGATGAGCTTATGGCTCTTATAGAGAACCATGATAAAATAGTTCTTTTTGGTTATGGTCCCTCCCTTATTTGTGCTCAGTATTTTGAATACCGACTACGAACTTCTACAAATAAACTCATTATTGCCGCCACTGATGAAATATCCGTTGCTTCTATGACCAACGAATCTACATTACTGATTTTACTAACAGCAACAGGTACCTTTCATACTTTCGAGAATATTTACAATGCTTCAAAAGAAAAAGGCTGTGAAGTAGTTATTTTGGTTGAAGAATACAACTCCGACCTTATTCATCAATGTGATAAGGTGTTTTGGCTTTCTCAATATCCACAGCCGGACAACCTCTTGCCCTACGAGAAATCACGTACTATCTTCTTCATTTTCCTTGAAGAGGTGATTCAAAAGCTAATGAGAAAATACAAGGCAAATTTTGGAAACAAATAGTATTTTTTCCAGAGATATTCTGCTTTCGATACCATAAATAAGAACGGTATGCAAAAAATATGGAGTGTATCATATACCGACACACTCCACTGATTTATAAATTCATATACCGAAACGTATTTTCCAGACATAATGCGCCATATCCCAGTGTCCGGTTTGGATAAATACTTTCTATTTTAAGCTGTCTTGCTCCATTTATTAGAAACGCCTTCATCTTTTCCCCATATAGAAACGGATCATTTCCTTCTACGATTCCCCATTGCATAAGTAACGCCGCACTTCCGGTAACAAAAGGTGTTGCCATAGAAGTTCCCGATCGAACTGCATACCCTCCACCTGGAGCACAGGAATTAATATCAACACCAGGTGCAACTAAGTCTGGTTTTATCATTAAATTACGAGTGAAGCCTCTTCCGGAAAAGGGGGCATAACTATCGTTGTGTGCATCATAAGCCCCAACGCTGATTGCTCCATAGGCAGTTGATGGTACGGTAAGTGTTGTATATTCACTTGAGGTCAAGAATCTCGTATCTGGATTTTTCATGCCGCCTGCCGGCAGCCACATATCATAATTTCCAGTGACAATTCGCCTTGGAACCAGCTCAATGCGCCATACTCCGGAGTTAATGTATCTATTCGTAGGTATCAGTTCTATATAAATTTCCTGCTGCTGATTATAAGGTGTAGGCTCCCCATAATATAAGAAAATTTTAGTCTGACCTACCGTAAACTGTTGTGTTCCTAAAATCCTTGGAATCGGACCAACTCGTGTACCATTTGGCGCAGTCAATATGATGTCAAAATGATCAAAATAGTTCTTCCAGATCTGAATATTTAAGGAAAACTCATATTCACTGACTGCTAACTCCACAATGGAATTCTGACTCATTGTCAAGATCCCTTGGGTGTGATTTCCCGATGCTCCCTCATTACCGGTACCGATTACAATACTGTTCTTAAAAGTTAGTGCCATTGCGTTGATATAACTTTCTAATAGCGTTGCCCCTGTATGGGAGCCATAGTTGTTACCAAAGCTTATGTTAATTGCAACAGGCATATTGACCTCTATAGCATAGCGAATAGTAAAGTCAATCGCCATCATTAACTGACTCGTTTTTGGAAAAGACTCTCCTACCGAAAGTCCTAACTTTACAATAAGTAAGTCACTTTGGGAGGCTACTCCTCGATAAAGTCCGTTGCTAGCTCTTCCATTTCCAGCCGCAATTCCAGTCACATGCGTCCCATGTCCAGAAAGGTCAGTACTAGGTACAATCTCCATTCGCTCGGGCATCGGAGTGCGAAGTGCTTCATTAATTTGCTCTCTCGAATATATGGTTCCAATATCATAACCAAGGGGAGGATCACCAGCTATTGTCTGATCCCATAGAGCCGATATCCTCGTGGTTCCGTCCGGGTTACAAAAGTCTGGATGTGCATAATCAATTCCAGAATCGATTACTGCCACAAGTACGCCTACGCCAAACAAGTTATAGGTACTTGTTTGTAATGGATTGATACAGGAAGCTGTTCTACCCTCGTTAACTTCATAAAATAATCTCTTAGGTTTTTCTATAAATTCTATCTCTCGAACAGCTTGAGCGCCTTCAGCCGGGTGTTCAGCATCCATTCCGGTTCGTTCTTGAG
>JASGEU010000167.1:0-17336 GCA_047606065.1 Mobilitalea sp.
AAATATAGTTGCAACCACATAACTTCTCGCCAGCTCCTGATAACTTTCGATTTCATTGAGAAGTGCCTTAACATATTGCTCACGACTCTCATTGGTAGCAGGCGCAGATAAAAAATCACAGTAATCACATTTTTTTACACAAAAAGGAATATGAAGGTATAAGCCAAGCTCGTTGTTAAACTCACCTTTAAAATCAATTGTAATTTCATTGTTATTTTGCTTTTTCATTTCATGCCACCTCCTTTGAATTTCAAGAGTTATACAAAATAGTGCTTGCAGCCGTACAAGCGTTACTTTGCTTAAGTTTGCTATAGCGCAACAAAAGAGAGTTTTAGTAAATAACCACTCTGTATAAGTGAATCGTTTGAAATCAAACGAGTAGTTATTGTTCAAACTCTCTTTTCTTCTCGATATAATTTAAGTATCAAAAATCCATTCAAATAACTAACTTCGTCAATTTACACATTTTCCAGCTTACTCAAGCCTCACAGCACAACTTTTATCAAGTTCAGTAACAAATTATTAACTGCGAAGTTTGCACGACTTATACTAATGTGATGCAATCTATAGCTTGATGAGCAAATACACTTTAATTCTCGTCCAATTTCAGTACACTCATGAAGGCACTCTGAGGAATTTCTACATTTCCAACCTGACGCATCCTCTTCTTACCTTCCTTCTGCTTCTCTAGCAGTTTCTTCTTACGGGTAATATCACCACCATAACACTTGGCAAGTACATCTTTTCTCATTGCCTTCACCGTTTCTCTGGCAATAACCTTGCTTCCAATCGCTGCCTGAATTGGGATTTCAAATAACTGACGAGGTATCTCATCCTTTAACTTTTCACACATTCTTCTGCCACGTTCATAAGCACTTTCAGCATGAACGATAAAGGTCAAAGCATCGACTTCTTCCTTATTAATAAGAATATCAAGTTTAACAAGCTCTGATTGAACATATCCCTTCATTTCATAATCAAAGGATGCATATCCTCTGGATCTGGATTTTAAGGCATCAAAGAAATCGTAAATGATTTCATTGAGAGGTAAGTCATATTTTAACAAAGCTCTTGTGGTCTCCATATATTCCATTCCAAGATAAATACCGCGACGTTCCTGGCATAAGGACATAATTGATCCAACAAATTCTGTTGTTACCATAATCTCAGCAGATACCATCGGCTCTTCCAGAAAGGCAATTTCGGAAGGGTCCGGCAGATTGGTGGGATTAGTAATATCAAACACTTCACCATTGTGTCTGTGCACCTTATAAATAACGCTGGGGGCTGTGGTTACAAGGTCAAGGTTATATTCCCTTTCCAATCTTTCCTGAATAATCTCCAGGTGTAACAAACCTAAGAAGCCGCATCGAAAACCAAAGCCTAATGCCACAGAGGTCTCGGGTTCAAACTGTAACGCCGCATCATTTAACTGAAGTTTTTCCAGTGCATCTCTAAGATCAGGATATTTGGCACCATCTGCCGGATACATACCGCAGTACACCATTGGATTAACCTTTTTATAACCTGGCAGCGGTTCTGAACAAGGGCGTTTATTGTCTGTAATGGTATCACCTACGCGTGTATCCTTTACATTCTTTAAGCTGGCAGTCATATAACCAACCATACCTGCAGAAAGCTTGTCCGTAGGAATAAACTGTCCTGGTCCAAAGATGCCAAGTTCAACTACCTCTGCAACTGCTCCAGTAGCCATCATACGAATTTGAGTACCTTTTGTTACGGTACCTTCTTTTATCCTGCAAAATACAATAACACCTTTATAAGGGTCATAAATGGAATCAAAAATAAGTGCTTGCAAAGGTGCCTCTGCATCCCCTTTAGGAGCCGATATTTTCTCTACAATCTGTTCCAGAACTTGATCAATATTAAGCCCATTTTTTGCAGAAACTAAGGGTGCATCCTGTGCTTCCAGCCCAATTACATCTTCAATTTCATTAATCACTCGTTCCGGGTCCGCACTTGGTAAATCTATTTTATTAATCACTGGCATGATATCAAGATTATGATCCAATGCCAGATATACGTTGGCAAGTGTCTGCGCTTCAATCCCCTGCGCTGCATCCACAACCAGAATAGCTCCTTCACAGGCTGCTAAACTTCTTGAAACCTCGTAATTAAAATCCACATGTCCAGGAGTATCAATCAGGTTAAAGATATATTCCTCCCCATTTTTTGCTCGATAAACGGTACGGATGGTCTGGGCTTTGATTGTAATTCCTCTCTCCCTCTCTAAATCCATATTATCGAGAACCTGAGCCTGCATCTCACGACTGGTCAATAATCCAGTCATTTCAATAATACGATCTGCCAGCGTTGATTTACCATGATCTATATGGGCGATGATACAAAAATTTCTTATTTTACTTTGGTCTAAGGCCATTATGTTCCTCCTGAGTAAATTCTATCCATAAATATTCTGTATGATTATAACACAACCATTCGCTACTAGCAAGAAAATGCCGATTGCTTCCTAAATTATTCGCCCTTTAAAATTGAATCCAAAACTTCTGCAAAAGGTATCATTGCATTCTTAGCAGATTGCAGAGTGTCATTCACTGTTCCAAGTTCAACCAAAAGACTTTTAGGTCTAAGATGCATATTAAAACGATAGCTTTTTAAATAATTCTTCTTAAAGAGACCCGGATATAATTCTTTTGATTTTAGCTGCAGTTGAAAACTAAAAGCCAGATTATCCTGTAAATACGGATTGTCCAAATAGGTGATCGGTCCACTTTGATCCCTGCATAGTCCATTAAACAGCATAATTTTTGCTGTCTCTAATCCATTCACCATAACAGTACTAGCGTTTCCGCTATCCCTATGTAAATCAATAATGACCTCAATATCTTTGTTCTTTTCTAATATTTTGCTGACTCCATCTTCTGCCTGATTATAAGCCACGTTACGATCTTCTTTCCCATTTACAATATCATAAGGTGATGTATCATGAATGACGTTATATCCATAATCCTCTTCTAATATTTGTGTCAGGTAAGTCCCTACTCCAACCACTGTATCTTCTTCTTTATTAGGTCTGCTGTCAATGTAGCGTTCCTTGGAATGGGTATGGTAAATCAGAATCTGTGGTGTATCACTATCTTGTTCCATTGTCATGTCCTTATTCAGGAATTCCTCTGCGTTAAACAAGCTTTCTGTCATTTGAGTAGACTTATCTACAATATAAAAGTTAGTTTTCAAAAAATTAGTATCTTTCAATTGTTCCAGCGTATAGTCCACCTGATCTCCAATCGTGGATGTTTCAACGGCATTATCCTTATCTTCAACGATTTCATAAGGAGTTAAATCGCCTGCTAAAAACCCCACCTCCAGTTGATTGGATATTAATGTCTTATCCCCAAGTAAAATGTTTTGCGTCGCACTTCTAAGGATTCCACCGTTTGTCATGATATATTCAAAATCCAGACTATTCTCCGGAAGACGATACACATTTAATCCTCCTAACTGGCTACTTGCGGCTTGACTTTCTTCTTCCGTCAACTCTGGCGGAACATAATTAAAGTCAGCACCTACCGCAACTGTATCTTCCTCCGTATATTTGCCAAGTGCAAATCCATGATCAAGATAGTTTACCCAGAAGGGATATTCACTTCTTTCTTCCTCTGCATAATAGCTGATTAAAGAAGAGCCTTCCTCTACTACTCTGGCATATAAACTTGACATAATTGCTTTACTAAAGCTGGCTTGGCCCATATCTTCTGAAAATGAGATAACTGCAAACCGAATTAAAATATAAGCGGAGGCCAACAAAATTATGGACCAAAGAACAGGATAAATCTTAAGTCGAATTCTAATTCTAAATTTACGCATGTTACACATCCTATCAGATGTGGTTGTCGCAAAATCAATATTTTTTTGCAACAACCACATATTTATTTTGGCTATTTTTTGCCTATTTCATTATATTCGGATGCTTCATATTTATAACTTAAGTCTTGCGTCTACAGAAATATATTTGAGAATTAATAGTCTTTTTATAATATTATTATATAGGAGTATATGTGTTCAGATGGCGCAGACCGGCAACTTGTTAGTGCTTGTATTTCGCAATAACAAGTTGGTAAGGCAAGTCCAGATGAATGTATATACTCCTACTCACGATACTCAAATAAGATTTATGCCAGCTGTGCAAAACAGGAATTTATTGCTTCAGATACAGTAAAACTGATCTGTTTCACAGATTCATCAATATCCTTCGGTGTAACAAACATATTATCAATTTGCTGCTCTCTTACCTCAGAGATAAAGGTGTCAATCTCTGCCTCATCAAAGTCACTGTTCTTCATATACTGTGTCAGCGTATCCGAAACAATGGTAGCAGCATCAACAACTGTTGGAACTCCAATTGCAATTACTTTGACACCTAAACTTTCTTCATTCAAAGCTTTTCGATTATTCCCTACACCGGAACCCGGGCTGATGCCGGTATCCGTTAATTGGATGGTTGTATTTACGCGGGTCGTACTTCTAGAAGCTAAAGCATCAATGACAATAACTAATTTAGGATTGGTTTCTTTTATAATTCCTTTTACAATTTCCACGGCTTCCATACCGGTCTGCGCCATAACTCCGGGAGATATTGCACTAATATTACCCAATTTATTTCTCTCTTTAAAATCCTTGCCATATTCATTAATCAGATGTCTGGTAATAAAAAGATTGTCCACTACCTGGGGGCCTAAAGCATCCGGTGTAACATCCCTGTTACCTAGTCCAACCACCAGGATTTCTTCCCTTTTTAAGTCTCCGGCAAGTGTTCGAAGATGTTTTGCAACCTCTTCGGCAACCTTTTTACGATACTCATCTTCTGAATCTCTCATCTCCGGGGCTTCCAGCGTAATATAGGTCCCAATCGGCTTTTGCATTGCCTCTGCACCCTTTTCATCTTTAATGATTACAGTGGATACTTTCACTTTGATTTCTTCATTATAATCTTCTGTCAGGACAACACCTTTGATTTCTACATTATCCTCCGGAAAGCTTTCACGTGCTTCCAAAGCGAGGTCTGTTCTAATTTTATTAACCATATTTCTACCTCCAACCTAGTGTTTTATTACCATACTGCTACTTATTCTCTGCAAAGTTTTTTAATTTATGTATTGACATAATAAAACACTTCGACTACTATATAATAGTATGTTTCCATTAGAACGTCCGTGTCCGGTTTTTAATGAAACGAAAGTATACGACAATCAAAACCTTGTTGATATCTCACTCTCAATTTGGTGTCCTTGGAGCTTTGATTGAAATTAATTTATTTTGGAGGTGTACAAATGGCAAATATAAAATCAGCAAAGAAAAGAATTTTAGTTAACGAAACCAAAGCTGCAAGAAATAAGCAGATCAAGTCTAAGGTTAAGACTATGATTAAGAAGGTTGACGCTGCTGTTGCAGCTAGCGATAAAGATCTTGCTAAAACTAACTTAGTTGAAGCGGTTTCTGAAATTGATAAGGCTTGTTCTAAGGGCGTATTCCACAAGAATACAGCTGCTAGAAAAGTTTCTCGCTTAACAAAAGCTATCAATAGCATTGCTTAATTATGATAATGTAAAAAGCTGTCCGATTGGACGGCTTTTTTTATGTTCTAATATTGTAGATTAAAATACCAACTATTATTCTATTCAACAAGATGAAACGACAAATCGTTTCACATGTTATGAATAATAAGAACCAGCAGGACTGATATTAGCCCTGCTGGTTCTTATTTTAAGCCCATATATACATAATTATATTATGTCTTATCATTAACCACATATACTGACACTTCATGCCATAGATGATATCAGCAATGTTATCTAAAATTTATTAATACAGAATGTTAATTCCGTCCGTATCCTGTACTGCTGTAATATATTTAAATATAAACTCTACTGCTTTTTCTCTTGTAACTGCATTTTTTGGATAGAATTTATTATTTACGCCTGTTACAAGTCCAAGTCCCTTTGCAAGGGCTACTGATCCAAGGTAACCAGAAGATATCTTTGCTTCGTCCAGGTAACCAGTTGTGTAAATACCTTTGAGTTTAGAAACTTTTTCTAAACCTAAACGCTTAATTAAGATATTAGCCAATACTTCTCTTGTTAAGGTAACCTTTGAGTTGCTGTCTGCTTCTGTAGTACTTTGATATCCATAACTAACTTTCTGCAATAAGCTTTCAAACTCTCCTCTTGTGATTTTCTGATTCGGAAGGAACTTCTCTCCCTCAAAACCAATGTTCATGTCCGCAAGTAAAAGTATATTCCTATTCTTTTTGGAAACTTCAATATCCTTATAAGAGTAAGATTGACTCTTTTTATATACTTCTCCGCTATAGTTTAACTGTTCTCCGGTAAAAGGAGAAATGAAGTAAGGTTCTACATCCGGACGATATACCAACCGCACTTCATATTCTACGGTATATGCCTGGGCACTATCATAATAACTGTCATTTGCGCCATAACTAGTGTTATATTTATTAATGGTATTAAGTTCATATTTTAATCCAAAGCCTTCATTGCTTAAATAATAATCCATGGCTTTGTCAGCTGAGATAACATTCTTTGGTGATTCAAATACAACTTCATCATTCCAGTAGGAACCAAAGGAATATATCTTACCGGTTACTCCGTCAACAGCACCGCTAATATTATTATATGGATACTCAATACCTTCATTGGTACGATTATATTGGAAGCTGTATCCGCCATAAACCGGAACCTCTTTCAGATAGTATGCCAGATATCCATCATACTCTCCCGCTAAAACTGATTTCGAGAAGCGGTCCTTCATCTGAGTCTTTAAGAAGTTTTCAAGGATAGCCTTAGACTGTTCCTTATTATAATTAATCTTAACCTCTGTCCAGGTATTATTTTTTTCATCATAATAGTTATTCATGGAAGCACTATAGGATAAGATATTTCCAGTTTGCGCATCAACACTTGCATAGGCATATGCTCTATAAGTGTCATTTTCTTTTACTTCTCTAGGATCATTAAGATTAACATTCCACACATAACTGGTCTTGTTATTGGAACCTTCTACTTTACTTAAAGAAGCAGTATAGGACTTAAGATTTTTATCCAGGTAGAGTGAAGAATTGCCGGTAACAATTTCAATTGCCTTTGCCTTGGTAATAAGCTTGCTTAACTCTGATATTTTAGCAATTTCCGCATCAGTCAATGCTGTACTTCCTGAACCAGCATCTAATGAAGCATCCGCTGCACTTTCTGTCTTTGAACCATTCGTGGAGGTTTCAACCCATTCACTTCGGGACAAGTATACCTCTCCAGTCTTGGCATCAATTGAAATATAACTTTGTGTCGGTTCATATACCAAATATGCTTTCACATTTGCGGTAGGATTTCCGATCTTATCATAGGTATAATAGTAATTGGATCTATACACCAATCTCATATTCATATTTTTCTTAATTAACTTTATTGCTTCCTCTTTTGTTAACTTAACCTTTGAATCCGGAACTGATGCCTCATAATTCCAATTAAGTGTAGCAGATGTTACTTTACCAGTTATGCTATTAACAGATACACTGACCGCGTTGTCCGGGAAGGAAACATCATTGGCTCTTCGCTGGAAGTAGAAAACATAATTACCGCTATAAATTCCTTCATAATTGCTAGAAACAAACTCCAAATTATAGTTAGTTTCAGGAGCAATTGCTGTTATGAAATCCAGAGCTATCGGTTTTAGTTCCGTCTGTAAATACTTTGCAACACCTGTCGTATTGATTTTAGGATCATACTGACTAAAATAAGTAATGCGATATTTTTCATCACAATTAACCTGAATATAAGAAGAATCACTTGGATTTCTCCAGGTTAAATTCCAAATACCTTCGGCATAAGAACCTCCGCCGTCATAAAAATTATAGGAAAACTCCGAATATGACTTTGGTATTGTAACTTTTTTCTTGACAGCTTTTATAGCAGCCTCCAACTGTGCAGAAGTAGGCTCTAACTTGCTGGAACCACTTGTACCGGTTGGTTCTCCCTTTACGATTGAAGTAACAGCCACATCCGAGGAAGCTGCACTTGGTGTTACAGCAACGGGTTCAGACGCTAAGCCATAAACTGGTATTGAAGATAAAAGAAGAACACCACTTAATAACATTGCTAATAACTTTCTCATAATAAAATCTCCTCTCTTAAAATTTTTAGGAAACAGCTAGATCAAGCTGAAACGACAAGTCGTTTCACTTGTCATAAATTATAATTGATTGTAAGATGCAATTATAAAAGCTATTCTGGTTTGCAGTTGATTGCATTTATAATTATCTTCACTCGTCAATTAGACGAAGTAATTTATTCCATGGTTTCAAATATTTAATAAAATTATTTCATTTACTTACCACCAAAGCAATAAGCAGCCAAACATGTAATTTTTCTCCTGTTTAATATTTATTTGCCTGATTTTGAAATTCTTACCCACTATTATTTCATCAATACCTTTCGTTTTTATATCTCTGTCTCACTTACTTTTTTCATATCAAACTCTCCTCTGGCAGTCATCATTTTAACGCCCCAAAATGCAAGCTGATTTAAAATCGGCATCAAATCCACACAGGCTTCTGTCAGCGAATATTCCACACGGACAGGCATTTCAGGATATTGTACACGAACGATTAGCCCGGCATCCTCAAGTTCCTTCAGGGAGCTGGCAAGCATTGTATTTGTCACACCTTTGATTTTACGTTTTAACTCGTTATATCTGGTTGACCCGTCCTGATTTAATGAGCATAAAATAAGGATCTTCCACTTACCCCCGATTAAATCCAAGGCTGCTTTTAATGGGCAAAGTTCTGTACAAGGGCAATTCTGCTTACATACCTGATTGGCTAAAGCACTCATCTTTTTCTTACCTGCTTTCCTATTTCTGCGTACTTGATACAAGTCATGACCAAGTGCTATAATTATACCAGATACGAAAATCAGAGTGAAGGTAAATTTACACAAAAAAATAAGAAAATGGAGATTTGATATGTTTTTGGCTTGGAAGGAACTACGGTTTTATAAGTTAAAATACGGTCTGATTATAGGCATTACCGTATTGCTTACATTTATGGTGCTGTTTTTGGGTGGTCTTGCAAATGGCTTGGCAAATGCCACAAGTGCTACAATTAAAGGAAATGCCGCAAATTATTATATTGTTGCAGCAGATTCGGATCAAATAATTAATCGTTCCGAAATAAGTGAGGAAGAATATGCAACTTTAAAAGCTGATTTTCAAGATGCAACAGCCTTTAATCTCTTGCGTACTTCCATCCGTACTTTAGATGACACAACTAAAATTGACTGCACCTATTTTGCGGTTGATACAGGCAGCTTCATTGTCAGTACCATTGACGGTGCCAGTTCATTAAAAGACAATGAAATACTGCTAAACACTTCCTTTGAAGATGAAGGAATTGCAGTTGGTGATATTATTAAAGATGCAGCTACTGATGCAGAATTAACCGTAATTGGTTTTACTAATAATCAAAGTTATGCTCATTCACCTGTGGGGGTCATGACCTTGGCAACCTATCAGGCTATCCGAAGCGAAATGCTTCACAGTGACACGATTCCATATAATGCGATTGCAATTAAGGATACAAAGATATCCTCCTCTGTATTAATCGATGACAATTTTAATCTTCTTAGTAAAAATGAGATTATATCAAAAATTCCTGGTCACTCCCAGGAGCAGATGTCCATTAATATGATCCTTTGGGTACTGCTTGTTATTTCTGCCGCTATTTTAGGTGTCTTCTTCTTTGTCATAACAATACAGAAGCTGCCGCAGTTTGGAACTTTAAAAGCGGTAGGAACTTCTATGAGCAAGCTGGCTGAAATGATTATCAGCCAAGTGCTCTTAATTGCAGGCGGCAGTATTATAATTGGAAACGTTTTAACCTTTGGTCTTTCCGCTATGATGCCAAGCAAAATGCCTTTTTCTCTGACTGTAAATGAAGCACTCCTGGTTTCTGCAGCTTTCATTCTTATCTCAGTTATAAGCAGCCTTTTCACTTTAACTAAAGTATCAAAGGTTGATCCGCTTATCGCGATTGGAGGAAATGAATAATGGCTAACATGGAAAAACAGAGCATTTACGCTCTTCAGATTAATAATGTATCTAAGATATATAAAGATGGAGAAGGCACTAATCAGGTTCTGAATAAGGTATCCCTCAAGGTGAAAAATGGTGAATTTGCAGCTATCGTTGGCCCTTCCGGATCCGGAAAAACAACTCTTCTCTCCATTGCGGGAGCACTTTTAACTCCCACCGAAGGCAATGTTATCATTGGCAATACCCTGGTAGCAGAAAAGAATAAAAAGGATTGGACAAAAATACGCCGTGAGCAGATCGGTTTTATTTTTCAATCACATCAGCTCCTGCCCTACCTGACAGTAAAAGATCAGCTTTTCTTCATGGGCAAGATAAGCAAGCAAAGTAACTCTTCAGATTATGCACTGGGACTATTAGAAGATTTAGGGTTATCAAAACGTTTACATGCCTTTCCAAATCAGCTCTCTGGCGGCGAGAAGCAACGTGTTGCTATTGCAAGAGCTTTTATTAATCAACCAGACATCATCCTTGCCGATGAACCCACTGCAAGTCTTGACGGCGAGCGTGGCAGACAGGTTGTTGAATTGATCAAGAATGAAACCAAGAAGCATAAAAAGGCTGCTGTAATCGTGACTCACGATGAACGTATTCTCGACTTAGTGGATAGTATATATCATATCGAGAATGGCATATTAAGGAGATAAGTTGAAGGATAAAATCCCTTCCCTCTGCACTGAATTAACCGCAAGATTGGAGCTTGTTATGAAACAAGAATTTCGCAATACTTTTAGCAGTAATATTAAACTAACTCTCGGAATGGGTGTAAATCTTTTAAAAGATTTCCCCAAATCCTCCAAGGCAGTATTAAGGATTTTAACACATCAGAATAAAGCAGAAAAAATCAGAGACCAGCATTTAAAAGATGGGATATATGTTCCTCCCCTACTTATTATCAGCACCACCAATCAATGTAACCTGGAATGTAAAGGTTGCTATTCAGCCGGTTGCCGAAGCAGTCAGCAGGATTTAAAGAAGGAGCAGATTAACAAATTATATGGTGAAGCTGTAGCTTCCGGATGTTCTGCCATCCTCTTAGCTGGTGGAGAACCACTTTTAGCACCTGATTTCCTTCATAGTCTGGGTGATTACCCTGAATTACTTGGGCTTGTTTTCACAAACGGCACTCTCTTTGATACAGAATGGCTGAAATGGTTCCGGGAACATCGTAACATATTGCCGCTCTTCAGTATTGAAGGGGATGAAGAAAGCACTGATAACAGGCGTGGCGAAGGTGTTTCCGCACAAATCTACATAGCGATGAAGCTGATGCAGGAAGCACAAATTCCTTTTGGTGTATCCATTACTACCGGCAGCCATAACTATACTGAAGTAACAGAACAAACCTTTAAGAATTCACTAATTGACCTGGGATGCCGATTATTCGTACATGTGGAATATGTTCCAGTGGATGACAACGATCAGCTCTTTGTTCTGACACAGGAACAAAAGACAGGTTTAGCTGCATACTGTGATGAACAGACCAGCACCACGAAAGCAATTACTATATGCTTTCCCGGAGACGAAGAACAATATGGCGGCTGCCTGGCGGCAGGAAGAGGCTTTGCACATATAAGCGCTTCTGGTTCTTTGGAACCCTGTCCCTTTGCTTCCTATTCCGATCGAAATATATGTGATATGTCTTTATTAGATGCACTTCGTTCCCCTCTTCTTAATGAGATTCGCAATAATAGCGATAAGCTTCACGAAGGTGCAGGCGGCTGTGCTCTTCGCCAGCAAGGCGAATGGCTTCAAAGTCTAATATCAAATTAATCAAACTATCTTTATAATTGTCATAAAAGATGAAACTTCAGACTATTTCATCATATCATAAGTAAAAAGCTGAAGGATAAGATGCTCTCCAACCATCTTTCCCCAGCTTTTTATTTTATTCATGACAGGTGAAACGACTTGTCGTTTCATCTTGTTAATTGTATGCTAATAATTCAACTTCCTCACCATTTGGTCCATCAAGAAAACACAGGGTAAGAGAAGGATTCGGTGACATCTCTCTTTTTATCTTATATCCGTTATTTTCAAGTTGTTCTTTTGCTGCCAAAAGATCCTCAACCTCAAATCCAATGCTAAATCCGGCATACTGTACATTCCCATCTGTTGGAATTAGCTCTAATAAAGTATCCCCAGCCCCTAAAAAAACTAACTCATTACCCTCTCCTATTACCTGTCTTCGAACGATTGGCAACCCAATCAGAGTATTGTAAAATTCTAAGGACTTTTCCATATCTTTTACGTAAAGTGTTGCAAGTGAGAATTTCATGATGATATACACCTTCCTTTTTATATTTAATAAGATTACCTCAAATACAATATATTATAGATCTATTCTTCGATATCCAAACCAATCAGGTTCCATATTATATTCCTCATCACTCTTAATGAGGTCGATATAATATATCTTACCATCAGTACTTAATAGACGAGCTTCAACTTCCACGAAACTATCTACATGATTTTCAATATCTGCCACACAATTTTCCTTATTTACTCTCTCTTTCACTTCCTGATCAGATTCTCCGACAAATAAGCCAACATCATGTATTTCTTGTGTGGATATCTTTTTATAGCCTCCTAAATGTACAAAAAATAGTCGCTTCTTGTTCTCTGGTTTCTCTAAGCTTAAACGGATGGAATACCCCTCTGCTCCTTTAATTAATTTATAACTATCCATATGAAGTTTCTCTGGTAAACCATACCAAATGTTTCTAAGTGCCTCGACTGTGTTATCGATGTGGTCTGCAACCACAAACTGTACATCATGAACCTCAATATTACAGCCCTTTGCCTTACCGCCTAAGCTAACCATATACAAATTCATCCTACACACTCCTTTTCTTATCGTATTTAAGCGAAGTTATAAGTGGAATCAAATCCGCGATCAATGGCTTGTTAATCTGATTCTTCGTATAACTAACTGCATATAATTATACCAGATTATGTCCCTTCCACAATCCATAACTTTAAAAAGATATCTCTAAAATGTAACGCAAACTTGCACATTCTATTTACATATGTTACAATTTCTTTAATATTATATCTTTTATCTTCGGTTGGACAGATAATATATTTGTTTTCAAGAGAATAAGACTTTTGGGGTGGAAAGTCCATTTTTGGACATTCTATTTTTTTATGCAATTTTAGGAGGAATTTATGGAACAAACATTGCTAAGCATCGTGCTAATTCTAATCTTTACAAAGATGGGGGGAATTATAAGTCGTAAATTAAAAATGCCCGAGGTTTTAGGTGCCTTAATCGCCGGTATCATACTTGGCCCAGTTGTGTTAAATCTAGTTCATTATGATGAAAATATTAAGCTGCTTGCAAATCTGGGAGTAATCTTTCTTATGTTTCTTGCAGGTCTTGAAACCAATATGGAAGAATTTAAAAAAGCCGGTCCATCTTCCCTAGTTATCGCAATAGGTGGAATTGTTCTTCCACTGGTACTTGGAACCTTGGGTTCCTATCTGTTTTTTCAGGAATTTTGGGCAAACATATTTGTGGGTGTGATCTTAACAGCAACCAGTGTCAGTATTACTGTTGAGACCCTCAAAGAACTAGGTAAGCTTAACACAAGTGCCGGCATGAACATACTTAGTTCTGCCGTAATAGATGATGTATTAGGCTTGATACTCATATCCATTATTCTTGCGGCAGCACAAACCTCCGGTTCCAGTGCTGGTGCTGCGGGCTCCTTTGGGTTAATCTTAGTGTTTATAAAAATATTTGCTTTCTGCCTGATTTCCATAATCGGTTTAGTTTATCTGCCTAAATTAATCAGCAAATTTAACCACCATATTAAACCTAACAAAGAACTTCTCACCTTTTCCATTGCACTCGCCTTACTTTTAGCTTACCTGGCTGAGTCTTTGGGAATCGCAGCTATTACAGGTGCATATTTAGCGGGACTTATGTTTTCTAATTTATCACAAAAACATTATTTAGAGAAAAATGTGAAGTCGATATCATCAGGCTTTCTATCCCTAATTTTCTTTGCAAGTGTTGGAATTGAAGCAAATCTTAATGGACTAAATGCTAAAGTATTACTTATTACTTTTGTTATGCTTATTGTTGCTATAATAGGAAAATTAGTTGGATGTGGCGGAGCTGCACGACTTCTTAAAATTAGTAAGCGTGAATCGCTCCAAATAGGTACTGGTATGATATCAAGAGGGGAGGTTGCCCTTATTACTGCAAATCTTGGTCTTCAAAAAGGAATTATCTCTGAAGAAATCTTTCTGCCCACTTTAATTGTTGTAATACTAACCACTATCTTAACTCCTATTTTACTTAAGATGTCATTTTCTCATAAGACCGAAAAAAGCATTCATGCTTAGGCTAAACATTTATCATCTTTAAAGCAATCTGTTTAATACCATATTCGAAATCAGCATTTAACTCTGAGGATATTACAATTTCAGGAATCATTATTTTCTCTACCTCTGATATTGCTTTTTCATAAAATAACTTTTGTATGGTGTGACCATCGTTTTCTCCATATAGGATAATTTTGTCCGGATTTAAAGTGCACATGAAGATTTGTATTGTTTTGACAATGATATTCACTGCATCGTTCAGGTTAAAATCAAATGTTTCCCAATCGATACCTAAGGGCAGGTATTTGATTTCACCTGCCAGATTACCCGTACCCTTGTAAATGTTACCATTTAAATACAGCCCAGCTCCTGGTGGGTACTTATCAGGGAAATATAGACCGATTACACATTGGTCATCTGCTATATTATTTTGAAAACAATATCCCAATACCGCTGCATTAATATCATTCTCAACAATAACAGGCAAATGAAACTTATCCGTTATATGACCTGTTATTGATTGCTCGCGTATATTCTCATATGCAGTTACAATGATCTTTTGATTTACTTCTGCCCCTGGAATACCAAAACAGATGGCATTAATATTAGGAAATTTACTTAGGTACTCTTCTATGACAGGATCGAAATCTTCCATACATGCATTATTTAATTTTTGCTCGCATCGTTCGATAACCTCACCCCGTAAATTTACAACACAATAGAAAGCGGTATCCTTACCCAAATATTCATGCATATAAATAACCAGAACCAACCGAAAATTGCTGTTAAATCGAAAAGAAGCTGCTGGTCTTCCACCTTCTGAATCAAGTGTAACATCAGGAATAATTTCCCTTTGTTCAATTAATGTGTTCACTAAGGAATTAACAGTTACTACACTTAATCCGGTTTTCTCTGCTAACTGTGGTTTTGTTGCTTTTCCAATTTCTTTTAATGCATTACGAATTTTATTCAAATTCATATCTTTAATAGGATTGTTTTTCTTTACCATTCCGTTTCCTTTCCGAACATCTATTTAATGCCTTTGCTTTTATCCATTATACTATTACTTCCTTTTTCTTAAACTTAAGGTTACCTTTTCAGAAGCTAACCATATAGACATAAGATAAATAAATACAACCAGCGGAAATAAATTAATGCTGATATTTGAAGCTATCACACCGAAGACTGGTGCAAGGAATGTAGAACCTACGTATGCTGTTGCCATTTGATAGCCCATAAGTTTCGCTGAATTCTCATTACCAAAGCGTGCCGGCGTTTCATGAAGAAGTCCCGGGAAAATTGGAGCAAGACCAAGTCCTACTAAAATATATCCGATCAGAGATATGACTGCCGGCAACGGAAGTAATAGTACAATTCCACCAGCTATAGCAATTAACTGTCCACATCGAATTAATATCCGATTAGGAACTTTTAAAGAGATAAAGCCTGTAATCATTCTACCGACCGTAATACCGCCATAATATAGTGATACCCAACCTGCGGCAGTTTCAGCAGTTAAATTCTTTGCACCAACCAAATAGCTTGCACCCCATAATCCCACTGTACTTTCTGCACCGCAATAGAATAAGAAAGCGATAAGAGTAGGCTTTACACCGGGTATATTTATAATTTTTCTATTACTGTTTGCATGAGATGAAATAGCTTCGTCTGCGTTCGCAGGTAATCCATCTTCCGAACTTTCTTTTTTGTGCTTTGTGGCAACCTTCTTCCATAATGGAAGTGTCACAAGTAAGATTATAACAAGTACCCACTGAATTATTGCAACGGTGGTATAACCGCCTCTCCAGGAATTATGTTCCGCAATATAATAAGACATAATGATTGGACCGGTGGTTGCTCCAATACCCCAGAAGCAGTGCAGCCAATTCATATGATGAGCTTTGTAATTCTCTGCCACATAATTATTCAAAGCGGAGTCTACTGCCCCAGCG
Source organism: Mobilitalea sp. (assembly GCA_047606065.1). GTDB lineage: Bacteria > Bacillota > Clostridia > Lachnospirales > Lachnospiraceae > Mobilitalea. The sequence goes on from JASGEU010000167.1 coordinate 16,422, forward strand.
CCAATACCAAGTGGAATTGCTAAAACAATCAGCCAAACTAAAGAGGGTGAAAAAGATATACCCAGCAAAGCTCCGGCTGTTAAGCAACAACTGATTAAGGTAACTTTTCCTGTCCCTAACTTTTGAATTACTCTTCCGCTCATTAAACTTGATACAATAGTACCGCCTGCAATTGTCATAGAAATAATACCCGCAGAACCAAAGGATGCACCTATATCTGACCACATAACTGGCCAGGCTGATCCTAACATGGAATCTGGCAGTCCCAGGCTGATAAATGATAAGTAAATAATGATTAAAAACAAAGTTGTCATAATAAGCTCCTTCACTGTGAGTAATTTTAAGTTTTAGCTTCTACCAATTTAATCCCCATTTATAAATTCAACAAGATGAAACGACAAGTCGTTTCACTTGTCATGAATTTAAAAAGATAGTTTATAAAGTTCGTTTATAAAGTTCGTTTATAAAGTACCTTTATTATAAGACATTAATAATATTTCGTCAACTGAATTATTTACTAATGTCTCGTCTTTTATTTATTATTGATTGAAGTATCAATATCTGCTAACCAATAAATTTACTTCTTCTTTCCATTAAAACAACATCATGCCATTTACCATTTCTCATTTTACCCATACGTTCTCGATAACCGATTTCTCTAAAGCCACATTTTTTATGTAACAGTCTGCTGAATTGATTTTCTTTGATGATATTGGCCAGAAGTGACCAATAACCTGACTCTTCCGAACGCTCTATTAAGTGACGAAGAAGTTCTGTTCCAACTCCCCTCCCTTGATATGCTTCATCGATATAGATACTGAGTTCAGCAACACCGGAATATACTTCCCTGCTTGAAAAGGGTGATAACGCTACCCAGCCAATGACTTTATCCTCTAATCTGGCCACAAAGCGACA
>JASGEU010000168.1:0-17329 GCA_047606065.1 Mobilitalea sp.
TCCAGAAGCAGGGTTCGAATGAGCGCTGCTCTTTGTCTCATACCACCGGATAACTCGGAAGGGTAAGAGTTTTTAAAGGTAATAAGCCCATAGGTTTTTAATAATTCATTTATCTGAACATAGCTGTCATCTTGTAACTTATGTTGTATCTCCAAACCAAGCGTAACGTTACTTGTCGTATTTCTCCATTCTAGTAAATGATCCTTTTGCAGCATATATCCAATATTTTTTCCGGAGGATTTAATATCCTTTCCATTGATATATATGGAACCACTACTGGGAGAGAGTAAGCCGGCAATCAAAGAAAGGAGGGTGGATTTGCCGCAACCGCTTGGTCCAACAATTGCAACGAATTCACCATCCCTAACATGAAAAGAAACATCGATTAGTGCCGGTGTTTCACCTTCAAGGCTATGATAGGTATAACTTAGGTGTTCAATTTGAAGTAATTCGCCCATAGTTTTCCTCCAAAATTACTTATACAGTATTATATGACAGGACAAATAAGTGGTTACTTCACTTTATAAGGAAGTGAATATAAAAAAATATCAAAAACAAATGTAAAGTATAATAAAAATTTATCAAACTTTGGTAAATAATAGACCAATCTGTTGACAGATTATAGAAAAGAATTTAGAATAAAATAGTAATTTTGTACTATAAGAAATAAAGAATTATATTATGAATTATTTTGGAGGGGACATAGGTCGTGTTGAAGCTTAGGGGTCTGCTATTGTGCTTTGTGATTTCGTTCGTTGCCATAGTTGGTGTAATTGCTTATGGCGTTTACAGGGATTCTAATAACTATGAGGTGTTTAATAATTCAGGATATATTTTGCTGTCACCGGATTCCACGTATTCTGATGATATTAATACACAGATATATTTTGAAGAGGGGACAAAGTATAAGAAAGTTTACCCTAATAAAATTGTCTTCGAGGATCAGAAGAAGAATAAAATAGTCGTGGATAATAATTCTTTTGTACATTACAACGATGGTTCCATTAGCTCTTTAACACAGGGAGTTATGATGGATTTAAACAATCTTAATGATGCAATCACAAATTATTATGGTCTATCAACAGAATCAATAATGGAAAACAACGGAAATGAATTCATGCTTGATAATAGTGGCAATTCCATGAGCTTTGATGACTTTGTGTGGAAAATAGATGGAAACAAATACCTGCTAGTTTCTGGAAATATTAATATGAAATTCTCCGATAGTAATGAACGCACATTTCAAGACTATGTAGAATTGGCGTATTATGATACTGGTATTATTCGAATTGTAAGTAAAGAAGGGACTTGGCAGACAGTATCTGCTAACTGTATTGCAACACTGGATAATGGAGTATCATTAAACTTATCTAATAAAACGGTAGTGGCAGATAGCATTGTAAAGCTTTCCCTGGAACAGATGGTGATAGGTTCCGATGATAATATTAATATTGTTCCAGTTGAAAAGAAACAGGAAGTACAAGCAGAAGTACAGGCGGAAATACAGGCAGAGAAACAAGCAGAGGCGGTTAAAATTCCTAAATTTGATATTCAGACAATAGATGGCACGGATGGAATGGTCGGCCTTAATGGAGAAGACGGAGAAATCGGTGAAGATGGCAAGGAAGGAACCGAGGGCGAGCAAGGCGAAGCTGGTAAAGACGGTGAATCTGGTGATGATGGCGATGACGGTGATGATGGTCTTATCGGAGCGAATGGAACGGTTGGTGACCCAGGAGAGCCAGGAGCAACAGGTACTACAGGCGTAAATGGACTAAATGGATTAAATGGGACTGCAGGTGTCAATGGTGCTGCAGGAGCCAATGGTGCTAAAGGTGAATCAGGCAAATCAGGGGACGAACTTTCTGGTAACATTGGCAACGGTGGTTCAGAGGATACAGATGGAATTCTTTTACCTAAATTCGATGTAAAAGAATTAGAAGTAAAGACAAACAGTGTAACGGCAGCAATCCTGGTTGTAGACGAGGAAAACCGCTTAGATACTACGAAAGAATTTACAGTACAAATAGTGGAAAATAGTACAGGTAAACAGGTTTATATGGAGAAAGTGGATTCCAGTAATCGTGACTTTACCATTACTTATAATGGATTAAAGCCAGATAGTGAATATCGATTGGTTTTATCCGCAGATTATATTGTTGATAACGTAAGTTTTAGTCGTTTCTTTGTTAACAAATTGTTTGTAACAGATGCGTTAGGCATCCGTGTGGAAAAGAGTTATGCAACCTCAAATTCCCTTGCAATTAAAGTATCTGCAAAGGACTATACGAACATTGTAAGTGCAGATTTACAATTAACAGACTCCGTAGGGAATGCAATTCGTACAACAGAGATACATATGGTTCTGGCAGCTGAGGATACGGGAGAAATAATTGTATTTGAGAACTTGGACTCCAATACCTTATATAAAGTAAAAGTAGTTAATATTGAACTTAACTACGATACCAATTTAGTTTCTCCTTCACAGATGAAAGACGAAGAATATTGGACCTTAAAGAAATCGCCGGCTTTAGGGGCACCGGTAGTGGTCGTAAATAAGCGAAATGCATCCTTTGAGTTTAAGCTGGATAGTGTGGAGGATTTAGATGGCGCCATTACAAAGTTCCGATATGAAATCTATGAAGTAGCCTATGATGGAACCGAAAGACTGGCAAAGAGGTTATATAATACAACCAATGATATGATTCCCTGTTACGTGGATGATGTAGAAATTAAACACGGCTACAACTATAGAATGCGTATTGTGGCAGAGTGTTATGATAATGAGAAAGTAATAGAGTATTCCAGTACGTATTCAGAGGTGTTTAATCTCACAGGGGACAACTTCCCGATAGTGCTCTTCCTAAAGGATGAAGTCCAAACCCATCATGATAAGATTACGGGTACGCTTTGCATTAATACCAATGGGGCGATCCTGACCGTGAATGAGCAAAATCCACTCATTATTGAATACAAGAATTCCAAGGGTGATATTGATACCTATCAATTAACAGAGTTACCAGATTATCATTTGCTGGATGAAAAACAGATACAATATACCATTCCCTTCACAGAAGGTAATTTACTGGCAAAAGACAATTATATTATAAGTGCATATGGTACCGTTGATTTAAATGATGGTGTAGGCGCAAGGAAACGAAGTCTTGTTGGCAGTGTAGTTGTGAAAACGGATACGCCAGAAGGGTTTACAGCGAATTTTTCACAGGATACTAACTTAACAAGCCCTGTTTCCTTTCGCATTAATTTAGCAGATGCGATACCATCAGTGTCAAGTTTGTACGAGGCGAGTACCATCGAATATATTGAGATTAATCTTTATAATGGTGATGAAACAGCTGTGAACAATACAGCTCCTGTGGCTACCTATACCCTTGAGGGTACAGAAGGTGAGAATTACAATAGTACGCTGATGAGTAAGGTGTATGGAAATAATACGCTTCTTTTGACAGAGAAGGATTTTAATATCAGTGCAGCAGCAATCACCTCATCAAAGTATACTGTGGAAGTTAGCGCAGTTAGAGATTATACCAGATATGGCAATGAGTTCACGGTAGCAAATAATGTGAGAACCTTTACAAAGCAGGCAACACTGCCTGATTTAAATACCATTGATAAAAACAATGGTTTAATTGTTACGCCTATCACACTTGCTAATATCAGCCAATATGTTGCTGGCAGTGAGTTATATAAATATGAAAATTATGATGCGGATGTCGTGTTTGGGTATGAAATCAGTGCAGCTTATTTTGATAACAGCGCTGGATTAGTACAAAGCTTTATTTACTATGCTTATGAGGAAGCCAACTATCAGACGGCAGCTACAGCGGCATCGTTCTACATGAACAATACACCTTTGGCAATGATGGAGGTTAGTGTTCCTGTAACCAATACCGTTCCCAGAGCAGTATTCTTGTTTGGACAAAATGAAGCAAGCAGTATGAGCAGAGGAAGCAGATATGTATTCACTTATCGTGCAAAATTAAAACAGGGGGATGATCAGGGTATTACGGAATATTTCCCGGAATGTGTTGACCCTGCGGTAGTCATTCGTTCTAAAACCGCCAGAGCGCCATATCAGACACCGGTATTTTTCTTCTATCCCTGGGTATCCGACGCTAACAGTGTGACTTGGAAATACTATATTAAATCCCCGGATACTGAGGCAATAGCGAGTAATTTCAGTACCTCCAGAGGAACCTTAACCGGTGCTGCACCAATCCTTAATAAATTTGATGATATTAATAGTAAGGTAGAGGTTACGATCAATGGCCTGACCAGAAGCAACACCTATAACTTAACCGTACGAACCAAGCAGTTTAAGAATATTTATAACAGTTCAGTGGAAGTAAGTCTGGTCGGCCAGTATTTTGAGTCCTTATACGCTCTTACTACGAACACGACCTCCTTAACCTATGAACTGGAGGATCTGCCCTTACAAAATCGTTACCGACTAACATTGAATGATACTTCCACAGCAGAACATCTATCCAGAGTTGTAGCCGCTAAGGTACAGGTTTATAAGAGTAAAACGGGTAGTCCTGTAAAAACACTTACGATACCACTTGATAATGTTACAGGGCAGGTGGGTGTAGGGTTCCTTCGATACGGCGATATAAAAGAATTCCTGGGAAGTACGTTATACTATACGGTTACTGCAGTTTATGATACTGGTATTTCAGGCTTCATGGGTGCACAAAACTCCTACCGTGCTATTCAACTGCTCCCTGCCAATGCAAAGGGTAATTATATTACGTTGAATTATACCTATAGCGGACTTAGTGAAGATGTTTCCGGTAATGCAAAGGGTTCTTATTTCTATATTAGTGGTATGAATAATCAGACAAGCGTGGTTACCTTTAATTTTCAAAGCGCATTAGAGAGCACCTATAGCAGTTCCCTTAGTATGATTTGTAATCAGAGTGGTGCAAGACTTCAAAATTTAAATGGTTTACCAAATGCTACCCTTAAAAAATTAGATGAAGTAATTCTGCCAATCGCAGGCTCAGCAATCAAAGAGACCTTTTCAGAATTTACCTTTAATACGATGACACCTACCATAAACTTAAATCGAGGTGCGGCATATACCATTGATACAACGGTAACTTCTGCCACGGTTCACTGGAAATTGGAAGGACAGGATGAGAAGCTGAAACTGAATGAGATTAAGAACAGCACCATGTATATGGACTTATATACCATTAATAATCTTGGAATTAAGACATATACCGGAGTTACAATACCAACAGTAATAGCGGAAAAGGTATATAGCTATGACACTCTAATATCCGATTTGATGAGTAATACCAAGTATGGCATTCAGATTTATTATTATGATACGGCAACGAGTAATAAGATTTATCCCATCAATGCTTACCGGCCGGATGTGGAGCCTTCTACCAATGTATATACCTTTACTACCAATGAAAATATTGTTATTGCACAGTCCTCACTTTCTTTAAGATATGTGGCAAACTCTTATTTGGATAAATATCTGCAGATTGGCTATAGTTTGAATCAGACCTTAGGCTTTGATATTGACTATTCCATCATTAAGAAAGAAGGAACTGTTTATACAGAACTGTTAAGTACGGACGACTTAGCAAGCAGAGGAATTATTCATTCCCCTATGGTGAAAACAGAGATAATGACGGATGAGAGATTAATGCTGCAGCCAGGTAAGTTGTACTGGACGGAAAATGGACAGACAGTTTACTTCCCCTTTAATAGTACGGCTTACTACCTGTGTATTAAACCAGTATCTGAAACAAATGCATCAATTTTACTTGGCGAACCGGTATATTTGCAATTGAACGTTCCTACCTTAAATACGCCATTTTATAATATTAAGACCATACCAAATGAGAATGCAGTAAAGTTCCAGATTTCTATCGTTGATCTTGGGAAAGTAATGGTATATGGACATTATAAAATCAAAATCTTAAATGGTGCTGGAGACGATATTACACCGGAAGGCTACAAGAATGTCACCTATTCAAGTGCCAGCCCAGTCAGTATCAATGTTAATAATATTGCAGATGATGACAGGGCAGTTCTTAAAATATATACCGTCTATGATTTGAAGAACGATGGATTAGCAAGCAATGGAACTGCACTTCCTGATATTAAGGATATTGCCTATGAATCACTGGATGCTCCGGTTAACTACCTGAAGGTAAGCTATACTGGATATCCATTGGGTGAAAGTGGTTATGATCTCGGAGAAATGCAGATTGCTCAAAGCAGCAGTGAACGTGCCAGAATTTATTTTACGAATCCAGTTAATTTAGGTATTGTGAAATACGTTCGATATGTTATTGTCAACGAAGCTGGTGTCAGCTATAGCTATAACGATCTATTTACACCTGTTGTAGCAAACTCTACAAGCAGCTATTATGAACTAAGTCATAAGTTTCAGACACTTGGGGTATATCAGATTCAAATTAGATTTTATGATGAGACGATGACGCAGTTGAAGGATGTTGCTTTGACATACTTTAAAAACTATTAATGCCGGAGGATATAAAAATGCGTAAATTAGATAGAAAAAGCTTTATAGCCATCTATATTTTCGGTGCTGTAACTACGGCTATTATTGGTTTAATAATTCTTATGGTAGTGAAACAGGTAGAAGCTCAAGCTAAACCCTATTATTTAGCTGCAGATAGTGTGTTATATGATGAGAATAGCCGTCCGATTGTAATAAACACCGAAGGAAGTATTTCCATCAAATGGGACGGGAACTATTATTTAAAACAACCAAACCAAAGTGAATATTGCCTGGGGACTCAAGCTGTAGCATATGAGGTTGCCAGCGGTATTATTAAAACCTTTGGCGGCGGTTATCAAGTGCTTGATGACGCAAGTGTAATAAAACTGCCGGAAATGTTAGAAATCAGTGATTTTAACACTACGGGTTTTTATAAGTTAGGTGATCGTAAATATCTGCTAACAGGAAATTCAATCGTATCCTCAGACGGTGCGCTCAAAACCAGTACTTATGTGTATATCTTGATTGATAAATCAGGAAATGCTCAGCTGCTGAATTATGAAGTGAATACAAAAACAATTGAGCCGATTGTACTGGGTTGTGATATGTTAGCCTTTGATATTGCAAGAGAGAAACTGGATTATGGTAATAATGCAGTTGATTTAAAAACAATTAACGGCAGTACCAATGAATTTACTGAATATGTACAAGATTACCTGCAAGGGACAGAAGAAGATAAAACTACGGATATAGCAGAGGCTGCAGTAACAAATACTACAGTAGCAGATGCAATGGAAGCTGCAGAGGTAGTTACTCAAGAAGTAAAGGAAGAAACCGAGGATGTAATCCATCTTGTAATTAGAGGAGGAAATGGCGGACTGGGAGGAAATGGCGGCTTCGGCGGTAATGGAGGTAATGCAGGAGACGGTGGTGAAGGTGGGACCGGCGGTGATGGAGGACTCGGTGGCACTGGAGGTATCGGAGGCAATGCAGGAGACGGTGGTGACGGTGGAACCGGGGGCAATGGCGGTACTGGTGGAACCGGTGGTAACGGAGGCAATGGCGGTAACGGAGGTAATGGCGGCAACGGAGGAAATGGTGGAAGCGGAGGTAAAGGAGGCAATGGAGGGAAAGGCGGCAACGGTGGGGATGGAGCCACTGGCAGTGCAGATGAGAATCCCTTACTGAATTACATAAGACTTAGAGGTGTTGCAACCTATGCCAACAGAATAACCGTAAATTATAACGTAATTGATCCCCAAGGCAGCTTTGGAGAAATCTTTGTAATGGTTTCACCTAAGAATTCAACTGGATCGACGAATACTATTAGAAAAGTAATTGATATTAGTGACATTAGTATTGATATCTATGATCTTTTGCCCGACACCAGCTACTTAGTGCAGATAGGTTACAGAGGCTATGGTGAGGAGGAAGATACGGTGGTGGATTCTGTAACAATTCGAACCGCAGCTATCTTTACGCAAATCAGCATTAATTCCTATTCAGCGGCAAATAAGACCTTGGATTGTAAAGTGAAGCTGGACAAGAATTATGTAATCGATCAAGGAGCGGCATTGGTGGTCTATACAACAGATGGATTATATAGTTCAGAGGCAGTTATCGATGTGTCAGCGGCTATTACTGACAATGGCTGGAATTATATTTTTACTGGTATCCCCGCAGAGAAAGAACTTAGAATTAAATTCAATAATGTTACGTATCAGGGGACGGCACTTAATCTGCCGGATGTATTTATTGTAAAAGCAACGCTGCCGGAAAGTTCGGACTCTACTTCATCAACCTTAATTGCAGAGAATTCTGATGAAGCAGACAATGGAAGTGTCACACCTACAGAGGCACCTGATAACGTAGTGAATTAATTTAATTTACGATAGAAATATGAAATGATGAGGAGAAAACTATGGAAACAATTTTATCATCTACAATTTCCGCAATTGGACTTATGCTTGGACTTGCTTTTTTAGGGATCGGAATTGGTCTGGGGATTATGGGTTCAAAAGTAGCGGAAGCAGTTGGACGTAATCCGGAAACTAAGAATGACATTGTACGTTCAGTTATGGTAATAGCTATTGTACTTACTGTTTTGCTACTAATTTTATTTTCTTTTATTTTCCTGTTGTTATATTTTAATCCCTATGTAATCAATTAACGAAGTGGAGGCTTTCCTATGAATTCTGGTTTTATTGCTGCACTGCTGGTTATGATACTTCTTACGGCTTTTACTTTTTTCATATTACGTATGGTTGCTGCCAGTACGGGGGATAAGATACGGGATAATGTCATTACGCAGGTTAAGTCTTATGATGCTTTAATACAGAAAAAAGAAGCAGAACTGCAGGAAATAAGAAAGCAGATTGAACATGAAACGAAGAAATTAAAAAATAACAGTAAATTGGGCTTGAACCAGGATCAACCTGCTCAAGACGGTGTAATTATTACTGCCGATGCCAGATATCGCAATGTCGATTTTGCCACGGATTATAAAAATATAAAAAATCAGTTTTCTTTTGACCAGAATATGATTATTCAGGAAATCTATCTGGAGAATAAAGGCAAACAGGATGAGCAGGAATGTAAGCTTTTAGATGATTTACTAAGTAAGTTAAGCCTGGATATCGTTTACAAGTTATCCGCTTTTGATAGTGAAGAGCAGATGGAAATAATGAATGATATTGTTACAGAAGAGGAAAAAGGTTTGATGGAGGAATTTCGAAAGCAGTATGCGAACTTTCACTGCATCAACTTTTATCATTGGCTGTACCTGCAGCAAAAAATTAAGTGCAATACAATTCTAGTCAAATCCTCTAAAGCAGGGGGAGATTATAAGCATATCAGTGATTCAATTGAAGTTCAGCAGGATAATAACTTATGTGAGGGTTTTCAGATATTTGCTGGAAGAAAAATGTATGACTACGGAATTCGTAGGCTTGAGTTGATATAGCAAAGGGGATTGGAGATAAGTATGAGTAAGCATATCGATGAATTGGTAGATCAAAAGATAAATGCCATTAAGCAAAGAAAGAATATCTATGAAGTTGGCAGGGTTTCTAAAGTTCAAAATTACATCATTGAAGTAGAAGGTCTTGAAGATATTGGTTTCTTTGAATTGGTTAAGATTGATGAAAAAGCAGAGGGCTATGTCAGTGCCATCAATCAAAGGAGTGTGGTAGTCTCCATTACCAAGAAACAGGAGAATATAAACATTGGTGACGCAGTTGCTGCCACTGGAAAAGAGTTTTGCGGTTTGTTCTCCAAAGATGCACTGGGTCACATTACAGATATGTTCGGAGAAGATAAGCTTACTGGCAATAAATTTGATGAAACTGTTGAATTACCCATTGAAACCAAGCCCATACCTATTATGGAACGCAGTAAGGTAAACCGTCCAATGCTTACAGGAATTACTGGTATCGATATGATTTATCCGATTGGCTGCGGACAAAGACAGCTCATAATAGGAGATAAGAAGACTGGAAAGTCACAGATTATATTAGATGCTTTTGTGAATCAAAAAGGGAAAAATATTCTGTGCATTTACATAGCAATTGGTAAAACAAAAAGAGAAGTGAAGGAAGTATATTCAGAGCTGCTGCGCAGGGGAGCAATGGAATATACCATTATTTTAGCAGCCTTCAATGATGAATGTCCCCCTGTACTAGTGAATACACCGTTGGTGGGATTGGCGATTGCAGAAAAATATATGCGTGAGGACAATATGGATGTTTTAGTCGCAATCGATGATCTAAAGCGTCACGCAGATGTATATCGTGAAATCAGTTTATTAACCGGTAAGATTCCAGGAAGAGATGCCTATCCTTCGGATATGTTCTATACCCATGCCAGAATGTTAGAAAAGGGCTGCCAGCATAAGGAGGGCGGGTCTATCACAATATTGCCGATTGTTGAGACAAAGGGCGGAGATATCACAGATTATATTTCCAGTAATGTCATTTCAATCACAGATGGTCAAATTGTGTTGTCGGCGAAGAATTTTGAGAATGGACACAAGCCAGCCATTGATTATGGCCTTTCTGTTTCCCGTCTGGGAGGAGCAGTACAGACGAAGGAAATGAAAAGAATTGGTGCTGTGGTCAGAAGAGAATTGCTGTCCTACCTTGAAACCAGTGAAGTATATGAATTAGCGAATATGGATGAAATGAGTTCTGAACTCAAAAATAAAATGATCAACGGAAAAGAGATCAGAGAGAGATTGAAACAATATAAGTTTACTCCAAAGTCCTTAGATGAAATGAGTACCTTGTTTGATGGATTGGTTAAATTCAATTAGTGAGAGTAGAAAGGACAGGTTATTCATATGAATATCAAAATCACTGTCAAGGTTATGAACTTTCATTCCCTGATCCGTGTTGATGTTGCCAGAAAAAAAGCAGAGAAGTATTTACAGTTGGAAAAAGAAGCCTCTGATATTATCGACATGATTGTTAACAACCGTAATTTTATTTTAGATAAAAAATTATGGGAGGTTGACCCCAAAAAGCCAGCATTAAATATTTACTTTGGAAGTGATTTTGGATTCTGCGGTAACATTAATTTTCAGGTGAATCAATTATTAGACAAGGATGAGCTGTCAGATAAAATATTGATTGGAAAAAAGGTTCGTAATACTGGCAAGGGAGTAATCATAAAGCTTGCGCGGGAAGATTTTATTGCCCAATATGCAGAGATAGAAAAAGTATTATTAAAGAGTTTGCAAAGTAGAGAGCATTCAGAAATTAATCTGATTTATAATCATTTCTATAATACAAGTAACATTGAAATTCTCAAGAAAAAGATATTTCCGTTCCCGATTGATGCAGAAGGTAAGGGAAAATACAAGGAAGATTACTATGTAGAAGGGGATGCCAATACCATTTTAATTAATCTGGTAACCTCCTACTTAAACTATGAAGTTAAAATTGCAGAAGTGAACAGTTTTGCATCGGAAAATATTATGAGACAGAATGCCACCTCTGAGTCCCTTAAGAAAATTGAGGAGCGCGAGGAAGAAGAATTACTGGAAAGTCGTAAGCTGAAAACCCAAAAAGGACTAAGTAAAGTAATTGAGAGTTATACCAAGAGAAGAAGCAAGCGTTAAGGACGTCTTTGGCGTAGAAATGGAGGGTACCATGGGTGTGGGTAAAATAATTTCAATTTCTAATATGAGAATTGAAATTTTACTGAATCATAGTGAAATAAAACTTCGTGACATAGTTAGTACAAAATTAAAAGATACGACCTATCGTTTTGAGATTGCATATATTAATGGAAGTGTAGCAATGGCGATTCCCTTTGAGAATGTGATTGGACTTCGCAGAGGTATGGAGGTCGAGCTGGAGGCAGGTGGCCTATCCATGCAGTATTCAGATGAGATACTGGGAAAAGTATTTGATTCTTACGGTAATCTCATTGACGGCAAGACCATCAATCAGGTGGTCAAGAAGAACGTCTATGAGCGTAATATGAAATTAAACGAAATCGATATTGAAGGTGAAATCCTATGGACGGGCATCAAGGTTCTTGATTTCTTTGCGCCGATGCAAAAGGGTTTTAAAATGGGTCTGCTGGGTGGAGCTGGTGTAGGTAAGACAGTTCTAATCAAGGAGTTAATTAACAATGTTTATAAGGGGCTACGATCTAACTCTGTCTTTGTTGGTATTGGAGAGCGTTCCAGAGAAGGCAAGGAGCTTTATGATGAGATGTTAGAAGATGACCTTTTAGATAAAATGGCAATCACCTTTGGTCAAATGGGCGAGAACTCCATGAATCGTTCCAGAGCAATTTATGGCGGTCTAACACAGGCAGAGTATCTCCGTGATGAAAAGCATCAGGATGTACTTATGTTCATTGATAACATTTACCGTTTTGTACAGGCAAACGCAGAAATTACAGCAGAAATGGAACAGATGCCAATTGATAACGGATATTCCGCTACGTTATTATCTGATATAGCGGCAGTGGAAGAGCGTATTAATTCCACAGAGAATGGATCGATTACCTCCTTCCAAACAGTATTTATTCCAGCAGATGATATGAATGATGCAGCAGTTCATGCAATTACTGCACACTTTGATGGGCAGATCGTACTGGATAGAAAGGTTGCGGAAAAAGGAATTTATCCTGCAGTCAATGTCTTCCGTACCACCAGTAAATTAATTAGTGTAGATAAAATCGGAGAGCGTCATTATAAATTGGTGCAGGAAGTTGTCCGTTATATGTCCAGGTATCAAAAGCTGGAGGAAATCGTTGCGGTACTGGGTATTGAAGAGCTGTCAACTGAGGACTATAACATTTTCTTCCGTTCCAGAAAGCTGCGTAATTATTTTACACAACCTATGTTTATAGCAGAGCAGTTTACTAATATTCCTGGTAAATTTGTTAATATCAGTGACGTGTTAGATGACGTCGAAGCAATTCTTGCAGGTAAATATGATACCACCGATGAAAATAGATTTTCCTATATAGGTAATCTTCATGATTATAAAGTCTCAAAACTAAATGAATAATTGGTTTTAGGAAAGAGGATATAAGATGGCGAAGGAAGCTAGGGAAATAAAAAAATCGATTGAGGTTATCATTATCAGTTTCCAAAATGGGTTTCAAATTTATCATAATGTAAAGATAATACGTCTGGTCAGCAAGGAATATAACCTTCTCATGATGGTGGATTATATGCCTGTGGTGGGTGAGCTGGAGGGTAAACTGGTAGTTATCTCGGAGGAAGAAGAAGTTACCCTTGATAATGTCAGAGGATTTTATGTTATGAAAAATAATGTATTTAAGCTTCTGATTAAGGAGGACTCTCATGTGGAGTGAGATAATCAGTACCTTGGGCTCTTATGGAAATTACATATTTTTCACAGTATTTATAGTTGTATTGCTTGGCTTTGCAGGGATAGCGGGAGCACGATTTATTAAATGGCAATCAATAACCTTAAGATTTTATGGGGTTTTCATAGGAATAAAGAGAGAGAAGCTAATTGCACTGTCTTTGGTCCTGATTCGCATGTTGTTTCTTTGGTCTGTTGTCATCTTTTCTACAAAATTAGAGATTACACATATCCTGTACGGTGCTTTGCTGACCATTGTCCTGCATATTTTAGCTGCTGATTTAAGAGTGTTGTTATTTGATCTTCTTTATACCGCTGTTATTTATGGGGAGTTATATTCAAGTAATTTAATTCGAACTTATTTAACAGGGATTCAGGTGAAAGGAATTCTGGTAGCGATGCAGGTGGTAATTGTTATTTTTATTATTGCAACTACCTTATATTGCAGCATCTTATGTGTTAGAGGTATTGTCGGGAATAGAGATAAAACACTCAAATTAAACTACAGAGGAATAGGACAGCAGGCGCTTCTACTATTTACAGGTGTTCTTATGACACTGGTTCCATATTATTATTTGAATCGTGTAGATGTACAGACCATTACTCAAGATGTATATCAGTATTCACAGGATGGAAAGACAGTATATGCTGGAGAGAAAACCATTTCGAAATCAGGTTTAACCTGCATTCTGGAGAATAAGGAGCAGATGTATGAACTTATGGATACACCTCTTTACTATGTAAATGAGAATAAAATCCTGATACCTACGGTTATATCCATCGTCCAGCCTACATTATCGCTGACCAACAGAATAGCAAATATGAGCTGCCTGTATGAAAAAGATGGGAAGTATTATGTAGAAGATGAGAAGACCACAATAAAGGTTGCTGACTTTTTCCTGTATGACGGCAGAGATACCTATACCTTCTTTGAACCAATAACCATAACCTGGGAAGATCAAACAATGAATTTATCGCCCTTTTCTTATATCAGGGTTAAATATAATCAATCAATTGAAGCTTATAATCGCGAAAATGATAGCTACGTAATGCTGGATACCAATATATGCAATGTTGTTACTACATTGGCTTCCGGGGTTGCCATTAATCTAAGTACTGATATTATGTCCCAAAAAGATGGACAGGAGATGATGCTGTTTTTACAGCCAAATCTTTTGGAGGACCTTAAATAGCAGAAGGTTGTACCGCCGCTGGCGGCGGAATGGAGATAAAAATGACAGTTCGTAAGTTACATGGATTTTTTAAGAAGTACACCTTAATTTCAGTCATTCTTGCTGCAATCGTCTTTATAACCGCTTCTATAGTTGTAGTTTCCTTAACGGAACAAGAGGAGGAACAGAACGACTCTCCTATGCAATTGGAAGGATCTGGGCTGGCTATGGTGAATAACCGGATTACTGACCTGATGACAGGAGTAAGTACAGAGGAAGCAAGAAATAAAGCATTATTTGAGTTTACAGAGAACAGTAAGCTTGTTCAGGAAGGAAATGATTATTTTCTTCAAGAAGGTCAGTCACAGAAAGGCCGCCAGCAAATAAATAAAGATTACCCTTTGTTAATCGATAACGGTGCTTATTATTATTTGTATCATAGCTATTTTATCTTAGTAACCGATTCTTACGAAAAGATTTCAGCGGCTCCGAATACCTATCTAAGCGAGGGTAAGGTATTTAACCAGCAAAAACATAGAGACGGTGATAAAAATATCATCCTTCTGGAATTACCAAACGGCTATTACCTGACTAGTCAGAGAATTGATATTTTAAATGGTGACACCACAGAAAGAATAGAAATAAATTCAATCATCCAGTTTAGTGAAAATGAGATTTCTTATTGCAATTTACATGACAATAAGTTGAAAATTTCTAAAATTTACATGACGGATTCTATGGCTAAGATCGAGATAAACAATACTGATTTATCCTACGATGCCTTTTATAATCACCTTATTAACGATAATGCCATTGACTCACAGCAGCCTGATAAAGTTACCTTGAACAGTGAGCTTTATCAATATTTTATCGAAAATCGTTATGATTACCTCGGCAATAAGAACTTTTATCTAACTAATCAGGGGTACTTTATGGAGAATGAAGAAGGACGCTATCTATTAGAAAGTGCACCAATGTACTTTGCGCAGGAAAATAAGCTGTTATTGCCTGCGGATTATGTATTAGTTCAACCCAGTAAGTATCAGATGAATAAATTATCCGCCATGACAGAAGTGTTCTATCAGGATGAAATCGTCTACACCACCATGGGGGATGTAAAGAGGACCTATCGAGATATTATCTTATTTGACGGACAGGATACGTATATATTCTTTAATGAAACGGACCTTAGTTGGGGTGAGGAAAGTATTGCAATTACACCTTTATCGAGTGTGACAGTAACAGTGGATGGAAAACTGGAAGTCTATGACTATACGGATAAGGAATATTTGACTTATCAGCTGGACGGATATCAAGAAGTAATAGCAATGTTTAGTAATAATAAAATTAATCTTAATCAGGATATTTTATATCGTCCGGATGGACAGGAACAAATATTATTTTCAGAGCCGTCTTTACTAAGGAACGCTGAATAGAAAGGTGAACGTTTATGAAAAAAAACAGGATAATCATAGGCCTCCTCTATTTTCTTGTATTTACTGTATTGCTATCCACCATTGGCATTGTCAGATTAAATCACTACACAACTTTTCTGATTATGGATAATGACGGTTATGCAATCAGTAAGAATTCCATTACGAAGAACCTTTTTAATTCAACAATGAGCCTGGTGGATGCAGAATATGAAGCAATTGCCTTTAACACCTCTGATATCGTATATAAAAAGAGCGGCAGTTATTATATGGGTGAAGAGAAAACTAAGGTTGAAGACGCATATCCTCTGTTTGTAAATGGAGGTTCAACCCTCCTGAATATTAATAGTGCAGCAAGTCTTATCGCAGATGACTTTGAGAGTGTTTCAACCTACAGTGGACTATATATTAATGATGGGGTTAGTTTTAACCCGGATATGGAAAGGGCTTATCGCGAGGAGTTCATCTTATTAAGCCTGGTAAATGGGTTATACATTAACACCATGTCAATTGATGTAGCAGGAAGTTTTTTTGTTGAGAAAAATATACCCGCAAATTCCGTTATACATTTTATGGAGACTGAAATCCGTTATTACAGTCAAAGCGGAGGTGCTTTTAGTCCATACATAATTGAACCGTTGAATAGTGCTTCCACGCTTACTGTTAACGGTAAGACTTATACTTACTATGATTTCTTAGAGAAGCTTGGATTATATGATAAGGCAGAGCTGTTAGAGAATGAGCAGGATGCCACACCTGAAGAAGTGACAGCAACAGAAATACCTGTAACAGAAATACCAGCGACACCAACGCCAACACCGATTATTATCCAGGTTAATAATGCTGGTCAAAATAATAGTAACGATATCAGGGAAGAAATCCAAGGAAATGAAGATAGTCAGTTAGAGGAAATTGAGGTTACACCAACTCCTACAGTAACTGTAATACCAACAGTTGCTCCTACTGTTACAGAGATGCCTGAGAAAGAAGATCAGGAGGATGAGGAAGAAGAGAAAGAAGAGAAAGAAGAGAAAGAAGAGAAAGAAGAGAAAGAAGAGAAAGAAGAGAAAGAAGAGGGGATTGCTCCTACGCCAGTGGGACAGGGACAAGAGGATGAAAAAGTAACTCCCAAACCTCCGGAACCGGCAAAGATAGCTGAATTACCCGATCTGGTACTTCCGGACGAGGTAGTGGAGCAGGTAAGCGAGGAACCTGCTGACTTATCAGGGGGAGATGAGGAAGAAGAGGATCATGGGAATCCCAATTGGAAGAAACCCATTGCCAAAGTAGGAACCTTTTCAACCACGGGATTGGATCGAATATACCGTGGTTGACAAGGTTCCTACTTTGGCAATGGGTTTCTTCCAA
>JASGEU010000169.1:0-5436 GCA_047606065.1 Mobilitalea sp.
ATAAGAGCCATATACCAGAATTGGATTTCTACCAAAGGAGCCAAGAACTGATAACAATAATGCAATTACAATTAGTGCTCTTGTAAACTGATCTAACCCATATCTCCCATACATAAATTTACGAATACCATTCATAAAACCATTCATCCTAATTCCTCCAAGGTAATTAATTATCCGATAACTCCAATATACTGATTCATCAGTATAAATAATGTATATACCGATTACATAAAAATATCATACTATAATTCCATTGCTTTTCCCATTAAAATTCTATTAATTTTATCTTAATCCGTCCGAGCTATATCTTAAGTTACAGACATAATGATTGGGAATGTAAAAACCTTTGTAAGTAATAAAAATATCTTATTACCTACAAAGGCTTTTATATATGACAATTAATAATCACATTATCTATAATTTATAACTCACGAGTAGATTGTCCGATTACCAGCTCTGCTGAAAAAGTCTTACTTTCCCTATTCAAATTACCCTCTATTAGATCAAATAGAATTCTTATTGTCTCCTCCGCCATCTCTTCTACCGGCTGCCTGATGGTTGTAATTGACGGATGATAATAGAAAGATATCTCCATACCATCAAATCCGGCAACGGAATAATCTTCCGGAATTCTCTTTCCTGATTCAAAGATTGCCTTACAAGCTCCTACCGCTGTACTGTCTGAAATCGCAAATATTGCTGTGCAATCAATCTCTGACCTAATAAGTTCCTTTGTCACTTCATAGCCATATTGCATGGAAAAGGTCTCTAAACAGTCATCCTTTAAGTATCTGATTAACTCCTGATCGCAGTTAAGACCATTGTCCTTTAATGCATTCATATACCCCTCTAATCGAAGTTTACCAATGCTTTCTTCCATAGGTGGTGCAGATATAGTCGCTATTCTCTTATGACCAAGCTTACAAAGATAATCCACCATCTTATAGCTCTCCCTGGCATCATCTACCGTAACAGAGGAATAACATTGCTTATCAATCTTTTCAGAAACTCCACCTGTACTTAGAACAAAGGGAACCGTTAATTGCTTTAATTTATCTTCAGACTGTGAAAAGAAACCTCCAAGAAAAACAATTCCTTTTAAGCGTTTTTCCTTTTCAAGTAAAAGTGCTACCTCTATCTCATCCTCATGCTCTTCCACTCTATGCAATAGAAAAGAATATTTCATTTTTTCAATACCATTCTCAAATACCTTCAGCATGTTATTGAAAAATGGATTACTGATACCTTTAATTAACACAGCAATTGTATTAGACTCCGAGCGTTTTAAATTCCTTGCGCTGTTATTGGGAATATAATTATGCTCTTTAATTGCCTGCATTATCAGCTGTTTTGTTTCGTCATTAATATCCGGATGATTATTAATCGCTCTGGACACCGTGCTGACACCTACTCCACATATTCTGGCGATATCTTTAATTGTAGTAGATTCCATAAGTACTCTTCCTTTGCATTTGACATGATATAGCATTATACCAATTCTAATAAGAAAATGCAATCAGGACTACTGTAGCCTTCAAATTAACCCTTCACTGCACCTGCCACCACACCTTCAATAATATACTTCTGGCAAGTCAGATAAAATAAAACTATGGGTACGATCGCCAATACCAACATCGCCATCATCGCTCCCATATCGATGGAACCATAACCGCCCTTGAGATATTGAATTGCAATTGGAATTGTCTTATATTCAGTTCCAATTAGTAAATATGGCAGCAAATAATCATTCCAAATCCACATGGTATTTAAAATACCTACTGTTATGGAAATTGGTTTTAGCACGGGCATTACTACGCGAAAAAAGGTAGAAATCGGATTGCAGCCATCAATCATTGCTGCTTCCTCCAGTTCAACCGGTATGGATTTTACAAACCCACTGAATAAGAATACGGATAAGCCAGCACCAAAACCCAAATATACAATAATAATACCAAATGGGTTGTCCAGATGAAGCATATTTGCTACCTTCGTCATTGTGAACATTACCATTTGAAATGGCACAATCATAGAAAAAGCAAAGATATAATACAAAGTTTGATTAAATCTGCTTTTTACTCTGGTAATATACCAGGCGGTCATTGAAGTAAAAAAGACAATTACAGCTACCGAACAAATTGTTATAAAGAAGGACCATCCTGCTGCATGAATAAATTTTGTCTTATCAATGCCACTTACATAATTGTCAAGTTGGACAAAGGTTTCTTTATCCGGAAGTTTAAAGGGTACTTTGCTGATGAAAAACTTACCCTTAAAGGAATTTATAAGTACGATGAATACGGGTGATAAAAAAAGCAAGGATAATAAACTAATAATAAGAAAGAGTATTGTATCCACCATTTTCTTTTTCGTCATTAGTTTTCCACCTCCTTGTTTCTGGTTATTCTAAGTTGGACAAATGCAACAACAGCGACAATTAAAAAGAATACGACTGCTTTTGCCTGCCCAACCCCTTCGCTTCCAATAGAAGCATAAAAGGTATTAAAGATATCCAGTGCTAACATAGCCGTTTTCTTGGAGGGAGCACCTGCAGTCAATGCAAGATTCTGATCGAAAAGCTTAAAGGAATTTGACATCGTAAGAAAAAAACAAATAGTAATGGAAGGCATTACTAATGGTATTGTTACACTTCTTAAAGTCTGCAGAACACCTGCTCCATCAATTTTTGCAGCCTCTATGACATCCTTTGGTATATTTTGAATACCGGCTATGTAAATCACCATCATATAACCAATCATTTGCCAGTTCATTAATACAATCATTCCCCAAAAGCCGAAGGTCGGCGAATACGTTAGAGTGACTCCATAATTATATAAGATACCATTAATAATTAACTGCCATATATAGCCTAAAACAATGCCACCTATTAAATTAGGCATGAAAAATACCGTTCGAAATAGATTGGTTCCCTTTATCTTTCTAGTTAAAAGTAATGCAAGCAGAAAGGCAAACACATTAATGGTCAAAACGGCTGTTACTGCAAATTTGACAGTAAACCATAATGCATTTAGAAATTCTTTATTTGCAAATGCTGCTTTATAATTTTTAATACCAACCCAACGTGCATCAATAACCGTCGTAAATTCTGTAAAGGACAGTACTATACCCAGGAGAAAAGGCAGGATAAATGCAACAATAAATGCAATTAACGTGGGCAATATAAATATAGGAAAATATCTTTTATTATGTCTTAGCATATATTATCAACTCCATATCATGTGACATTACACATAAGCAAGGGAAATGCCTGTAAATGTGTGATACCGAGATTGAGGAATGTTTCAAAACAAAAGATGTATTTTGAAACATTCCTCGATCTCTTAGTTTACCATATTCTTATGTATCACACTTACACATATATCATAAATATTTTTATCTATGTTGTTAGTCTCTAAAGTAAGTGATACTTAAGTTGCTATTATCTTTATTTTGCTCTTTCTGATTTCCAGGAATCTTTCACAATTGTTACAACTTCTTCCCAGGTCTTACCATTCTGAACATACTCAAGCAATGCATCACCAAAATAGTTCTTGAATTCTTCACTAGGAAACGCTGCGAAAGTCCAGCCTACGGAAGAAATACCATCCTTCTCCATCCATGCCAATACTTCTCTTGCTAATGGATCAGTAGGCTTTTCATCATCACTAAAGGTGGTGAACGGAGCAATAAAACCTAACTGGTTGGTAACATAATCCTTACCTGTATCACTGGAGAATAACCAGGTGATAAAATCAATGGATGCTTTCTGCTTAGCTTCGGATACCTTGCTGTTGATTGCAAAATAGTTCTCTGTACCAACACATAAACCTTGAGATTCTTCCCCTGCCACTCCAGTATAAATAGGTAAAAATTTAATATCTTCAGACTGAACAACATTACCTTCTACACCACTAATCTGTGACCATGCCCAGTTACCATTCTGTACCATTGCAACCTGACCAAGTGCAAATTCAGCCATAGAGTCATTTACTGTTTTACTGCCTAAAAGTCCTTTTGCAGATGCTGAATTGTTAGTATATAAATCAAAAATATTCTTAAAGTTTTCTGCATATTTGAATTCGATTTCATTTGCAGCAAGACCTGCTAAAACTGTACTGTCAAATGCAGTGTTATCTTTAAATTCATAGAACAGCGGCATATTAGCCAAATGTGTCTGCCATCTCCATTGTTCACCGGCACTTAAGGATGTGGAAGCGAATACACCTTCAATTCCAAGTGCATCCAAATGGGCAGTCATATCTTCTGTCACTGCCTTTAATGCTGCAAAGTTATTAACCTCTGTCATAGAAGTATAGGTAGTTGCCTTATCTGCTAAAGCAAAATATTTATCCATGATCGCGTTATTATAAATGATACCATACCCCTCAACTACGTAAGGTATACCATAAACACCTTCACCTGATTTAACCGCAAGACTCTGATCGGATAATGCAGCATATAAATCAGTTCCGCTTAAATCTGCACAATAATCTTTCCATGCTTCATAACCTACAGGTCCATTAATCTGGAAAATGGTCGGAGGATCTGATTTTGCTACTTCAGACTTTAAGGTTTGCTCGTAGGTACCACTTGCTGCTGTAACTACCTTAACCTTGATACCAGTTTCGGCTTCGTAATCAGCTGCAATGGCTTCATACACCTCTGCAATTTCGGGTTTGAAATTTAAATAATAAATTTCATCTACTGTTTCCTCTGTATTACTTACTTCTGGTTCTTTGGTGTCCCCTGCCGTAGTATCTGTGTTTTTACTTCCCTCATCTGAAACCTTACCATTTTCCTTGTTACCGCAGCCTGCTAATGATCCCATTATCATAACAAGTGCTAGGAGGATTGCTACTATTTTACTAAATTTTTTCATGACTTCCTCTCCTTCTCTAATGAAACAGCTTTGATGCTATTTCAGTTTTATATATTGGCAACGTTATCGGTAACGATTTCGGTAACGTTACCATAAAATTATATTACCATAATTTTTCAAAAATGCAATAGCCTTTTATATGATTTATACAAAAATATTTCAAAAATTAAAACAATAAGGTCACAATGACCAAAAGCTATGTTTTTCAACATTCTAAACATTAAATACGAAATATATGTATTGCTTCATTCAATTCTTTTGCGTTCTCACTCATTTCATTCGAAGCATTATCAAGAGTCATCACTGATCTTGCTTGTTCATATACAGTATCTTCAATTGTATTAGAGTTTGCTAACGTTTGCTCTGCAATTGCAGAGATATTTTCCACCGCCATTAAAGTTCCTTCTCTTGCAATCTCCATATTCTTCATGTTATAACCTATTACAGATAGATTAGCAATTAATCTTTCTATCCCTGCGTTCATATTACCAAATGCGTCAATGGATTGGCTAACTGCCTCATTCTGCATACTAACTACAGTCTGCGCTTCTTTTGCTGAT
>JASGEU010000170.1:0-32448 GCA_047606065.1 Mobilitalea sp.
CAATGGTAAGGTAATTCTCATAAAGGTTTGCTTTGAGCTTGCACCATCTATAGAGGCAGCTTCATAAAGTACCGGATCAATATTCTTAATCCCTGCATAATAGATTAACATACCCCATCCGAAACCATGCCATATGAGTACAATCAAAACTGACCAGATTGCCGTATCTGCACTGAACCAGTTGATCTTTCCCTGATAACCCAGCCCTTTCAAAATATTGTTTAATAAACCGAAATCCGGATTATAGATGAATTTCCACAAATATGCGATTACCGCAACAGAAATAACATTAGGGATAAAGTAAACACATCGGAAGAACCCCTCTGCCTTACCCTGTAATTTATCCAATACTGCTGCCACCACGATTGCAATGGGATGTTGGATTACAATAAATCCGATTGCCAGAAGAAGTGAGTTAATCAGTGCTCTGTGAAAGGTTTCATCGGACATTAAATTCACATAATTGTCCCATCCGATGAATTCTGCCTGACCCATTCCTGAATAATCTGTGAAGCCATAATAGACGCTTAAACAGATTGGAGCCAATATGGCAAGCAGAAAGAGCAATAATCCCGGTAATATCAGGCTGAAAATGACCAATTTATTACTGTAAAGTTTTTTCATAAATTCCTCCATTATACTGTGTTAGATGTCGAAGGAGAGATAGGGAAATGGCTGCCCTCATAAGAAAGACAGCCATTTTATAAGCGTTTACTTACATGCCTCGCCGATTTTTGCAAGGAAATCGCTAACGGTAGAGGTTCCATTAGAAACGCTTTGAATCTCACTTTCGATAGCTGCTTTGAAAGCAGAAGGTCCACAGTCATTAATTGGTGTTCCTGATACGCTTGTTGCATTCTTTAATATATCGGTGAAGGTCTTTTGTAATTCTGTTTCATTTCCTGACATATAAGCTGACTGATCCTGTGCTGACATACCAACACCTTTCTCCCAGCCATATTTTGATAACTTATCTGGTTGATACATGAAGTTTAAGAATTTAATTGCTTCGTCTTTTACCTTGGAGTCTGCTGCTACTGCATAACCGCCGCCGTTCCAAGCTGCAATATCGTTCTGTGTACCTTTACCACCACTGATTGCAGGCATGGTAAATGCTCTTACATTGTTTCTGATGTCTTCCGCAATATCATTATTTAAAGCCATGGAGGACTCCCAGCTACCCATATAGAACATTGCTGCCTGACCATTGGTAAATAAGTTCATTGCAGTACCATAATCCTGTGAATCGTAACCGGTCTGGAACATACCTGCCTCTGCTGACTGAACTAATAAATCAACTGCCTGTGTAAATTTAGGATCGGAGAAATCTCCTGCCCCAACTGCCTTGTTAATGAGTGCAGCTGCATCTTTGCCTTCAATACGAACTAATAAATCGGTTAAATAAATAGCCATTGGCCATCCGTCGCCGCCATCCATAGCAACTGGAACAATGTCTTTTTCTTTAATTGCTGCACTAAGTGCTAAAAGCTCTTCGTAGGTAGCAGGAACCTTCCATCCATTATCCTCAAACATCTTCTTATTATAATAGAATGCCATAATATCTGTATTTCTTGGAAGTCCATAAAGCTTACCATCTTTTTTGAAGCCTTCTAGTGAGCCGGATACAAATCCATAATCCGCATAATCCGCTTCATTCAGTTCTGCAAGAACTCCTGCATCCAATACTTCCCCTAAGAAGGAAGGCTGACCCCAGATACTAACTACATCCGGCATGCCGTCCATTGCATAAGCTTTGAATTTTGTCTTATATGATTCTTCATCCAATGCTTCCACTTGAATAGTTACATTGGGATTCGCTGTCATATACTCATCAATAATCATCTGCTCCACCAAACCCTGTCCATTCTTTCTGTCTGGCAGGTTAGAAAATAACTTAAGCGTTACTTTCTCTGGAGCCTTAGTTGCCTCCGGTTTGTCTGTAGCTGTATTGTCCGTATTGGTTGTCCCCTTGTCTGTAACCGTTGGCTCATTCTTTTTGTTACTACAGCCTGCAAACATGGTAAGTACCATTACCGTCACAAGCGCGAGTGCCCATATTTTTCTCATACTTCTTTCCTCCCTTGGAAATGTTATTTGCTACACGTAAATAGTAGCATTGCTGCCAAGTGAAAAAAAGATGGTAAATTTTGAAAATAGTGCACTATTTTCGAATGATGGAGTTATTTCTAAAATATATAATTAAAGCTAGTTTTATCTGTGCTAAAAATTCTCTATTAATGGAATAACGACTGTGAACGTTGTTCCCTGGCCTATTTTACTTTCGCATTCAATCACTCCATGAAGCAATTCAATTATCCTCTTTACAATGGATAATCCAAGGCCGTTTCCGTTTTTCTTATGGGATTCTTCACATTGATAAAATTTATCAAAAATTCTAGTTATTTTTTCTTCGCTGATACCGATACCTTCATCACGAACACAAACCTTAACATAATTATCATCCAAAAGCTTTATAGTTACATATATCTTGCACACTACATCGGAATATTTAATGGCATTATCTAACAAATTAATCCAAACTTGAAAAAGCATATCATAATCGCTTATGATTTTAATTTTTTCGAGATTAAGTTCAAAACTAATCTCATGTTCAGACCATTTTTCAGTTAAAATAATAATACATTTTCGTATCTGTTCATCCAGTTGTATTCTATCTTTTTTAAAAACAATTGCCTGATTATCCAGTCTCGACATTCGAAGCATATTACCCGAAAGTCTGGAAAGGCGTACTGACTCTTGATTAACCAGCCTCAGATATTCTTTCTCATCCTCCTTTGATAATCCTCCATCTAAAAGAATTTCCGTAAAGCCTGTTATTGCAGCAACCGGAGTTTTAATTTCATGAGATACGTTGCTCATAAAATCCTTACGTAAATAATCCATGCCTTTTAATTCTGCTGCCATCTTGTTTACATTGTCTGTCAGTTCGTCAATTTCGTTGGTATACTTATATTTTCCACGCGCAGGCAGATTGCAGTTTATCACTACTGAAAAGTCTCCCTGGGCAATCTTCTTTACTGCATTACTAATATTCAGAAGCGATTTTGTTAGCTGCCTGCTGACTGCCCACAACGCAATTCCTCCAATCAGCATGGTCAATATGCATACAATCAGACACATCACCACCGCCACCTGCAAAGTGAACACTCCCTGGTATAAGAACTTCATTCCAGCAATCACTATAATACAGGAGATACAGCATGCTAAGCAGAGCGTAACAATGGAGATAATCGCAATATAGATTCTTAATGACAGCCGAAAATTCCTTTTAGACCTTGTTTTCCTCATTTTCGATACTTCCTAACTTATATTTTTGACTTATATCCCAGCCCTCTAATCGTTATGATTTC
Organism: Mobilitalea sp.; assembly: GCA_047606065.1. Lineage (GTDB taxonomy): Bacteria > Bacillota > Clostridia > Lachnospirales > Lachnospiraceae > Mobilitalea. Next base: position 3,372 of record JASGEU010000170.1, read on the forward strand.
AAAGTCAGGACAGGTTTCAAACTTTCTTCTTAGTTTCTTAATATGAGAGTCCACTGTTCTGTCGTCGATCTCTGTATCCATTCCCCATATCTCATCCATCAATTCCAGCCTTGTAAATATTCGATTTGGATTACTTACTAGTTTAAAAAGCAGATAAAACTCCTTGGGAGGCATTTCATACAGTTTCTCTTTTGTCTGTACCGTTAATGCATCATAATCCAAAATCGTTTGACCAATCATCAATTTTTTTTCATTTGCTATCTGTGCTCTTCTTAACAAAGCCTTTATACGTAATACCATCTCTTTCATATTAATGGGCTTTATCATATAATCATCGGTTCCTGCAGCAAACCCTCTTTCCATATCCTCCATCTGGTCTTTTGCAGTAATCATTAAAATCGGAATTTTAAAGGATGCACTCCGAAGTTCGTTTGTCAGCTCATATCCATCCATGTTCGGCATCATAATATCACTTATTATCAAGTCTATATGCTCTTTATCCATGACATTCAGAGCTTCTTCTCCGTCAAAAGCCCGGAATACCTTGTACTCTTCCTGTTTTAATTTTGCACACATCATTTTATTTAAGGTTTCATCATCTTCTACAACCAGAATCGCAAACATAGCCGCACCTGCCTTTCTTATATTAATTATTACAGTTTGGGTCTTTATTGTCCAGTCGATACATTTTATCAATCAAATCAAGTTCCTGTTCATCAGGTATCCATGATTGCTGTCTTATCTCATTTTTTAACTGCTTTGCTCACAATCGTCATATTCAGGTCATAGTAATACTTTATTGTAGGTATATATAATGAAAGCGAGGCAGCTAAATGGAACAAAATACATTCTTATACAAGGAATTTTTTATAACAAAGGGGATTAAAGATACCATTCAACGCAGATTGATATTAACTGAATTAATTAATTCAGGTGTACATATGACAGCAGAAGAAATACACAAAAACCTAAAAGATAAAAAAATAGGCTTAGCAACCGTATACCGCAACTTGAGTATTTTCTATAAATATGGAATTCTTAAAGAAATACCAGTAAATGGAGTAACTTATTATGAGCTAAAATTATATAATCAAAAACCTCTTCATATTCATTGTAAATGTAGTAAGTGCAATAGCATGGTGGATATCGATGATACTGAAATAAATTCCGAGTATTTGAAAATTAATCAGAAAGTGATGCAAAAATATGATTTAGATATCACAGATGCAAACTTTATATTATCAGGGTTATGTGATCGCTGTAAGTCAACTAATTCTTAATCATTAAAATGCCTTTTGCAGCTCAGTTTTTCTTTTGTTGTATTTTATATATCGATTCCTAAGACATTTTTAACAACAAGTCCAACAATAAAGGAAATCATAGCTACCCCCATACTGATACCTGCCATAACTAAAAAGCTGCGACGGAATGGTCTGCTCTTTGCAATTGAGATATAAAAATTAAAGCAGGCTATGATAGCAATGGCTATGATTAAGGTTATTCCCAAAGCCCACATATATCCCTCAACTGGAATAAACAAATAGGGAATAATAAGTAATGCAACGGTTATCAAATATGCGGCACCTGTATAAGCAGATGACTTGACTGCACTATTTTTATCTGCCTCACGGGATGACAGATAGCCTGAAGCAGTCATGGAAAGCGTCGCAGAAATTCCTGTAATCAAACCTGCCATCGCTATAATATGCGTGTTTTGCATTGCAAGCGTATATCCAGCCAATGCACCAGTAAGCTCTACTAGTGCATCATTCATGCCCAATACCATATCTCCCACGTAGTGCAGGCGTTCCTCATCCAATATACTAAGCAGTTTCTCCTCGTGAATTTCTTCCTCTTCTAATATTTTCTTCAATTCAGGAATTTTTCCGATTTCATTTTCATAAGCCTTAATCCCTATGTCTTCGCCCTTCTCCAGCAATTTTATTACAAAGGTGTACCCAAGGATTCGGGCAGCTAATACATAAAAAAATATCCGAAAACGGCGTGGTTTGATCTTACACCCTGTATATTGTTCAAATATTGCAGCATGTTTATATTCTTCATTCGAAATGGCAAGTAATGTTTCACGCTCACCGGGATTTTTCATCAGTCCGGCTATCCTTTGGTACAGAACCGCTCCATCAATCTCTTGCTGTTGATGTGCTTTTAATGAGGAAATATCAACTTCTACTTTCATTTTAACCCTCCAAGCTTTTTTAATCCAAGTTGTTACAGTTAAATATGATACCTCTTCCGGGTCAATTAGGTTTTAACAATCCCCTTATTTTATAGCATTTCTTGCAAATTTTTCTACAGCTGCTAAGTCTTTTTCATCCGGTCTTCCTATATGCAGTGCTGTAAATTGTCCTCTGCAATAAAATTCTTCTTCTGCTACTTGTATTCCATTTTCAACAAGACATTTTTTTATTTCAGGATAACCCCTTTCTGCAAGAGCTGACGTTGAAAAAATAACAACCTTTCCTATTCTATTTTTGTCTAAGCCTTTAATAAATTGTTTAACCTTTTTATCTATACCTCCCCAATATACAGAAGCACCTAAAAACAAAATATTTACCTCTTCATTAATTCCAACGTCAATCGTTTCAGCTTTGCATCCAGCTGTTTTGGCAATTCTATTTGCTAACTTTCCTGTATTGCCTGACTTTGATAAATATCTTACTGCTACTTTTTTTTCACTCATTATAATTCTCCATTCTAACGCTCATGCGTTCAGTTTTTGTTGTAACACCCCTAATATACCTTATTAATATGACCTGAATATGACTAACTAAATATCAAGTTCTTATACTGCATATATTAAAAACAAAGAGCGAATACAAAGCCAAAGACATTTACATGGATGTCCTATTTTTTATATCCAAAAAAGGAGCGTGCTGCAATCTAACTGTAAATGTTAGTTTTTGCAACACGCTCTTTAATACTAATTATCCAGGCATTCATCCAATTCCTTGCAGATACTATCTTTATCAAGATTCTTACCTATAAAAACAAGTTTGATCATCCTGTCCCCATATTTTTCATCCCAATTATCAAATCTCTTAGGATTTACTAATCTAAGTTCTTCCTGCATTTCATTTGAATATGCTGCAATCCAGCATCCAGTGGTTGTTATATCAAATTGTTTTCCAGCCTGTTCAAAGACCTGAACTTCATTTCTTTCATCTGAATACCAAAGCAGACCTTTACATCGTAATATTCCTTTTCTCCATCTGGTATTTACCCAATATTCAAATTTTTGGGGATTAAAAGGTCTCCTTACATAATAAAGAAAATTACCGATACCATATTCATCTGTTTCACCATTATACCCATGATGATGATCATGGTGATGGTGATGTTCGTGGTGATCACCCCCCTCATGTTCCTCTTCCTGATGGTGGTGACAACAACCTTCTTCCTGATGGTTATCTTTGCATTGACATCCATCATGATGTTCGTGATGATGATGTTCCTCATGGTGATGCTCGTGCTGATGTTCATTTTCATCAATTTCTTTGATAAACAGTTTCATCCAACCGGGCGAGGTTTCTACCTCTTCGAGATTAAATGCATAGGAATTTAAGATGTCCGACACTTCGACTTTTCCATAATCAGTTTCAATTATTCTGGCTTCTGGCTGAAGTTTTCTGACAATAGCTAGAACCTCTTTTTTCTCCTCTTCTGTAATAGACGAAACCTTATTCAGAATGATTGTATTACAAAACTCAATTTGCTGAATAATGAGGCTCTCTACGTCATCTTCCTCAATATCTTCCCTAATAAGAGCTTTACCTTCCAGGAACTCATCTACCATTCTTTTTGCATCAACAACGGATACCACATTATCAAGTCGGCAAATATTTGGCAGTTTTTCTTTATCCATTGTCCCATCAAGCATAGCAATTGATTGAATAATCGGAAGTGGTTCACAAACACCGCTTGCTTCTATAAGAATATAATCAAAAGAGTTTTCATCAATAAGTTGTACTATTTGCTTGATTAAATCTACTTTCAAGCTGCAACAGATGCATCCATTGGATAATGCAATTAGACTGTCATCCGCCTGAGTCACTTTACCATTTCGTTCTAAAAGCTCGGCATCAATATTTACTTCACCAATATCATTCACAATAACAGCAACCTTATAGTTTTCCTGATTAGAAAGCACATGATTTATCAGCGAGGTTTTACCTGATCCCAAAAAACCGGTCAGTAATGTAATTGGCATTCTATTATCCATTCTATTTATCCTTCTTTCCTATCTACTTATCTGCTTCAAGACATTGTTGAAGCTTATTTATGATATCTGCCTTAGAATAACCTTTCCCTATAAAAACGATCTGATTCATCCTATCACCGAAGGTCTCATCCCAATCCTCTAAAATCTCAGGGTATTTAGCAATCGCTTCTTCCATGTCTTCTTTAGGAAGAGCAGCAACCCAATTTGAAATTTCTGTAACTGACGCATTTCTACCCGCCTGCTCAAATAATTGTGTATGCATATCATCATCTGCAAACCAAATGTAACCCTTTGCACGAATCAGGGTTTCGGGATAATCCTCCTGAAGAAAATTCATAAATTTATCATAGTGAAAAGGACGACGCTCCAGATACACAAAGGAAGATATTCCATATTCCTCATGTCCTTCGTCCTCGTGTAAATCCACATGATTATTTCGATATAAGGTCTTATTAATTAATGAAGAGCTTCTAATGGTTTCATAATTATAAGGCGTATGGGAAATGATGTCTTCATAACCAACTCTGGCATATTCTGTTTCAATTATTTTTGCTTCAGGCTGCAGTATTTTAACTATGTCTTTTACTTCACCCAACTGTTCTTTTGTCACCAAGTCACACTTATTAAGTAAAATCAGACTGCAAAACTCAATCTGATCCGTGATTAAATTAATGATATCCGGATCTTCTTCCTCTTCTTCTTCTTCCTGCTCTATCCTGTTTTTCTCAGAGTCCACACGATCATTCAGGGCTTCTAAAAATTCAGTATAAATTCTGTCTGCATCCACAACGGTTATTACGGAATCCAGATAAACCATAGTGTCCGGACTGGTTTCCTCATAAGTACAGAAAATATCAGCAATGGATACCGGATCACTGATTCCAGAGGCTTCCACTAAAATTGCATCTATTTCTTTGTGTGATAACTCAATGATCTGATCCATAAACTTATCCCGTAAGGTACAGCAGATACATCCATTCTGCATACTGATTAATTCCATATCAGGATATTTTTCAAAAGACCTGTTTTTTATAAGAGCCGAATCTATATTAATGCTGCCCATATCATTTACAACTACTGCTACCTTCTTGTCTGACTGCATTTTGAGCAGCTCATTCATAAAGGTGGTCTTACCTGAACCCAGATAACCAGTAACCAAAGTGACCGGTATTTTATCTTCTATTCGCTTCTTCATCCTGTTTCTCCATTAAAGCAACTATCATATCATAACTGCCTGTTCATCCTTACAATTGTTACAAAGTCCATACAGAATGGATTTTGAACATTGCAAGCCAAATTGGTGATGCGACCCTAAATGTTCCTTAATCTCCATCATAAAATCACATTCCAGGTGTTTCACATCACCACACTTTACGCATTGCATATGCAAATGTTCATGACAATTATCACCGTCCTCCACATACTGATAAACTGCCTTATCTTCGTGGCTATCCTTGTATTTCATGAGTAGCCCATCCACTGTCATCTTATCCAGGTTCCGGTAAATGGTAGCTAAATCAACTTTATTCTCTTGATTCAAGAAGTTATGAACTTCAGCTGCGCTGACTACCTTCCCTTTATTCTCTTTAAAAAACTCTATAATTCGATTTTTACTCTTCGTTTTATAAGTCCTTTGCATTTCTTGCCTCCTGACTAAGCTCGTTTTACTAATCCTGATTTCAACGCAGTTGTGGATACCCATACTCTTTTAGGTGTACCATTTTCTATTATTCTAACCCGCTTTATATTTGCTTTCTGCATATGCTTTGTTTTTCTGTTGGAATGACTGACATTATTACCAAACATTACAGATTTTCCAGTATATTTACATTTTGCCATTTCAATATCTCCTTATAATAAATTTTGATTATTATCGTTTTTCTATTATAATTTGTCTCATAACATTTGTCAATAGATTTGCAAATCATTTGCATTTTTAAAATATATCAGATCAATACTACTTATACCTAATCAAGCTTTACAACCAGTGGCATATTAGTTATAATTTAGAATATTCTAACTTTAAGGGCCACTTAAATAAACTATTAGTTATGCCACAAAATCGGTAACAATGCACAAAAGAAATAACTGGAGGAACTATATGGATATTATGAAGTCCCTTTTTTACTTTATCATAGCGGGAATTTTTGAAATAGGAGGCGGCTACCTCGTCTGGCTTTGGCTAAGAGAAGGAAAAAGCTTTGTCTACGGTATTGTTGGTGCCCTGGTACTAATCTTATATGGAATAATACCAACCCTTCAACCTCAAAATGCTAACTTTGGTAGAGTGTATGCTACTTATGGCGGTATTTTCATTGTACTTTCCGTATTATGGGGGTGGAAGGTTGATCGAGTTCAACCCGATAAATATGATATCCTGGGTGCTTTCATTGCACTGATTGGTGTTCTGATTATTATGTATGCACCAAGAAAATAACATGGATTAAAGAAAAAGGGACTTCCATGGCGGACAGTCCCTTTCTTAGATAGCAAAAGAAATAGTTTTACAAGTTTTCTGTTGATCGTGTTACGTGAGTTATATAATTCCTTTAATATCTTCTATGATTTGCTCCACAGAAATTCCATTTTCCTTCAGAAGCTCCTCTGGATCAAAATCTGTTGGGAAACCTTTTTTGATACCATAGTTCTTTACCTTCATTTCAGATGGACCATAGAAGCTTGCAACAGTTTGACCAAAGCCGCCTTCCACGATACCATCCTCCAAGGTGATAACCAGCTTGTGGTCGGCTTTTAAGTCCTCCAACAATTCTTCATCCAGACCTGTAATGAACTTTGGATTGATTAAGGTCGCCTCTTTCCCTGTCACTTCTTTGTATTTGGATGCAACCTGCTCTCCAAGCGTATAGAAATTACCAAGTGCAAGGATTGCAACCTCTGATCCTTTTCTTGTGACTTCAAATTTATTTACTAAAGAATAATCCGTAGTATCCGCCTTTCCTGTCTCTCTCATTCTTACAGGCATTCTGATTGCGATCGGATGTTTTTTTTGAGTTGTGGCATACTGCAACATTGCAAGATATTCTTCCTTACTGGTTGGTGCAAGGTAGACCAAATTAGGGATATGGGACAGCATTGGGATATCACTGATCCCCAAATGCGTATTGCTGTTCATTCCATAAACAGAAGCCAGGAAAATCAGGAATACTGCCGGACTATTATTCAAACATACGTCAGAGGATAACTGATCATAGGTTCTCTGAATAAAGGGACTGAACACGCCAAATATAGGTGTTCCGCCATTTTTTGCTACACCGCTGGACATGGCAACTGCGTGCTCTTCAGCAATCCCTACATCTACAAACTGCCTACCTGCTTTCCTGCGATATTCCTGAGTAAATCCCATAACAGTGGGGGTTCCCGCAGTAATAGCTACTACGTCCTTTCTCTTCTCAATCAAATTCATAATAGAGTCTCTGACAACGGTATCTATAGGTGAGCTTCCATATTTTTGCGAACCGTCTTCTATATTGAATGGGCCTCCTGCATGCCATTTTTCTCGATTCTCTTCTGCATATTTTAATCCCTTTCCTTTAATCGTATGAATATGAAGTACCACTGGATGGTCGATATCTTTAACATTCTGGAATAATGTAACTAGTTTGTCGATATCGTGTCCTTCTTCCAGATAATAATAATCCAGTCCCATTGCCTTGAAGAAATTATTTGAGCTCTGTCCATTGGTTTCTCTTAATTCTTTGAGTCCCTTATACATACCACCATGATTCTCAGCGATTGACTGGTCATTATCATTTACAATAATAATTATATTAGAATTCAGCTCTGCTGCATTATTTAATCCCTCAAAAGCTTCTCCGCCACTTAGAGAACCGTCTCCAATAACTGCAATAATATTTTCCGTGCCACCTGTTAAATCACGGCCTGTTGCAAGACCCACTGCTAATGAAACAGAGGTGGAGGTGTGCCCAACAATAAAAAAGTCATGTTCACTTTCCTCAGGATTTGTATACCCTGTTACATCATGGTATTTTGCAGGATCAAGGAAGGCATCCTTCCTGCCAGTCAATATTTTGTGAGGATAGCTCTGATGGGATACATCATATACAATCTTATCCGTAGGTGAATCAAACACGTAATGCATTGCTACTGTAGTTTCAACCATCCCCAGATTGGGTCCGATATGGCCGCCTGCATTGCTTATTTTAGAAATTAAGGCTTCCCTCACTTCTGAAGCAAGTCCCTTCAACTCTTCTACGTTTAAATTTTTTAAATCCTTTGGTGAATTAATATTATTTAAATACATCTTATTCTTCCTCCTGCTTTTCTATTTTTTGATATAATAGCATCTGGAGTTCACTCCATAGCAAGAGTTTTTTTAATTATCCTTTAATTCCCCCTAAACTCAATTAATTCTCCATCCGGACCTTGAAAAACAACTCTTTTCCAGCCTGTTTCCTGTGGTGTTCTGGGTTCGGGAATATGCGGCTCTGTAGCAACTGGGATACCCGCATTTTTAAGCCTTTGATAATCTGAATCAAAATCATCACTTATGAGGCAGAAATGGTACCCCTTATTCTCCTTATCATTGGTCCAATGTTCGAATTCCAGCACAGTATTTCCTAACTGAAGATAAACAACCTTTTCTAAGTCCGATACACCAGGAACATCGTGCTCAAAATATTTCTTAAACCCAAAGTTAGTTTCATAAAAATCAATTGACTTTTGTCTGTCCTTTACAGAAAATGCAACATGGTCTATTCGTGTAAACATTATTTTATTCCTCCTTTTTCATCCAGCGATAACTCCTTTATCACGGCAACAATAAAGTTTTACTTAAATATAAAACTCCTTATATTAGTGTAATTCTCACAGATTTTTAATAGCTGATCTTAATTTGTAAAACCACCCAATTGCTATCGCTGGTATTATAAAAGCCATGTGTCTCTCCCCTTGGCGAGAAAATCACATCCTTTTCTTTCACAGAAATTGCTTCCTGGTTTATTGTAATGGTACCTTCACCAGAAATCACATAAAAGACTTCATCAATATCCGTATGCTTATGGTCCGGTGTTGTCTGCTCTGGTGTATAAAGCAAAAGTCCTGTATCCAACTGGCCTTCCTTAAAGATTGCCTTACGTGCACTTCTTTCACTGGTAAATTCAAGAATATCATCAATATTAATTTTGTTCATTACTCGTCACTCCTATCCATTCAACTCAAAAGTTTATGTTCAGCTATTTTCAAACATCAATCAGAACTCTCTAATTTAATATCGATGCTGTACAAAAACTATAATATCCCTACAATCTTTTTGCAAGAAGGCACTATTTTGTGCTATACTAACCAAATAGTAAGTATTGCATTATATTTGATTGGAGTGATTACAATGCCCTGTGATAAATCCTGCCCTATTGAGCATACTGTCAACTTAATCGGGCACAAATGGAAGGTGCTAATTCTAAGGAATCTATTCAATAATGGCACTCAAAGGTTTAGTGAACTTAGTAAAGGTATCCACGGAATAAGTCAGAAAATGCTGACCCAACAGCTGCGTCAGCTGGAATTGGATGGAATAATTGATAGAAAAGTTTATCCGGAAGTACCACCAAAGGTTGAATATTCTCTTACAGAGCTTGGACAATCTTTAAAGCCAATCCTTGATGAGATGAATCGTTGGGGGATAGAGCATAAGAAACAAAGTGGTCAAAATCCGTAAAATAATTTAGGAAGATACAGAGAAAGAGAAATCTATAAAGACAACTGGAAAGGATATTTAAATGTATACAGCAGATTATTTTATAAAAAGTTTGAACATGACAGCCCACCCCGAAGGTGGTTATTATAAAGAAATTCATAAATCAGAAGAAAATATAACCTCGAATGAATTACAAGTTGACTATGAAGGTTCTCGCTTACTTTGGACAAGCATCTATTTTTTGCTTAGGGACGGAGAAATATCACATTTTCATAGATTAAAATCAGATGAAATGTGGTACTATCATTCAGGTTCCCCGCTTACTATTTATATGATAAGCCCATCTGGTGAGCTTACTACAGAACAGCTTGGACTTGATATTGAACATGGTGAAAAACCTCAAGTATTGGTACCAAAGGATTATATCTTTGGTTCCGCTATGAACAATAAGGGATATGCACTGGTTGGCTGCATGGTATCGCCAGGATTTGAATTCAGAGACTTTGAGCTGTTTAAAAGAAGTGATCTGACAAATAAGTATCCCCAGCATCAGGAAATCATTCATAAGCTAACTTATGAAGAATAATGATTTTTATAACATCCTTGTCTGGGCTAAACTATAAACTAGGTATCATTTATAAACTTATACTACGAAAGTATTGTATAAAATTTTAGACACAAAAAGACAAGGTAAAAGCTCTTCGCCTTGTCTTTTTGCATTATTAAAACATTATCAATAAAGATTAGTTTTAATAATTGTATATTAAGTTTACAGTTAATATAGTGTCTCATTCGTTAAATAAGCAACTAGAATATAGCGTTGCGGTGCGGGACCAACGTAGGTAAACGGATAACAAGTGCTTACCGTCAAGGTTGCTCTAGGTTTCGGTACAATAACAGTACGATCCTCCTTGTCAACAATTCTTACTTTATGCACTTTATATTCAAACTCTCCTGCTAAAGTTCGAACAATGAGCAAATCACCTTCTCCGATTCTATCCAGCTTACGAAACACGGTATCCCTATGACCTGACAGAACAGAATTATCATTTTCACCAGGCAGTACACTTCCTGAATAATGTCCAATTCCTAGGTCAAGCTCATCCTCATCCGTTCCTTCATAAATAGGGAGAGTTATTTCCAGCTTGGGAATATATAGTTCACCAATCTCATCTCCAGCTTCTGGCCGTTCGAGATATATTGACCGTTCCTCCAAACTCTCATTAGAAGTAATATTGATATTTGTTAACTCCGCATTTTCATTTTCCTGCAATATCTGTTTATGATTGGATTGATTCGAAGAAACATTACTGCGTACTGAAAAAAAGCTCTTTGAAAATTGGAATAAGTTGATGGAACAGATTGAAATTCCAACTAAGATCATCCCGAATGCTAAAAACCCAAATAATCTAATCTTACCATTACTATATTTCTTTTTTGTTGGTTTCACTTTTATCAGTCCTTACTTTTAACATAATCAGTATTACTCCAAAAATAATGAAACAAAGTCCAACTATTGCATTAGAAACGTAATTTGCAGCTGTTTTTGGAAGTTCTCCACCCTTAACCGTTTGCTCAGGTTTTTCATTGTTCTTGGTATCTTTTATCTCCTTATTAACATCCTCTATAATTGAACCAAAGTTAGTATTAATAAATTCACTGGTGATAACTGCGTCTAGCAATAATTCAGATGCATCATTGTAGAACGCAATCTTATAGTCTGCATCCTTTATCTCGCCCATTTTCATAAGTTCTTCTATGGTGTATTGCTTTTCAACTCCATTAGACACAATGCTGACAACTACCTTTAACTTTAAATTTGTAAGTAGTTCCTCATAAAGAGCAGCAAATTCAGCTATTTCTGCATCACTTGGTTGATAATTTTCATCCACTGTACTTTTATCAAAAAGAGACTGTGAAAAGGACAACATACGAGTTGCGATATCCTCCATCTGTGCTTGTCCCTCTGGGCTTGATATATAGTCTGTGATTTTAAGGAAATGGTTCTCCAGATTGCTAATCTCTGCTTCGGTTATCCCAATTTGATTGAAAATCTCCATATACATTGATATATCAAACTCTGGATAATCTTCCTCTATTAATGATAATAATAAATCTTCTATCTGATACATATAAACAAAATCATTGATATTCTTACCATTATTCTCAAGCAGTTGAAGTAAATGCTCCTTATCTAAATCATATTCTTTAAAATAATCTAAATTACTTAAGTCTTTTTTTATAACGTCACCAAGAAAATCACTTAACTCATCTACTGTTTCAAAATCATCTATACTGCTATAATATTCTGTAAGATAAGAATTAACATACTCTTTCGTTACCTCAAAACCTCTCACTGCGCTGATCTCTGCCAGATAAGCAGATAACTTTATATCAAAATCTTCTTCTCTTTCAAATTCATTATTATCAGTGTAAAAGGCAAGCGAAGCATCCAGATCATTGATAAAAATGTAATCCTCCAGCTCTTCTCCGTATTCCTCCAGTAATGTAGTTAACTCGGCTTGATTCATATTATATTTATTATAAATATCATTTAAGTTACTTAAATCCTTATTAATAACTTCTCCTAGAAAGCTAATCACTTCCTCTGTGGTTTGGAAATCATCCTGTGTTTTTCCATTCATAATCAAAGAATAATTAATTTCCTCCTCCATGACAGTGATTCCCCTAAGTACACTAATATTATTTAGAAATGATGTAAAATCTTTATCTGTTGAAGCATTCTCTGCCGCGAAAGCAGCTTGTGGAAATAAGTTAAAAACCACCAATAAAACAAGTAATAAAACCCCTATTTTCTTCATTCTTTTCTCTCCTCTTGTTATATGTCCCTTAAAAAAGTTAATTTATTTTTATACGCCAGCCAGCCTATTATACTTTAATCAAAATTTCCTTTCTATATAGGAACTCTTCCAAAACAAGTACTATTTGGCACATCATTGAGTGACGCACGAAGAAAACGGAGGACAAGGTGGCACTTCCCCTTGTTCTCCGTTTTTTTATTACTGTCCTTACTTTGCTGACTCTACCAAAACTACTTATCTAAAGAATAATTTTACTATATCAGCTAAGAATATATTTAGTTTATAGAAAAGGAGTATGCGATGCATTACATAGTATTTGACCTGGAATTTAATCAGGATCTGCCGTCCCTGCAAAAATCGGAAGAAACCCTTTCTCTGTGCCCTTATGAAATCATCCAAATTGGTGCAATGAAACTGGATCAAAGCTTAAATCATATTGCGTCCTTTAATCGTTATATTAGACCCGTCATCTATTCCGAGATCAGCCCCATAGTTACGAAACTCACTGGAATCACCAGCGGTCAGCTGCAGATTGAGAAATATTTTCCGGAGGTTTATCAGGATTTTATTGCTTTTATTGATGATAAAGATGCTGTGTTTTGCACCTGGGGTATTTCTGATGTCAGGGAAATATTTCGTAATGCTACCTATCATAATCAAAAGAAAGAACATCTTCCTCTGATGTATATTAATCTTCAGCCCTACGTAATAAAACATCTACACTTACCACAAAATCAATTAATCAGCCTACAGAATGCAGTTGAGACACTGAATATTCTAAAGCCATATCAATTCCATAATGCACTCTATGATACCTACTACACCACTGAGGTATTTAAAAAAATAGACTCTAAGACACTTGAACCCATCCGTTACGATTCAAACATTGTTAAGCCAAGACCTAGATCACGCAAGAAAGTGCTTGAAACCGAAAAACTATTGGAGCAATTTCAGAAAATGTATTTACGTGATATCACAGAGGATGAAAAATCAATGATTCTGTTAGCATATAAAATGGGTAGGACAAATCAATTTTTAAAGGAAGTATGATATTACGAGAGTATGAAATTATGGGAGTAAGAGCTATCACTCAATACTTGCGCTCATGATTAATATACAAAAATCACGCAAACAAGCCTGTTTGCGTGATCATAAATACAATTTAAATAAACCTTATTTTCTTACGACTGGGATCCATATTTCTGCACTATTTCCGGTTTGTGTATCGCCATAGTACATTTCCATGTCAAAACCACAATCTGCATGTTCATAGCTCGCTACAGGAAACCATTCGGAGTAAATTCGTCTCCAAGCCTCATGTAGCTTTTCAATGTCCTGCTCACTTTTCCATTCAGTTTGAAAAATTGCCCATGTCTGCTTTGGTATATTTAGGGTTGTGTACTCTGGAAAATCACCCTGATCTTGTTTTATGCACCCGAGCATATAGGACATATCTCCATTGGGGTTATGAGCATATGTTACCCCTGCATCTAGAAGCTCCCCAGGTTTTTTACCTGCGGCTTTTACAATAGCCTCACATCGTCCGTCCTGTCCGCAGGCAGACCAAAACTCTGGGATGTCCTTATAACATTGACCATTTATAACAGTTGTTTTTAACTCAAGTCCAAAAATCACAAATGCCTCTTTTTCTTCAATACGATAATTCATCTCTGAAACTCCTTTGATTGATATTGAGAAGGTCATTTTAGGAAAGGCTTTGAGTGAAACACCAATATCGCGCGCTGATATCGGCATGATTCCATGCAGGTTTTTAAATGCTCGACTAAACGCTTCCGGTGATTCATATCCATACTTAATTGCTACATCAATCACTTTAATATTACTAGTTTGCAGCTCAAAGGCTGCTAAGGTCAACCGTCTGCGCCTGATATACTCTGATAAAGGCACACCTGAGATAAATGAAAACATCCTTTGAAAATGATAGGTCGAACAGCAAGCAATTTGTGCAGCTTTATCATACGAAATTTCATCTGCCAGATTTAACTCAATATAGTCTACAGCCTGATTCATCCTGTTAAGCCATTCCATTAATTCCCCTCCCTTTAAGATCAATATATCATATTAGCATAATGAAACCCTTGCATTTGATGCACAAAAAAATCAGATTATCATATTACCTATTAGTCCTGTTCTTTATAATTCCATGCTAATCTATTTGAAGATTGCCTTCTAAGTAAATAGTTGCGTAACCTGATATTTTAACTCTATCATTATTATTCTTGCAATATAACGTCCCACCTCTTTGGGATAATTGACTAGCAACTAAATCATTTTTGCCTAGCCTATCTGACCAAAAGGGTATCAGGGTTGAATGGGACGAACCAGTAACCGGATCTTCAGGAATACCTGCATTTGGTGCAAAGAAACGTGAAACAAAGTCAACTTCTTTCCCTTTTGCAGTCACAATTACTGCAAAGCAATCAGGAATTGTTTTCATTAACTCGAGGTTGGGCTTTAAATTCCTTACCATTTCTTCTGTTTCAACAAGTAATAATAAATCTCTTGAAAGATGAGCCTCCACCACTTTTGCACCAATGACCGCTTCCATCAATGGTAAAACATCAACTTGCTTTGGCATTCTGGACGGGAAATCCATTTCATATAGTTCCCCTTTTTTTATAACGGTTAATCCTCCGCTTACAGTATTAAAATAAAACTTATCACAATCTTTATCAACATATTTTGATAACACATATGCACTTGCCAAGGTTGCATGTCCACATAAATCAACTTCTACTGCCGGAGTAAACCAGCACAAATCATAACTATCCTCTTTCTTAACAATAAAAGCTGTTTCCGCTAAATTATTTTCCATTGCAATATTTTGCATGATAGAGTTATCAAGCCAACTATCTAATAAACAAACACCAGCTTGATTTCCTTTAAATAGTTCTTCTGTAAATGCATCTACTATAAAATATTTCATTTCATGACTCTCCTAACTATTGTGATTTGGGTAACGAATTTACCTTAAGAAGTAATTTGAAATATTAAATACTGTACCATATTTTAACAGAAAATCAAGCAAGTATTTAAGTTCATTATCATTTGATTGGAAGTTTGACACCTTTCCGCACTGGTTGCTTTATCCATATATTTTCATTATACTATTTTACATAATGAAACACTCAACAAAATTCCTGTAAAATTGCATAATTGCCCGTATCAGTCAAATTTTCGTAACTCCCATCCTACAAATACTTGCAAATATTATCGGGAATTTCTTTATAGCTTACATTATACTTATCTTGAAAGGAGAGGTATATGGATACACTCGAAAACATGAAACAAGCAATTGATTACATCGAAAGCAATCTTGACCACGAAATTGAATATGCAAAGATTGCACAAGTCGCATTATGCTCTCAATATCATTTTCAACGCATGTTTGGTTTTCTTATCGGTGTACCGCTATCCGAGTACATAAGGCGGCGACGTTTAACCCTTGCTGCTTTTGACTTACAGAACAGTAATGAAAAGATTATTGACATTGCTTTGAAGTATGGCTATAACTCGCCTGATTCGTTTACTCGTGCATTTATGGCAATGCATGGCATTCTACCGTCAAAAGCCAGAGAAAAAGGCATATCCTTAAAAGCGTATCCTCGTATCACATTCTCTTTATCAATAAAAGGAGCTGTTGAGATGAACTACAGAATTGAGCAAAAAGACCCCTTTACCATTGTAGGAGTAACACAGAGATTTTCTCATGTTGAAGGTTTAGGTGACAACATAGGAAAAATGTGGCGAGAGACACCGCCTGAAACAATAGGTCAAATTGCTGGCCTCGGAGATGGGTTAGTAGGTGTATACAGCGGAATGTATGAAGACAATACAACTGATTACTACATTGCTGCCATAACAGAAAAAGAATGTCCCACATCGATGAGCAAGCTTGAAATACTAGCTCATACCTGGGCAATATTTGAAATAACTGGTCCCATGCCTACAGCAATGGCTGATATATGGGGACGAATATTTTCCGAATGGTTTCCTACCTCCGGTTATGAACATGCAGAAGCCCCAGAAATTGAATGGTATTCAAACGGTGATTTGAGCGCGTCTGATTATAAAAGTGAGATATGGATTCCAGTTATTAAGAAATAATGTTCCTTTTCGAACATGCAATCCACTACGTGTATTGCACCTAGATTAATATTTGAGAAACTAAAAATAACATATGATTAACCTTGCAATAATACTAAACAGCCATACGTAAAACTGCTAAAGAGTTTGCCTCTTTAGCAGTTTAATTTTAAGTGCAAATATTTTCAACGTCACAATAATTCATTATATAATCCTTAATACATGCTCGGATATTCTTGGATACTTTTCTATGATAGCAGCATCATGACTGGGTAAAGGAATCATTTCCTCCTTATGTACCTGTTTAATAAACTCAATATTTTTCTCTAAACTATACACATTTCCATTTGGAATTTGCCTTTCAAAGTTATCCAGCAAATATGTCTCATCTCCGGAAATAACATACTTTTCTTCTCCTTCTTTAAAGTAAATTACAGAAGAACCTTTGGTATGTCCACCGATTACCTTAAAACAAAATCCTTGAACTTCAAACTGCTCATCAACTAAATGAATTTTTGATGTTAGCATTACTTGACTTGTAAGCTTTGGATATGCCTTTTGCACTTGCTCCCAGGCAGCTTTTGCAACTATTATCTCTGCTCCTTCGTATAAATCCAAACTTTCCACATGATCAAAATGTTCATGCGTGATAAAGATACTATCTGCTCTTCCCCCTGTTAAGGCAAGCACTTCCTCTTTCACATCCAGCAAATGCGTACCATATCCCTTTGCTGTTTCCTCGCTTTGAAAACCAGTATCAAACAAAAATACCTGTTCTCCTATTTTTGCAACATAGTACAAAAATACAAATCCAGGAACCAGTTCTGTTCTCTCGTCATTATGATAAATTGTACGATAATCAGCATAATTAAAATCGTTTGCGTAGTGTACTGCGTAAAGTTCCATGTCATCTCCCCCTTTTATTAAAATTGTTATCGTAATTGTATATCTTTGAGGAAGTTATTTCAACAAGAAACCTACAACATATATTCATCTCACATAACTCAACTGTTTTCTTTTACAACAGGATTCTCTATATGCCTTAAGGAGATATAAAAAAATGTGTTTTGAACCTAATATTCAACTTAGCATAATCTTTTCAAAGTTCTGTCTTATTAATGTTTATGTCATTAGATCTAGCTAAATAATTTATAAATTATTTTTATCTTTTAAAATTTCTATCATGATTAATACCCCATGCTTAAAACCGCATTTAAAAGCATCCTCTGTTTCAATTGCCACAGATTCATTATGTAAATCCATTAACTTAATAATAGTTTTATAGTCTTCTTCCGAAACTTTTTTTTCTAATGATTCCATTACCTCAATTGCCTTTTTATCGATACTACTGTATTCCGGATTCTTATCATAAAAAAAATCATCTTGGTTAAGATGGGCGTAGTATAGCTTTTTAAGTATTGACTCCATTCTATTTCTTTCCTTTCACCAAAATTACAAGCTTTATTTTCTCTTTTATCATAGAATTTAATTGCATCATTTCCTTGCATTATTTTACCCTCTTTTTGGTATAATCTAGTATTAAATATAAAACTCTCAATTATTATCGTATCAAAGATCCTTAAATGATTCGTAAAGATGCAGCTGAATCTGAATGGGTTTGGCAGCAGTTTATAATTTTAAAATTATCATGTCACTACCAAAATATATGAAAATTCATACCTCCCTCTCTCGAATATTATAAAGTCTTACTAATCTCTTTAATTATAATACGACGTCATTATGCCGTCAATAATTATTTGGCTGTCATTTTGACATTATAATGATGTCATATAAATTTGATAAAGGAGGTGTTTTCATGCCGATTCAATTATCTAAGTTCACGCTGCGGATAGATACTGAATTGTTAACAAAGTTCCGTTTTGTTGCAGATTATAATGCTCGCTCTGCTAATCGAGAAATAGAAGTTCTCATGAAAAATCATGTTGATGAATTTGAGAAAAAACATGGCAAGATTACAATTGAATGATTATATTGGTAACTATTAAATAAGCTAATGTATAAAAAAAGGTTCTATAATGAATGTTGGGGTGTGTGAATAATACATTCCAACATTTTATTTTTATAATAAAATATATCTATAGAAAGCCTCAAAAATGTCCATCATCCAAAACATACATTTTTACCAATGAGGTTTCATATAGATGCACTAATACAAGCTGATACATTTGTAAAAGTATTTATCGAAACAAAACCAACTCCTCAGATATGCCCAACCTGTGGTCAGAATACAGGATGCATTCACGATTATCGTTATCAAACCATAAAAGACTTACCGTTCCAGATGAAACACGATACTGGAAAGTATCAATGCATTCTTGTAGATGAGAAAAAGCATCGCATCCTTGATATTCTGCCGGATCGGACACAGAAACAGTTATCCTCTTACTTTAGAGAATTGAATCGTGGCCAGAGAAACAGGGTAAAATACTTTGTCTGTGATATGTGGACACCCTATGTTGACCTTGCGAAAGCGTACTTTCCCAATGCAACCATTATAATTGATAAGTATCATTTCATACGATATGTGACCTGAGCAATTGAAAATGTACAAAAACGTCTACAAAAAAGGATGTCTGCAAACCTACGAAAGTATTATAAACGAAGTAAAAGGGTGATTTTGACGAGATATAATAATCTTAAGGATGAGAATAAGAAATCGTGTGACCTAATGTTATTGTACTATGATGACTTGAGAAGTGCGCATAGACTCAAGGAATGGTTCTATGATATCTGACAGAATAATAAATACTCCTATCAACGGGAAGGGTTCTGGGAATGGGTGAAAGCTGCAGAGAAGTCAGGTATTCCTGAATTCGAGGCTTGCGCTAAAACTTATCGAAACTGGTCAGCAGGTATATTAAACGCTTTTAAATATGGATATACGAATGGACCAATGGAAGGTTTCAATAATAAAATCAAGGTACTTAAGAGATTATCCTACAGGATAAGGAATTTCGAGCGGTTCCGAACACAAATTATACACAGCTCAATCTATTCTGTAAAAATTACAATGATTTTTCTTAAATAATAATGCCAGTTTCTTCGGACAAGGTGACACGACAATGGATACAAATAATATATAAGATAGCATAAGCCTTCAACTAAAATTGTTCTCTGGTGATTACAACTCCTTTATTTTTCTTAAATAAACAAGAATTTCAAATTTAGTATGAGTCAGATTTATATCTCTCTATGCTAAATTAGAAAGTTCGCATGTGTTATCAAATATTTATACAGTTAAGGTTGAAAATATATAACGGTTATACGAACTTAAAAATCCCGAGAGAATATGAATAATTTAGAAAATATAATTTTAATACAAAAAAAGCAACAGATACTTAATCCATGATGTTTCAGTATCTGTTACTTTTATTTAATACACTACCGTATTATAGTTCCATAAAGCGAGTTGCCAATTGAACAAAAGATGAATTTGGTTGTACTTGTTTTGAAGGAATAAACAAATATCTCCATTTTTTGAATCCATTTGCCTTTCCCCAATTAGTTGCCACTTCACAGTATCTAATAGCGCGACTCTTTTTTGCTACTACATCAGCATCTTTTAGCCTATCTTCACCCTTAACTTCTACAAGGAAAATTGTATCATCTGTTTCTACAACAAAGTCTGGCTCGTATTGGCGCCCACCATTATATGTGATGTTGAACTCCTGCGGTGCAGGGCGTAACCAGTTTTTCACATCTCTGTCAGCCTCCAAATTTCGTGCAAGCAATAACTCGGGATGACTATCAAATTTAGCAGTATCAAAAACACCTCTTTTAATACCGTCAAACAATACAGAGCGAATATCCGAATCGTAACTTTCGAATAGGCTTTTTCGCTCTTTAAAGGTATAGGATTGCTGCAAATTATATTCTCTTGTGCCAACTACCTCCTCTTTTATAAAGCCATTCTCACAATAAAAATGTTGCATCATCTGCGTATATATTTTGTTTGCAATATCGCGCTTGTGCATCATAACAATATTTTGCATCCCATTTTGGCCATGGAATGATTCATAACAATCATAAACTTGAGTAATAAGCTTAAATAATAGATTGGAACACTTCTCATAGTCAATTTCTGGCTTCTGTCGTAAATGCTCAAGAATAATTCTTTTAGGATTGTAGCCTTCAAAATCAATCTTTTCACCATCAATACGCTGACGATCTGACATATCTTCAAGGTTTTGTATTAGTAACTTGTTGTCAATTGGCACATGTGAAAACTCCGATAAATCGATATCAAAATCCACAAAAACATATTCTTCAATTCCTGAATCGGTAACTTTTATTCTAGGAATGGGAATGAATTTTTCAACAATTGCTTTATGTGTTTCTTCAGTTCTATATTGCATCCAAGCAATAATAGGACATTCATTTTCTTTAAAAACATGACCTAAATCTTTGCTGTCACATATTTTTTCTTTAACTATATCCACAATCATTTCTTTTTGTGCTGGTGTTACCATATGTGACGGTGTGGATTGAATGTGATTTACAATTTCTAGCTTTATCATTTCTTGTGTAGTTTTAAAAAGTTTATCAGTATCATCAGATTTATCAATCAGTGTATGTTCATATGCTTCAGCAATTGTTTTGTTTTCTTCTACTCCAAGAGTAATTTGAGTGTATTCAATTTCCTCCTTTTCTATTTCTTCTGCTTTAATAACATTTCCAGCTTTAAAAATAGAATCTCCCTTTTGTGCTTCAGCTAGAATATCTTTAAATTTATCATGGGCAGTGAGCATCACAGCATCAACCTGTTTATCTCCCGTACGCTCACCATATGGCAATCGAAGCCCTCTACCAACCATCTGTTCTCGCAAAATTTTTGATGCCGCTGTACGTAAAGGAACAATTGTATAGAGATTATTTACATCCCAACCCTCTTTTAACATATTTACATGAATAACGATTTCAATTGGATTTTCATTGTTTTCTACGTCAAGCAACAATTTAGTATTAAAATCACTTTCAGCGCCGCTTTTCTTTGAATGAACTGTAATGGTTTTATTTTGATAAGTACCATTTCTAAACTCATTGGATTTAATATAATTTTCTACCCACGAAGCATGCGTAGTGTCTTTACATACAACAAGCATGAAGGGTTTTACAACTCTTTTGCCATGGTGGTTATCTGCGTAAACTTGCATATGCTTCTTTGTCTTTTCATGGCAAGAAATACCATCCAACAACATCATTTTATCAAGCTGTTCTTCCCCAAAATTATAAAAGTCAATATCTGAGCGAGTAACGGCAAAAGGTGTTCTTGTATAGCCATCCTCAATTGCTCTTGACAAAGGATATTCATATACAACATTCTTAAATGGCACTTGAATATTTTTAATTTTAGCAAGTGGTGTCGCAGTAAGTTCTAAGCCTAATAGCGGATTCAATTCATTTAGTGCCTGCGCACCCTTTTCAGCTCGGTAATGGTGGGATTCGTCCATTATCAACACTAAGTCAGGAAGTGCTGATAATGTTTGATAGAATGAATCTCCAAGATATTCATTGACTTTCTTCATTTGCGCATCGTCTTTATTGAATTTATCAATGTTAAAAACAAAAATATGTACCTCTCCATCAAATAAAGAAATCTGGCGATCTCGGTAATCATCATCAGCAATTATTTGTGGTGGATCATTAAAGCATCCCAGACCATTAAATACATACTTTGGATTGCATGGGTCGCCTAAATCCTTTTTTAATTTATCATATACCGTTGTTCCTGGTGCCACAACAAAGAAGTTCTTAATATCATGTTGCGTATATAAATATGCAATAAATGCACCCATAAGACGTGTTTTCCCCACCCCAGTTGCAAGAGCAAAAGTGATAGACAGGAAATCTCTCTCAAAATCAGTACAAATAGGATATAAACTATTTATAGTTGCGAGCGTATCCTTTAAGTTGAGTGATTTATTTAGGGGAATATTATCGGTTATCTTTTGTAATATTTTTAGAGAGTCTTGCTGTGGTGTTCTTAGTGACATAACTCCACTAATGTAATCTGTGGTGTACTGAGGAAACTCAAGTTTACTCATAGTAATTTTCCTCCTCATCTTCATACTTTGGTGGATTAATGATATTTAGGTTATAATCTTCTTTTCCAAATTCACATCGTGTCAGAAGCATTTGTGGAATTTTCTTAATAGTAATATTTTTATAAGCTTTCTCTAGACCTTTATCAAATGAACGACAAGCAATGATAAGGTACTCATTTTCCTCCATAGTATCTTTAATAGTATCAATGTAAATTCCGCTCAAATGTCGAGTAGTGACAAAAAGATATGAGTTCTCATTGCCTACGGATTGCTTCCAAAATAAACTACTATCAGGTTGATATGAAAATCCTTCATGCAAAGCCATGGCAGCAGCCAACATTTCAGGGCTATATTCTGCGTTAATGATTTCTTCTCCGAAAGAATCTTTATTAATAAGTGAAGATGCTAATTCGTAAAATCTATACCCACCCCCACCTTTCCAGTCAACAGATTTAGTAATTCCACCGTTATCTTCTCCATTTACTACCTTATCTAGCCTTACTTTACAATGAGTATAAGCATGGTCACCCATCTCAATTCCAATCCACCGCCTTTTCATTTTATGTGCTACTGCGGCGGTCGTTCCAGAACCAAGGAAAGAATCAAACACTAAATCTCCAACATCTGTTGTCATGTCGAGAATTTGATAGATTAATTGTTCTGGCTTTTTACCATTTGGAAAAACAACGTTACCTTCCTTCGTTAAATTTTTCATCCATGCGTTCATATCCCAATATGTACCCTGTAAATCTTTTTTATATAATTCACTATCAATAATCTCCGAAGTATCTTTAAGCCAAACAAATAAATTACACACATCATCTTTATAAAATTGCTCATATACTACACCCTTATTCTTCCCTGTTTTAGGGATATACTCAATTGATAAGATATTATTTGTAATATTATTTTCTTTTCTATAGTCAATAATTCGTGTCCTAATTGATGATTGTGCATTTGTTGTTCTAAAGATATTAACTCCGTGTTTACGGTAAACCTCTTTTGTTGTAATTCCATCTCGTTTTGCTATTTGATTAACAGACATAGTAATTACGTTTTTTCTCGCATATACTTTGATTTCATTCCCATCACCATCAACAGTAGAACCAATATATTCTTTTTCACCTGAGTCTACGAGGACAGTTGTATACTTCCAGCTTTTCCCCCCTTCAATGTATTGCTGAATCAGTTCCGACATTTCCGTATAGGAATATGGACCATTAAATAAGGGAAGAAAAGAATAATCTTTCGCATATGCAAGGATATATTCACAATTTTTCTTTAACCGCTTATCTTCCCCACCGCCTGAAGCGCCAGCAATATTTTTCATATTTACTGAAATCATATTAATAAAGTTTCCACGACCAAAAACTTCATCACATAGGACTTTTAAATATGCCTGTTCCTCATCATCAATTTGAATCCATATAGTCCCATCTATTGCAAGAAGTTTTTTTAATATTTCTAGACGAGCTTTCATAAGTTTTAGCCATATAGAATGTTCTAAATTATCATCATAGTGCTCAAAAGCAGCACCAGTATTGTATGGTGGATCTATATAGATACATTTAACTTGTCCTGTATACTTAGTTTCTAATGCTTTTAATGCAATTAGATTATCACCATGGATTAAAATGTTATCAGTGATTCCATCTTCTGCTTCTGCGTGATATGACAGGGCTACGTTCTCTATTAATAAACGAGGCTCAACGTTTATTGAATTATTTTTTCCATACCATGTTAGTTCTAATTTGTTAGCCATACTTTATTCCTCCCTACTTACTTTAATATACTCAATAATATCACCAAAATCACAATCAAGTACTTCATAGATTCTGCTAAATATATCGACACTGACCGTCTTATCTCTGCTAAGTTTTGTCATTGTATTAGGAGTAATATCGGCTAACTTTCTCAAGTCAACTTTACTTATTTTTTTATCTATGAGTAACTTCCACATTCGGTTATATGAAATTGCCATAAAAATCCCCCCTTAATTCCTCCGATATAAGTATTTTAAATTGCGAAATAATATGATATCATAATTATCAAATTAATTTTACTTTCTAATAATTATTATCATCCATCTAATTCCCTTGTGTTGTCTTAAAGGAGATGTCTCTACCTATTTATCCCCCTGACTATAGCTCATCATTACATATTTTAATTGATAGCAGCTCAAAACCCCATGGCAAATCCTTCTGTTTCATTGCCTCCACTGAAATCACAAGGGATTTAAAAAATTTCTTTGTCCCACTTGTAAACTACAAGATATTAATATGGGTTACTTTCTAAATAGTCCCAAAACTATCTTTATTGCTGCATTTTTCACAGCATTCTGCAACTGTACTGTGATGATAGAGGTTGGTTACAGGTTGACCACCCGAGTTAGACTTATAGTACACTTCACTCACAACCAACCTCAATATAAAACTTGGAATCTTAAAATGCTGAACTATGTTCACTGGAAGGAATAAGGATAGTCACCGCAGCTTTGGAATGGTCCAGGGACGTGGATTGTACTTAGACTTTCTTGTCAGAATCAAGGCTATCCAAATCAAAGCAAGCTGTTTTCTCGTTTTACCCATATCATTTTAACACAGTTTCTCTTTTCCGAAAATAACAAAAACGTAGAATTAGAGTGTTAAAAACTCATTTAAATTCCCTGACTCTATCTGCATTTTTATTATGATTTTATTTCATGATCGTTTTTACCAAAAAGCAATTTCGACATCATTTTGGGGATTACATCAAAAACAGCTTCTGCATCGGTATTTTATTAAAAAACTGGCTAAAATCATATATTTCCCTAATTTCATCCCTTTTTCGCTCCCAAACCACAACATCTTGTCGTCAAAACCTATTTTTTGCTTCAGCACCACATTTCGTCATCATTATTATCACTTCAACGTGTAACGTCTCTGGAAACATATCCACCGCACACACCTTCTCTACCTTATATCCCTTTTCCTGCAACACTTCCAAATCCCTTACCAGTGATGTAGGCTTACAGGAAATATATACAATCTTATCCACTCCAAAGTTAATAATCTTATCCAAAGCCTTAGGATGAATTCCGTCCCTTGGTGGATCAAGAACAATAATATCCGGTTTATCTGTTAAGGAATCTATCACCTTCAATACATCGCCTGCGATAAATTCACAGTTACCCAGCCCATTTAGTGCTGCATTTTCCTTCGCAGCCTCTACCGCCTCTTCCACAATTTCCACACCAGTTACCTTGCTTGCCACGGGTGCCAGAAGCTGTGCGATCGTTCCTGTTCCACTATATAAATCAAAGATTGTACGATCCTTGGTTTCTCCCACATACTCACGTACCTTGGAATACAATACTTCTGCCCCAAGAGAGTTTGTTTGAAAGAAAGAAAAGGTTGAAATCTTGAATTTTAGTCCTAATAATTCTTCATAAATATAGTCTCTTCCATATAGCTGTACTACTTGATCGCATTTTACAACATCCGCAAGACTGTCATTATAGGTATGCATAATTCCAACGATGTTGCCCATTAGTTGCAGCTTCAATAATTGTGTAGACAACGCTGCAAAAACATCCTCACCCCCTACCTTATCAGTCTGATCTTCCCCAGTCTCCTCCTGTGAAGAGGTAAGGATATTTATTAAGATTTCTCCTGTTTTCACTGCCTTACGAACCAACAAATGTCTTAGGTAACCCTTATGTGACAACTTATGATAATAAGTCAAACCTCTTTCTTTACAATACTCTAGGATACAGCTAAGTATCTTATTAAAATCCTCATCTACAATTGCACAATCATCTACGGTAAGAATATCATGAAAACTCCCCTTCTTATGCAAACCTAATGCTAAAGGTCCATCCTTATACTCATCACCAAAGGAGAACTCCATCTTATTACGGTAACCCCATTCCACAGGACTACCTAGGATGCCTTCAAAATCATAATTCTCACAGACCTGATCGAGTAATCGCTTCACCTGTTCCTTTTTCATATCGAGCTGGTTCTCATAGGACATGGTTTGATAACTACAGCCGCCACACTGACCGAACTTACTGCAGGCTTGATCTCTACTCTCCAGCGGTGATTTCTCCAAAACTTCTTTCAGACTGCCCTCTGCTCTTCCAGCTCTCTTTTTATTAATGGCAAATCTAACTTTCTGTCCTGGCATACTATTTTTTACGATTACTTTTTCACCCTCACACTCGATTATGCCTTTGTTTGGGAAGTCAACTCTTTGAACGATACCCTCATAAATCTGTCCTTTTTTCATCTATCTACATGGTAACCAGCAATGGTAAATAAAAATAATTAACTTATTCAAAACTGTTACCATCCCTCCTTTTTTCACAATTAACTATTATATTTCTCACTTCGAATATTATAAGGATTTTTTACGCATTTGTCTACCCAAGGTCTGTTAACTTCCTTTTCAAAAAACTGTGCCTGCTACGGCGATATGAAAATTGGCATATTCGAGCTTGTACAATTATGCTATATAACTAATATAAAATAGATATTGTATTAATGTTTCTTAAACACAATACAAACACTTTTCAAATATGGGTCATGTATTCTTTAGCCATCATCAAATGATACTTGATGAAATAAAAAAATATGTGAGGTATACGCTATGTCTGTTAAAAACTCTTTGGAAACAACTAAATCTATTGAAAAGGCAATTAGAGACCGTCTCGAAACTGGATTCAAAAACTGGAACGGTGGATATGACGGTTGGCTTGATTGGTGCAACACCTTGTATGAACCAGATGCACACTACAATATTCCTTTCGGTGGTTCCCAACGTCGCTGCACCCTTGAAGAATACAAATCTATGATGGGACAACTGTTCCAGCATTTCACCATGGATTTGGGTGAGTTCGAAAACATGATTATCAAAGACAACTGGTGCGCCATTCGCTATACCGTTAAGGTTACAAATTTGGACACTGGAAAAGAAATCATCCAGAACACGATGGAATTCGTGGAGTTCAAGGATAATGGTGATGATCGCGGTGTTCGTGTTGTTGAAGGTTGGGCCTTATCTGATTCTGCACTATCATAATTTTAAAATTATCGCATATGAATTATGAAAGGAGATGTTCTCAATAAGTGACATCTCCTTTTTCCTTCATAAAAATATCTATCATCCATATTGTTTACACACAGAAGATATAAACCCAATCTTTATACATCTATCTACATGATAACCATCTATGATAAATAACCATATCATTTAATTATCCAACCTAAGCTTCCACCTTTGTGCAATCAATATACATATTCCTTCCTTCATTGTCACAAACGCCAATCCTGGTTCATAAACATTTACAATTGCGTAGGATAATGCTACACTTTATCTTAGTTTGCTGATCTTTGCCTCACATTCTACGAATGGAGGAATCTATGAAATACCTGAAGAAATTCTTACTTACGCTTATTGTAAGTTTATCCGTTCTATCCCTCACCATCCCAACGTTACATGTTTCCGCTACTTCTTCCTTGTTCTCTTTTGTTATTCTTTCTCAATATAAAGCAACTGCTGATATCGGAGATGATATTTACATAGTTGCTGTCACTTCAACTGGAAAGAAACCCACCTGGAAGAGCAGTGATTCTAAAATTGCTTCTGTCAATACTTACGGCGTTGTTACGACTAAGAAGGCTGGCACTACAATCGTTACGGCTAAGATTAAAGATGCCGAAGCCTCCTGCCAGATTACCGTGAACAAGACTAAAGTTACGGTTAGTAAGACCAGTGCATCCTTGGAAAATGGCGAAACTCTCCGTTTAACCGCTTCTACCTCTAATGATAGCAAAGTCTCCTGGAAAAGTAGCAAGAAAAGCATTGCAACAATCGATGAATACGGTAAAGTTACTGCATTAAAACCTGGCGAAACTGCAATTACCGCTACCGCTGATGGAACAAGTACAATTTGTAACATTACCGTCAAGCTACCCACAGTAAAGCTTAACAAGACATCCTTAAGCCTTTACAGAGGACAAACCGCCAAGTTATCTGCTACAGTTTCGTCTGGCATAAAACCGACCTGGAAAACCAATAAGAAAAGCGTTGCCATTGTTGATGCCACCGGTACTGTTACCGCAATGAAAAATGGTAACGCTTTTCTTATTGGTTTTCCAGGTCGGTTTTATGCCAGACGAAACTGTAG
>JASGEU010000171.1:0-5018 GCA_047606065.1 Mobilitalea sp.
CTCTCATTGGTGTCGTGAGTTCATATAATGAGATTGTACCAGGACATATGAACCTAGATAAGATAGTCGATGCCGTCAAGCTTGGCGTCGCAATGGCAGGGGGAACCCCGCTTGTCTTTCCAGCAATTGCCGTGTGTGATGGTATCGCCATGGGGCATCAAGGGATGAAGTATTCTTTGGTTACCAGAGATCTGATTGCAGATTCAACAGAAGCAATGGCAATGGCTCATCAATTTGACGCACTTGTAATGGTACCAAATTGTGATAAGAATATTCCAGGACTTCTTATGGCAGCGGCAAGAGTTAATATTCCCACAATTTTTGTCAGCGGCGGACCAATGCTTGCTGGGCGAGTGAATGGAAATAGAACCAGTCTTTCCTCCTTATTTGAGGCAGTTGGTGCCTTCAGTGCAGGAAACTTATCAGAAGAAGAATTAGAAGAATATGAGAATAAAGCTTGTGCTACCTGTGGTTCCTGTTCAGGCATGTATACAGCAAACTCTATGAATTGTCTTACCGAAGTAATTGGTATGGGCTTAAAGGGGAATGGTACCATTCCAGCTGTCTATTCCGAACGTATCAGACTGGCAAAGCATGCTGGAATGAAAATTATGGAGCTGCTTGAAAAAGATATTCGACCAAGAGATATTATGACCAAGGAAGCTTTTATGAACGCTTTAACCGTGGATATGGCACTAGGCTGTTCCACCAATACAATGCTGCACTTGCCAGCAATCGCACATGAAGCTGGCTTTGAGTTAAATATAGATATAGCCAATGAAATAAGCGCTAAAACACCGAATTTATGCCATCTGGCACCTGCAGGACATACATATATTGAAGATTTGAATGAAGCAGGCGGTGTATACGCTGTTATGAATGAATTAAATAAGAAAGGACTCCTCAACACCGATTTAATTACTGCTACAGGAAAAACGGTTGGTGAGAACATACAAGGCTGCAGGAATCTTAATCCAGAGGTTATTCGTCCAATCGATAATCCTTATAGCGAAATTGGAGGTATTGCAATTCTTAAGGGTAATCTTGCACCTGATTCCGGAGTGGTGAAGCGTTCCGCAGTTGATCCTGGCATGATGAAGCATGAAGGACCTGCAAGAGTCTTTGATTGTGAAGAAGATGCAATTGATGCAATTAAAGGCGGTAAGATCGTTAAGGGAGATGTCGTCGTTATTCGTTATGAAGGACCAAAAGGCGGTCCGGGAATGAGAGAAATGCTGAATCCCACCAGTGCAATTATGGGAATGGGACTAGGCTCACATGTGGCATTGATTACAGATGGAAGATTCTCAGGAGCCTCAAGAGGTGCTTGTGTTGGCCATGTATCGCCGGAAGCAGCGGTAGGAGGCAATATAGCTCTTGTGGAAGAGGGAGATATTATTCAGATTGATATTAATGCAAATAGTTTGAATTTTGTTATATCCGATGAAGAATTGGAGGCCAGAAGAGCAAAATGGCAGCCGCGTCAACCGAAGATTACAACGGGATACCTTTCCCGCTATGTAGCGATGGTAACCAGTGGCAACAGAGGAGCAATCTTGGAAGTACCGAAGGCGCAATAAGCCAGAAGGAGGTAAGAATGGAATTAACAGGTTCTCAAATCGTTATTAAATGTTTAAAAGAGCAGGGTGTTGACACAGTCTTTGGATATCCTGGTGGTACAATATTAAATATATATGATGAATTATATAAGCACACATCAGAAATAAAACATATCTTAACTTCCCATGAGCAGGGAGCATCTCATGCGGCAGATGGTTATGCAAGAGTTACAGGCAAAGTAGGAGTATGCTTTGCGACCTCTGGACCGG
Source organism: Mobilitalea sp. (assembly GCA_047606065.1). GTDB lineage: Bacteria > Bacillota > Clostridia > Lachnospirales > Lachnospiraceae > Mobilitalea. Next base: position 1,830 of record JASGEU010000171.1, read on the forward strand.
GTTCGACCAATCTGGTAACTGGTATTGCAACCGCTTTTTTGGATAGTATCCCGATGGTTGCTATTACTGCAAATGTTGCGGTTAATTTATTAGGAAGAGATTCTTTTCAGGAAATTGATATTGCTGGTATTACCATGCCGATTACAAAGCATAATTTTATTGTAAAGGACGTAACAAAACTGGCAGAAACCATTCGCAAGGCATTTAAAATTGCACAGACTGGAAGACCCGGACCGGTTTTAGTGGATATTACAAAAGACGTAACAGCAGCTAAGACAGACTACCAGGCAGCAGTACCGGAACCTATTCTCCGAGATACAAAGCATATTACGGAGCAGGATATAAAGAATGCAATTCAATTAATACAGAATTCTAAGAAGCCCTTCGTATTTATAGGCGGTGGAGCAGTTATTTCGGAAGCACACGAAGAAGTGAAAGAATTCGTAGATAAGGTGGACGCACCTGTAACCGATACCCTTATGGGAAAAGGTGCTTTTGACGGAATGGATGCACGCTATATGGGCATGCTTGGAATGCACGGTACGAAAGCATCCAATCTTGGGGTAACAGAATGTGATCTTCTTATTACCATAGGTGCTCGTTTCTCGGATCGAGTTATCGGTAATGCTAAGAAGTTTGCCAACAATGCAAAGATCCTGCAGATTGATATAGACCCAGCTGAAATTAATAAAAACGTAACTGCGCATTATAGCGTTGTTGGAGATATTAGAGAAGTCCTTTCCTTATTAAATAAGGAATTAGAACAGCAAAAACATAAGGAATGGGTGGATCATATTATCGCATTAATGCAGAAGCATCCTTTAAAATATGCACATGATCGCTTAACGGGCCCGTATATTCTTGAGAAGCTATATGAAGTGACTGAGGGAGAAGCAATTATAACCACAGAGGTTGGGCAGCATCAGATGTGGGCAGCACAATTCTATAAATATAAGAATCCCAGGACCTTTATTACCTCGGGCGGACTTGGTACTATGGGATATGGACTTGGTGCCAGTATTGGCGCAAAGCTGGGTAAACCGGATAAAACAGTTGTTAACATTGCCGGTGATGGATGTTTTAGAATGAACATGAATGAGCTTGCTACGGCTACCCGTTATGATATACCAATTATTCAGATTGTATTAAATAATGAAGTTCTTGGTATGGTTCGTCAATGGCAGACACTTTTCTATGAGCAGAGATATTCCCATACTCATTTAAAGGATAAGGTTGATTTTGTAAAGCTGGCAGAGGCTATGGGTGCAAAAGCTTATCGAATTACGGAAAAAGAGGAAGTGGAAGCAGTATTAAAGGAAGCGATTGCATTAAACGAGCCTGTTCTGATTGAATGTATGATTGACCGTGATGACAAGGTTTGGCCGATGGTTGCACCAGGAGCTGCGATTGAAGAGGTTTTTGCAGAAGAAGATTTAGTGAATTAGGATTGACAGAAATATAGGTGTGGATGACAGAGTGTCTTGGATTTGCTTTCATTAAATAATGAAACCATATAAGACACTCTTATCCATATTATTAGCAGATTGGAATTGACAAAAAAATAACATAGTAATATAATAAGTTTTATACTTTAATACACTAAAGTGTGAGAAAATGTAATATTATAAGGAGGAAGAAAGAGTGGGAAGAATATTTAATTTTTCAGCTGGTCCGGCAATGTTGCCAGTAGAGGTATTGCAGGAAGCAGCAGATGAAATGCTTAATTACAGGGGAACTGGCATGTCAGTTATGGAGATGAGTCACAGATCCAAAGCATATGAAGCAATTATCCAAGAAGCAGAAAAAGACTTAAGGGAATTAATGAGTATTCCGGATAATTATAAAGTTCTCTTTCTCCAGGGTGGAGCTTCTTTACAGTTTGCCATGATTCCTATGAATTTAATGAAGAATAAAGTTGCAGATTTCATCATTACAGGACAATGGGCAAAGAAGGCATATCAGGAAGCTAAAATCTATGGTACTGCCAATCCCATAGCATCCTCCGCAGATAAAACATTTTCCTATATCCCAGATTGTTCCGATCTCCCCATTTCTGAAAATGCCGACTATGTATACATATGTGAAAATAATACAATTTATGGGACCAAATTTAAAACTTTACCGAATACAAAGGGTAAAATTCTAGTATCGGACGTTTCCTCCTGTTTCTTATCGGAGCCGGTAGATGTTAGCAAATATGGAATAATTTATGGAGGTGTTCAAAAGAATATCGGCCCTGCAGGTGTGGTTATTGTAATCATTCGCGAGGATCTGATTACAGAAGATACCCTTGCTGGAACGCCTACCATGATGAAATATAAAATACATGCAGATGAAAAGTCTCTGTATAATACACCTCCTGCTTATGGCATCTATATCTGTGGTAAAGTATTCAAGTGGATTAAAAACAAAGGTGGATTAGCAGCAATGAAGGAACACAATGAGAAAAAAGCTGCAATTCTTTACGACTACTTAGATCAGAGTAAGATGTTTAAGGGAACTGTAGTAAAGGAAGATAGGTCCTTAATGAATGTTCCTTTCGTAACAGGAGACGAGGAGCTGGATAATAAATTTGTAAAAGAAGCAAAAGCAGCAGGTTTTGAAAACCTGAAGGGTCATAGATCAGTTGGCGGTATGAGAGCTTCTATCTACAATGCAATGCCAATTGAAGGTGTTGAAAAGCTAGTTGAATTCATGAAGAAATATGAAGCAGAGAATACAAAATAACCAAAGGAGCATCCTTATTATGAAGTATAATTGTCTAAATCCAATCGCAGATGTTGGGTTAAATATCTTTTCGGAACAATACGATAAAGTGGAGAATTTGAGTGATGCAGATGTTGTACTGGTTCGTAGTGCTGCAATGCATGATATGGAATTTAATGATAATTTAAAGGCAATTGCAAGAGCAGGAGCAGGTGTTAATAACATACCTTTGGTGGAATGTGCAGAAAAAGGCATTGTTGTGTTTAATACACCCGGTGCAAATGCAAATGGTGTGAAGGAATTGGTTATTGCAGGTCTCATGCTGGCTTCCAGGGATATTATTGGAGGCGTTAACTGGGTTCAAACAGTCAAGGAAGATTCTTCTGTTGCAAAACTGGTTGAAAAAGAAAAAGGCAAGTTTGCGGGCAGAGAAATTCAAGGGAAAAAACTTGGTGTAATTGCACCCAGACCAATTACACCAAG
>JASGEU010000172.1:0-13860 GCA_047606065.1 Mobilitalea sp.
GAATATAAGATAGTAAACTTTATGTTGTTCCAGTAAGGAGGTTGCATTGATGATAAGTTCAAAAAAATATAATTTGTTGGGAATATCGAGCTATACCACCTATGAGTCAGGGGAAATAAAGGAATGCAAACTAAATGAGCAAAATATCCTTCGGGTAGGAAACCAAGATTTTATTCCAAGATATTCGGATCCAGATGAGCGAAGAAAGGATAATAAGGCACTGGCATTTTATGAAAGTGGAAATGTTAAGAGTTTAGCACTCGAAGAACGGACAGTGGTTACGACAAGTATCGGTTCAATTCCAGTGGAGCTTCTAACTTTTTATGAAGATGGAGCGGTGAAGAGCTTATTCCCATTAAATGGTCAAATTGGCTTCGGATGGTCCGAAGAGGAAGAAGAAAAGCTTCTGGAGGAAATGCATTTCGATTTACCCTGTGCGAACTTTTCAACCAAGATAATTGGAGTAAGATTTTATAATAGTGGGGCATTAAAAAGTATAATTTTGTGGACCGGAAAGCGAATTGAAATAGACACACCAATAGGAAGATATCCAGTCCGAGTGGGATTTCGCCTTTATGAAGATGGCAGCTTGGAATCCTTTGAGCCTGCTGTTCCTGTTTTGATAAATACTGAGATTGGAGCAATCATGGCCTTTGATCAGAATGCACTTGGGATGGATGCGGATTTTAACTCTATTAGTTTTTATCCTGACGGAAAATTAAAATCTCTAAGGACGAACAGTGACATAGTAATAAATCAAATATCAAGTGCCCAAAGAACAATTATGTATCAACAGTTACGTTTAGATATGTTGACTGATGAAATGGTGAAGCTCCCAGTAATTATCTCCTTTGATGAAGATAGGGTGGAAATAGATAATGGTGCCGAAAAACAAGTGTTTTCCATCTTGGATTCAAAATTCCTTTTCCTTTATGATGGCAGCTATCGAGAGAATAAATGCAGCCCTGGCAGTGATTGTTCCGGATGTGGTGCCTCCTGCATGTAAAGTAAAGATTAAATTAGGTATTTTATGTTAGGGGTCATAAGTCGTTTACCATACTTGATTTTATAGGAGTTGGAGAAAGGCAGGTTGTTATGGAGATAGCTGTTCTGGTTAATTCCGAAGGAAATACGACTGGATTTGAAAAGGAGGGTATGATCCGTGTATATTCAAAAACAAATTGTGAATGGAGTATCCTTAGGCAGATGGAATACAGTACAAAGAATATGGTGGATGCAACTGCCTTGCACAATAAGGTTAAGGAAATCTGTCTATGGCTGGAAAATTGCAAGATTATCGTTGTAAATCGTATTCGAGGTGTATATTACATTGCTTTTGAAGAAAAACAGATTTCTATGCTGGAAATAAAGGGGTATCCTATCGACTTTCTGGATGATATACAGGAATGTGTGCAGCACCAAAGAACTGGACAGGAGATACCTATGGAACATAACACGATCTTTAAGCTGCGCCAGGGTGTTTACCATACCGATCTGCGAGAGGTAATGAAGGGGAATACCTCCTATAGCTCCAAGCAAATTTTGCTCCCATTTCTAAGACAGCAAAAATTCACCCAGTTAGAAATTATCTGTGACCATGTTCCAAAATGGTTGGAGAAGGAGCAAACCCAGTTAGAAGTTAGAATATTGATTGAGAAATATAAGGACTGCATGAAGGTTAAAATATATCCTTCGAATATAATTTCAGATCGTAAGTAAGCTGTGTATCATAGGACTTTTATAACATAGGACATTCGGAGGAATTTTCTATGTTATAAAAATAAGGCATGGTTTAATTTCCATGCCTTTCGTAAATTGTTGGTTACCAGTATTTTAATCAATTTATTTAAGTAAAAACACAATAGAACCTACACCTATTAAAAATAGAGTAACACCTGCACTTATGAGTACCTTAAGAACATTATCTTTTAATACACTCTCTTTTTCATGTTTTACTTTTTCTTTATCGGTCTCCATGTTTTCCATATAAGCCAGAATTTCAGAGTAGGTTTGAATGTTGTTTTTCTTTTTAAGTCTTTCTGCCTGAAAAGCTGAGACAGACATTATAATACCAAAGAACAAAGGTATTAACAGTCCTTTCAAACCTAAAAATCTTAGTGCTGGTGCCAGTGTTAAGGGCATTAACAGCATTCCTATAAACATTCCCTTTGCCCAAAAATTCAGTTTGTTTCTTGCGACTTCATTTTTCATCATATCCACATCTCCTTTTACTAATTCATCTAAGGAAACATGAAACAGAACACTTAATTGTAAAATATTATGAATGTCGGGATAGCTTTTTTCATTTTCCCAATTAGAGATAGACTGTCTGGATACATATATTTTCTCTGCGAGCTTTTCCTGGGACAATCCATTACGTTCTCTATAAAATTTTATCTGCTTTCCTAGTTCCATTTTTCTGTCTCCTCTTGTGAATATTAAATGAAAATGATAAGAAGTGCTATCAACTCCCTTTTACATAGGCAAATAATGAGTGTAAAAGTTCTTTGACATTACCTGTTCTTAGATATTATAGGATGAACAAAAAGCGTGTTCAACCTCTTGTTGTTCCAATCGGTATTTGCAAGCAAGCTTGCAATACCTCATTCCGCTTTCATTATATCAAATTTTCATACAGAACAATAGAGGGAGTAGTTTATTCCATGATAGGTGAATCGACTTGCTGTTTTATTTTGTTAATACTTTTGTTTATTTTTTGGAATGAAATAAATAAATTAGGGAAGAATTGCAAGTAGCAGTTTGAACGTGGTTTTACATCACATTTTGAGATGGCGCATGGCGTCATTATGGAGATTAAATATGAAAAAACACAGGTTTTGGGCATGTGCAATGCTGTTTTGTATGATAATGGTTTTCTATACCGGGCATAAGCACAAATAACAGATGGAGGTAAGTTATGTATAAGTATAATTATTTTAAGGACAGGGATTGGAAAAGGACGGGATTATTTGTAGCAGGTGTGATATTTGGAACAGCAGGTATAAAAATTTTGTTCAGTAGAGATGCTAAGAAAGTATATACCTATGTTACAGCCGCAGTTTTGCGAGCAAAAGAATGTATCATGGATACTGCTTCTACAGTGCAGGAAAATGCAGAAGATATTATGGCGGAAGCAAAGAACATGAATGAAAAGCGCACTGGAAAGGATCAGCCCTACAATGAAGCAGGAGAGTTCGAGATATAGTTAAATGAGCAGGGACTATTGCATAAAATTCATTCTTAAAAAGAGGAGTTTTAATGCGATAGTCCCTTTTGGAAGCCCAAATTCGCAGAGTCGCAGTAGAATGGAGGGGTTAGTGTGAAATTTATAATTAAACATGAAATAGAAGGACGTATGAGAGTACATCTTCTGCAAAAATCAATGACTTTTAAGGAAGCAAATACACTATTTTATTATGTGCGCAGTTTAAAAACAGTAAAAGCAGTAAAAGTTTATGAGAGGTCAGCTGATGCTGCAATTGAATTTTTTGGTGACAGACAAACAATTATAGAAGCCATACTTGATTTTAACTATAATGCAATAGAAGTTCCAGAAATTATAAACGAAACCTCCGGCAGAGAGCTTAATGCAAAGTATCGTGAGAGGTTAGTTATAAAATCGATGTTGCGTTATGCAGGAAAGTTGTATATTCCATTTCCGATCAGAGCGGTTTATACCTGGATTAAGGGAATGAGATACATTTACAAAGGGCTATATTGTTTCTTTTCAAGAACACTTGAAGTACCTGTACTTGATGCGGTGGCAATTGGAGTATCCTTAATCCGTAACGATGTTGAAACAGCAAGTTCCATCATGTATCTGCTTGGTCTGGGAGAATTATTGGAGGAATGGACTCATAAAAAATCTGTGGATGACCTGGCAAGAAGTATGACCTTGAATATTGGAAAGGTATGGTTACGCAATGAGGAGCAGGAGGTACTTGTACCTGCCACAGAGATCGTAAGCGGAGATATCGTTGTTGTTCGTGTAGGAAATGTCGTTCCATTTGACGGCATTGTGAACCAAGGAGAAGCAATGATTAACCAAGCCTCCCTTACAGGAGAATCAGCTCCGGTAAAGAAAGGCATAGGAGGATATGTATATGCCGGAACCGTTGTAGAGGAAGGTGAATTGGCAATTGAGGTCAAAGAAACTAGCGGGTCTACAAGGTTTGAAAAGATTGTTACCATGATCGAGGAATCAGAAAAGTTAAAATCTTCTGTGGAAGGAAAAGCGGAGCATTTAGCAGATCGATTAGTTCCGTATACGTTAATTGGAGCAGGTGCAACTTATTTGCTTACAAGAAATGCAATGAAAGCATTGTCTGTTTTATTGGTGGATTTCTCCTGTGCCTTAAAACTTGCAATGCCAATATCAGTATTATCTGCAATTAGAGAAGCCAGTAACTATGATATTCAGGTAAAAGGCGGTAAATATTTAGAAGCGGTTGCCGATGCTGCCACAATAGTTTTTGACAAGACGGGAACCTTGACAAGAGCTAACCCAACCGTTGCTGATGTTGTATCCTTCTGCGAACAAGAACCGGATGAATTACTAAGAATTGCTGCATGTTTAGAAGAACATTTTCCGCACTCCATGGCAAAAGCGGTAGTAAGAGCAGCCAGTGAAAAGAAGTTGGAGCATGAGGAAATGCACTCCCGGGTTGATTACATTGTGGCACATGGTATCTCCTCCTATATTGATGACAGGAAAATACTAATTGGCAGTTATCATTTTATTTTTGAAGATGAGGCTTGTACCATAAAGGATGAATACCAGCAGCAATTTGAACAGCTCCCTGCGGAGCATTCTCTTTTATATATGTCAATCGAAAATGAATTGGCGGCAGTGATCTGTATTGAAGATCCCCTAAGAGAAGAAGCGGAAGCTGTGGTTAACAGCCTAAGAAAAGTCGGAATACAGAAGGTAGTTATGATGACGGGAGACAGTGAAAGAACGGCGAATGCGATAGCAAAACGAGTAGGTGTTGACGAATATTATTCTGAGGTATTGCCGGAGGATAAGGCAAGATATATTGAAAAAGAAAAAGCCAATGGAAGAAAAGTCATTATGGTTGGTGATGGAATTAATGATTCGCCTGCCTTATCGGCAGCAGATGTAGGTATTGCAATCAGTGACGGTGCGGCAATTGCCAGAGAAATAGCGGATATTACAATTGCTGCGGATGATCTGATTGAAATCGTAACTTTGAGGCTGATTAGTACTGGATTGATGAAACGTATCAATGGAAATTATAGATTTATTGTGGGCTTTAATTCAGGATTAATTCTTCTGGGTATCGGTGGAATCGTATCTCCGGCAATATTAGCCTGGCTTCATAATACCTCCACCATTGGAATCAGCTTAAAAAGTATGCAGAATTTACTTCATTAAAAGAGAAGCACCCTGCCATGTTGAATGGCAGGGTGTTTGTGTTATCATGAAATATTTCAGCACAAGTATTTTAGCTATATTATATATAAGGGTTGAGTAATCAGAAGCAATATTATACAATAATAAAGAACAGTAATTACCACTTTCCCATAACAAGAATAAATAATACTACAAAAGAAAAAGGTGACCAAATTGAAGAAAATTAATGTACTAATAGCGATCATGTTGGCATTTGTCATTGCAATTACAAACGCACCTACAGAGGCTTATGCAGCTTCCTTAAGCAATAAGGCACTTAATTGGGGGTACACAAAAAGCAAGAGTCATAAAGCACCCGCTGTTTCAGCAACTACAAAGGGGTTACTTGAAAAATATGATGGCTATTATGTTTATAATACAAAGAAAAAATATATTTATCTGACCTTTGACCTGGGTTATGATAATGGCTATACCAACCAAATCCTTGATGTTTTAAAAGACCATGACATACAAGCAACCTTCTTTGTATGTAAAGCCGCAATTACCGCTAATCCCAAAGCAATTAAACGAATGGTGAAGGAAGGACATATTGTAGCCAATCATACCGTAAAGCATATTCCCTTTTATAAGCAGTCCAAGAGTTCGCTAAAAGAAGAGTTGGAAGGAGTAGAAAAGGCTTATGAAAAGGTAACTGGTGAGAAGATGGCTAAATTCGTCAGACCTCCAGAAGGCGGCTATAGCGAAAGAGCACTTGCATATACACAGGAACTGGGCTATACATCAATATTCTGGAGTATTGCATTGCCAAATGATTGGAATTTGAAAAATCAACCGTCTAAAAAGACTACGCTGGATTTATTTAAGAATCAACACCACAGAGGCGCAATTGTTTTACTTCATGCCGTTTCACCTATGGTAGCAGATAATTTGGATGCAATGCTGACTCAATTAGAAAAGGAAGACTACGAGTTCAGACTGGTGAGTGATATGGTGAAAACGGAAGAGGTAAAGAATAAGAAATAAAGTGATCATCCGAACCAAAGATTTGTGCTGCCAGCTAAGAAACATATTGATAAATAATATAGATTATATATTCTTAAAGTGAAATAAAATAAATAGAAAGTAATGAGAGAGACATATGATAGAACTACGTAAGGTTGACGAAAAAAATATATGGAAAATAATTAAACTGTCAGTAAATACAGAACAGGAGAATTTTGTGGCGACGAACACCCAGAGTATTTTACAGGCTTATACAACAATTACTTCAGGCGGCATAGCATTACCCTTTGGTATCTATGATGACGATTGTCTCGTTGGATTTGTTATGTTTGCTTATGGGACCAATGGAGAAGATGATTTACCGGCGGTTGCTGACAATAGTTATTGCATCTGGCGTTTTATGATTGACAAGGAATATCAAAATAAAGGAATCGGAAGAAAAGCGTTGTTAGCTTCCATAGATTACATAAAAACAATGCCCTGTGGTGAAGCTGATTATTGTTGGCTATCCTATGAACCAGAGAATGAAGTTGCAAAGAAACTTTATACCTGGGGAGGGTTCAAGGAAACCGGTGAGATATGCGAAGATGAGATTGTATCTGTTTTAAAACTAAGATAGATATAGCTCGCAGGAGCAATACCTTAAATTAAATAATTTATGTGATAGAAAGACCAACCAATTAACTTTAGTAGGAGCTTCAAATACTGTAGTTAATTGATTGGTCTTTATTTGTAAAATAGTATTGCTTATATAACGATTTGCAATAGTACAGAAATCTTATTGAAAGAATTATAAGTGTTTTATCAGGTGATATTAATCAAATGACTGGATCTATATTTTGAAGGTGAGATTCCAATGGTATTTTTAAAGGCTTTCTGAAAGACTACCGGATCATTATAGCCAGAGATTGTGGCTATCTCTGCTATGGAAAATGTGTTGTCTTTTAGAAGGCTGCAGGCCTTATTGATTTTATATTGCGTTAAATATTTCTGGGGTGGTGTGTTTAAACACTCCTTAAAGATCGTTGTAAAATAGCTGCGATCTAAGCCCACATAATTAGCAAGGTCCGCTACAGTAATGTGTTCCATATAATTCGTGTGAATATAGTCAATTGCTTTACGAATGTATTGGCTTTTAGTGGTATGCGGATTTACGGAATTACTTTGCTGCGCGTTTTCTACTAATTCTGCAAATAAAGAATAAAGCAGGGATTGAATACGCAAATTCGTACTATGAGTATATTCATTGTTTACCTTGACCATTTCCAGCATACAATTTTTGAGCTGATCCCCTCTGGTAAATTTAAAGATTGGCTCTTCTTGAGTGATTTCAGATAACCGCAGGTAATTATAGGCATTCAAGCCATGAAAACCTACCCATACATATTCCCAAGGATTTTCAACACTTGCAGAGTAAATGGTAACTTCGTTTGGACTTAATAAAAATCCTTCATTTTCTTTTAGGTGATATATTTTATCCTTCACTCTTAAGGTACCTTCGCCGGACAAAACATAGTGAATTACATAATGTTCTCTTATTGCCGGACCCCAGGTATGTCCCGGAAGACAAGAGGATATACCGCAGTAGTACATATATAGTTCGGAAGAGTTGGTATTATCATTAAAATGCAATTCCTTCATAGTGTCATCAGTATATATTTCTTTTAAATAGGAATTAAGATTACTTACTGTTTTACCATCATCGGATAAAAGCTCACAATGTTTTACTCTCATAGATAACACCTTCCCTTTTGGTACTTTACATAATGTCCTTAGTATTATAGCACGGATGATCTAGTAATATCAACCGTACCCTTCTGGAGTGTCCTCTAAAAACTATCCTGATCAAAAGCAGGTTAACATCCTAATACACACAAAAAGACAATAAAAAGTATCAAAATCCGTCTTACCCATACAAAGGGCAGATGGTATTATGTTTAATGTCTAATAGTATAGACATATATGCATTAAGAAAGGGAAGGTCATTATGGGAGAAAAAAATTTTAAATTTTCAGAATGCGTAACACATTGTGGTTTTCAGAATTTACCGGATGTGGAACGATTCTTCAATTTATATGAGGAAGATGTTCAGAGTGAGATAATTGAGAAGAGTTTTTTACAAGATTGTTTTCAAAAGTATAGGTTACCTGAGGATAAAATCCAACGGATGGAGAAGGCTTTGGCGGAAATTGAAAAAGATCCTATCTTATGCTATTTTACTAAATTTCTGGTTTGGGATATGTGTCAGGCAATGAAACGGTTCGAGGACAATTATTATACGAACTTAATTCCGACATGTTTACATAATTATCAGGATTACTACTCCTTTCTTCTATTATTGGCATGTGTAAAACCTTCTATGGAAATCCTTGAGAAGCGGGGCATCCCTTTAAAATACTATGAAGAGATACCACATACCATGATGAAAAGGCAGTTTGAAAAATGGATCACGAAGGAGGAACTCACGGTGAGTGACTTCCCCTGGGATATTAACTTTTACACATGTTCCATATTTCTAATGGACAGATTTTACTTCATTCCTTGTAAACTGGAAGAAGAAATCAGTGTATATCGAAACACCGGGGATAACCGTGTATTAGCACTCCAGCATGCAAACTTTGAATTTCGCCGCGATGGTCAGTTTAGTGGAACGAATAATATCTATGATGAAGCTGGTAAATTTAAGTCACAGTGGGAAGAGGATGAGTTGACAATACAGGCAAATGCAATTAATCCGATGGGCTATGTGGAAAAGACCCCAGTAGTGTTACAGAAATCGGATTGGAAGTTGGCTATAACAAAAGGAGATATATTATTGGCCTTCCATATCCCGGATGGTCCTGGATATACACCACAAAAAGTTAGAAGCTGTATGGAATCTGCATTAGAATTTTACGCTAAGTATTTTAGTGAATTAGATATTAAGGGATTTTGGAGTGAAAGCTGGCTGTATGATTCCAGGCTTTCCTTAGTTCTGGACTATGAGAAAAGCAATATTGTGAAAGTCCAAAGACTGTTCTATCGTTATCCTATTAAAACCAGTGACACGATGATATTGGAACGGGTATTTGGAGATAAAAATGTCGACTTATCTAAGGTAAACAGTAACAACTCCTTACAGACGGCGATTATCAATTATATGAAAACAGGCGCGCGTTTTAATACCCTTAGTATGTTTGTTCTAAAAGAAGAGGTTGCCGGGCTAGAGGATTGTCCCTATTTTTCAGAAAGCAATGCCTTAAAATTTAAGACAGTTGTTGATAGCCATCTGAAATAAAGCAAACCTTGTGGATAAATGGTATCAAGTTACCAATAAAGAAGATAAATATGTTGTTGTTAAAGAAAGTGAGAAATTGAAATAGGACAGATGTAATCCAAATATTTAAATGCGGATAAGAGCTAAGCGAAAGGAATGGATATATGACAAGAGAGGAATATTGCTCAAAAATAGAAGACGTCATAAGCAACATGGATTTTCAAGGTGACTGTACACATTATGAACGCTATGGAAATGGTCATATCAACGATACGTTTGTTGTATATGCCAAGCAGGAGGACGGAACTGAAATTCGTTATATTCTGCAAAGAATCAATCATCAGATTTTTCAACAGCCGGAGCAGCTAATGAAAAACATTGCAGGAGTGACGGATTTTATCAAAAATAAAATTCTTCAAGTGAATGGCGATGTAAAGAGAGAAACTTTAAATGTTGTAAGGACGAAGTCTGGAAAGGATTATTACACAGACAGCATAGGTGCTTATTGGAGAGCTTATCTTTTCATTGAGAAGGCTGCCTCCTATGACTCAGTAGAAAAGCCGGAGGATTTTTATCAGAGTGCTGTGGCGTTTGGTCGCTTTCAAAAGCTGCTGGCTGATTATCCGGCAGAGACACTTTACGAAACAATTAAGGACTTTCACAATACTCCGGTTCGATTAAAAGCCTTAAGGAAAGCAGTTGAAGCAGATTCCTTTGGAAGAGTGGGTCAAGTCACCAATGAACTTGATTTTATTTATAAACAGGAAAGCTTTACCCATACTTTAATGGATTTATATCAAGAGAAAAAGCTTCCTCTTAAAGTTACCCACAATGATACTAAATTAAACAATATTATGATTGATGATGAGACCGGTAAGGCAATCTGTGTCATTGACCTGGATACCGTGATGCCTGGATTTTCAGTAACTGATTTTGGTGATGCCATACGATTTGGAGCAACAACAGCAGCAGAGGATGAGAAAGATCTGGATATGGTTAAATTTCGACTTGATCTTTTTGAACTATATACCAAGGGTTTTCTGGAAGGGTGTAATGGCAGCCTAAGTGAAACAGAGATAGCAATGCTGCCCGTTGGTGCTAAGATGATGACCTTGGAATGCGGCATTCGGTTTTTGACGGATTATTTGCAGGGAGATACCTACTTTAGAATTCATAGAGAAGGTCACAATCTGGATAGAGCCAGGACACAACTTAAGTTAGTTACAGAGATGGAAAAGAGTTGGGATGAGATGACAGCGATTGTGAAGAAATATAAATAAGCAAGTGGTGTAGTTCAGCCATAAGAAACTGTAACGTAGTTGCAAAGTAAAAACGGGATATTCGCAAAAATATAAGGAAAAGACTAAAAAGAGATTGAGATGGAGGATGCGCGGTGTCTATATTAGTTACTGGCGGAGCAGGATATATCGGAAGTCATACCTGTGTGGAGCTATTGAATCAAGGATACGAGGTTGTGGTAGTTGATAATTTAATTAACTCCTGCGAGGAGGCCTTGAATAGAGTAGAACAACTTACCAATAAGGAAATAAAGTTTTATAACGTAGATTTACTGAATAAAGAACGTCTGATAGAAATATTTGAGTTGGAAAAGCCAGTGGCTGTCATCCATTTTGCAGGATTAAAAGCGGTAGGTGAATCGGTAGAAAAACCAATGGAGTATTATCGTAATAATATTGTTGGAACTTTAAATCTTTGTGAGGTAATGAAATCAGCAGGAGTAAAGAACCTGGTATTTAGTTCTTCTGCAACTGTGTATGGAGACCCGGCCACGGTACCGATAACCGAAGATTTTTCTTTGTCTGTTACAAATCCCTATGGTAGAACAAAGCTGATGATCGAAGAAATTCTAAAGGACATTTATACAGCCGATAGCTCCTGGAATATGATTATTCTTCGTTATTTCAATCCCATTGGCGCACACAAGAGCGGCAGAATTGGTGAAAATCCACTGGGTATACCCAATAATCTAGTACCTTACATTACCCAAGTGGCAGTTGGCAGATTGAAATGTGTGGCTGTGTTTGGTTCTGATTATGACACTCCCGATGGTACCGGAGTTCGTGATTATATTCATGTAGTTGATTTAGCACTGGGTCATGTAAAGGCAATTGAAAGATTAAAGCTTGCACCTGGTCTTAATACCTACAATCTGGGAACCGGTAACGGTTACTCCGTTCTGGAAATGGTTCAGGCATTTTCAAAGGTATGTGGTAAGGATATTCCCTATCAAATGCATCCAAGACGTAAGGGAGATATTGCAACCTGCTATGCTGACCCTGCTCTTGCCAAGAAAGAGCTGGACTGGAAAGCAGAACGCGGACTTTTGGAAATGTGTGAGGATGCCTGGAGATGGCAAAGTGGGAATCCCAGGGGATATCAAATATAAAAACATAAGGGCGTAACAGCCAAGCATCGGCTAACAGGTACTATTTATTAAATACGGAATTAATAGACTTTAACAAACAAATACAAAAGTAATTAACATTCTTGATAATAGAACACTTTGATTTCGATTAGGAAGGAAATATTATGCCAATAGTTTATCATGAAAAAGCAAGAGAGTTTCATTTATACAATAACGATATCAGCTACCTTATGCAAATAATGAATAACGAGCAAATAGCAAATTTATATTATGGAAGTCGTATCAGAGACCGTGAGAATTTCGGATATCTTGTGAGGACAAAATACTGTTCCCAGGCTGCCTATACTTCAGAGGATGAGGAGCTTAAGCTTTCTTTGCAGTATATTCAACAGGAATATCCTTCTTATGGAACCTCGGACTTTCGCTATCCTGCTTTCTGCATCAAGCAAACCAACGGCAGCAGTATCACCAGCTTTATCTATAAAGCTCATAAAATCATACCCGGTAAAAAGAAGCTGCCCGGTCTTCCGGCAACCTATGTGGAGAGCGACGAAGAAGCAACAACGTTAGAGATTATACTTATGGATGAATTAATCAATACGGAACTAATTCTAAGCTATACCATCTATGAAGCATTGCCAGTTATTACACGGAATGTAAGATTTATAAATCATGGGGCAGAAGCCATCTGTTTAGACAGAGCCATGAGTGCTTGTATTGATTTACCTGACGATGATTACTCGATGGTACATTTGGTGGGTGCCTGGGGAAGAGAGCATTATGTGAAGGAAAGGGAGCTGGATGAGGGGATTCAGGGCATCTACAGCATGCGTGGCTCCAGCAGTGCAGAGCATAATCCCTTCCTGGCATTGAGAAGGAAGAATACCACACAAGCCGTTGGGGAGGTCTATGGATTTGCATTAGTCTATAGCGGCAATCATCTGGAGCAGGTGGAGGTCGATCATAATAATATGACGCGTGTCTTAATGGGAATTCATCCAGATACCTTTCAATGGGAGCTGGCAGAGGGAGAAATGTTCCAGACCCCGGAAGCAGTTATGGTATATTCCGATAAAGGCTTAAATGGCATGAGCCAGACCTATCATCAATTATTCCGTACGAGGTTAGTAAGAGGTTACTGGAGAGATAAGGCAAGACCCGTACTGGTGAATAATTGGGAAGCAACACAGACGGATTTTACTCAGGAGAAAATCCTTTATCTGGCAGGAAAGGCAAAGGAACTGGGCATTGAGCTGCTGGTTCTGGATGATGGCTGGTTTGGCGATCGCGATGGTGAGAAATCAGGATTAGGAGACTGGTATGTTAAAAATAATAAGAAATTGCCCGATGGAATTGAGGGCTTGGCTGATAAAATTGAGCTCCTTGGTATGAAATTCGGGTTATGGTTTGAGCCAGAGATGGTGAATAAAGATAGTGATTTATTCAGACAGCATCCTGACTGGATCATACATACACCGGGAAGATTTCAATCACCGGGAAGATTCCAGCATGTTCTGGACTTTAGCAGGGCAGAAGTGGTGGATCATATTTATGGGCTAATGGATCAATGCCTGTCAAAAGCAAAGATATCCTATGTAAAGTGGGATATGAACCGATATATTACAGAATGTTATTCCATAGCACAGCAGCCGAAATATCAGGGTAAGGTGTTTCATCAATATGTTCTGGGAGTTTACGAATTATATGAGCGATTAACCAGCAAATATCCTCACATATTGTTTGAATCCTGCAGCAGCGGAGGAGCGAGGTTTGATCCGGGTATGTTATATTATGCCCCTCAAGCTTGGGCGAGTGATAATTCGGATGCTGTTGATCGTGTTA
>JASGEU010000173.1:0-2558 GCA_047606065.1 Mobilitalea sp.
CAGTATGAAGTTTATGTAGTATGCAAATATATTGCCAGTGATATGGACTTTGAAAGTGTTGATATCAAGAGCTTTTTCCCAGCCTTGGAGATATCCGACGTGTACCTGGCACTTATAAATTTTCGCAGCAAAGAGAGATACATTACCGAGGATATAGCTGGTTATAACTATTTTTATTTTGACGGTCCAAAGCATTATTACAGTTTGAGTGATGTAGTTACTGCCTATAAAGAAAAAGGATATATTTCAGAAACGAAAGAATATTTTTATGACGATAGTGTTAATTACAGCTATGCCCATTATGCGTCAAAGATTATAAACGGCATAGAATTCACTTGGGATGATTGTGCTTACGCTTTAGAGTTTGAAGTGGTACCAGCCGAGAAAGAGATTCAAACAACGGATTACAGTGAGGAAACCTTTTATTCTACAAAGGAAGAAGCCATATCAATCACGTGTTCTTTGCTTTTGAAGGACACCTATGATATTAACAATAGTATCTATTGCTATTTTGATAAAGCCCTGAAAAATAGTGAGATGTTAGTAGCTCAAAATTACGGCAAAGATACATACTACAGCAGTTGGACGATTGATTCAAAAAAGGATAGTTACAATAGACTGGATATTCTGGATGAAAAAGCATTATTCATCCTTGGCTTCTATGAAAGTAAATGATATAGTATTGGTCCAAATGGATTACAGTTCACACTGCATTCAAAAGGTAAAGTGTCAGTAAAGGAGATTGCCATGCTAAAACAAATAGAAAACAGAAGAAGTATCCGTAAATATCTAAATAAAAAGGTTGAAAAAGAGAAGCTTATTCAAATAATAGATGGTGCCAGACTAGCACCTTCGGGCAGCAATACGCAGCCATGGACATTCATTATTATAGAATCGGAAGAAACGAAAGAAAAACTTTCAATTGCCGATCATAATCAAAAATGGATGATGACAGCTCCCATCTTTATTGCGTGTGTAGCTGATATACGTTGTCGTATTGGTGCAGATACCAAAGTCAGGCTGGATGAGAACAGCCCTGAACCGGAACTTAAGCAAATTATTCGAGACACAGCAATTGCAATGGAACATATATTGCTTGAGGCAGAACATCAGGGGTTGGCGGCATGTTGGACAGCCTGGTATAAGCAAGAGGCTGTCAGACCAATTCTTAATATTCCAGAGGATAAATATGTGTGCGGAATCATTACCTTGGGATATGGTGATGAAGAACCAAAACAGCGGCCGAGAAGAGCGATGGAGGATATTGTACGATACGAAAAATGGTAATGAAACTTTTTAAAAGTTTAAATGATGAACTGTTGTGTATAATCTAAAGTCTGTTATTAAAATTATTAATAATGAAATATTTAATCGAAATTAAAATACCTCATAGAAAGAAAACAAAACGTCTTGTATTAAATTTACAGGATGTTTTTTCTTTCTATAAATATAAAAGCTTTAAATAGACATTGTCAAAGCAATGAAATGGGTGGTTTTTATATCTCATGAGTTTACTACAAAGAAATGTGAGTTTTGTACATATAAATTTTTCAATAAACAGCCGTATAATCAAATTGTTAATGTCTTTATTTATACAAATGAGTATGCTAAGTTCGTAGAAGATTATTTGTCTTCCATATTAATATAAGGGATAGCATAATGAGGTTTGACTGAATAGAAACCCTGTTTCCACAATTGTTCAATTATTTTGTATTCGATAAATAGACAGGCTAATGGTCTGTTAATTTATTTGGATAAATAAATCTTTTTTAAAGGAAGGGGAAACAAAAAGTATGAAATGTATTGCTATGAGGTCTTACAAAAACATTATTGCTGTTCTCATTGTATTTGCATTGTTATTGCAGATAACTCCGATTCAGGAGGCTTTTGCAGCATCAAACGCTTACAGCGGCACCTGGTCTATGAAGGCGGTTGTCAGCGGAACACCTACCTGGAAAGGTACAACAGTTGATTTGAATGTAACAACGAACACCAACTATGTTGTAAAGTTCTGGATTTCAGGCACGGGTAAAATTACAGGAAAGGTTGCTAACAGCAATTGGTCAGGCAATTTGGCTGAAACACAGGCAACAGCAACCAGCACTTGGACACAGGTAACCATGAATTTCAATTCTGGCAGTAACAGCACAATTCATTTTCAATTCCAGGATACCGGTAATACTGCCGGAACCATATATCTGGATGAAGTATTCCTGGGTATCAACGGGGGAACGAACCTTATTGGAAACGGGGGCTTTGAACAGGGAGCAAGCGGCTGGTATATTCCTTCCGATGCAACCGGAATATTTTCCATTGTTCAGTCTACCACTACAACACCAACAAATCCCGTTACAGAGAAATATGTACATAGTGGAGCCTTGTCTCTGAAAGCCACAGTTAGCGGAACACCAACCTGGAAGGGTACTACGGCGGATCTGAATGTAGCACAGAATACTAATTATACCGTAAGATTCTGGATTTATGGTACAGGAAAGCTATCCTTGAAGGTTGCAAATTCCAGCTGGTCTGGTAATCTGTCCGATGCGCAGTATACAGCA
>JASGEU010000174.1:0-34139 GCA_047606065.1 Mobilitalea sp.
GTAATGGATTGATACAGGAAGCTGTTCTACCCTCGTTAACTTCATAAAATAATCTCTTAGGTTTTTCTATAAATTCTATCTGTTCAAAGTCAGATAACCGATCAATTAAATACTCTGGTATCGTAATTATCGCATAACCATTCATTAATTCAACTACAGATATGTTAAGCTGTTCCCGTATTGGTTCCAGGCTGCCGTTATATTTTACGATTAACTCCCACATATCTGTATCCGGCGTATATCCAACATCTAAATTCGTTGCTTTATTGCGGTCTACTGGATTCACGTCCAATGCCAGGTTTAACTCATTATCCACCTTGTCGTTTGGCATGTTATACCTCCCGCAGATTAATTAATTCATTATATGCAACTACATAAGTTAAAATATCTGTCACATTAATTAGTTTGTCTAAATTTTGTCTTAGATTAAATTATCTTTCTTTCGTAGGTGATAGGAATGATATGTCACTGCAATCCTACATGTGAAAAGGACCATGCCTCAAGCATGGTCCTTAAATTAATGTTTATCTACTGTGTCTAAATAAATATGGATATGAAAAATAACTTCTATAAATCACTCCTATTCATTCCCTGTTCTAGATACTGTACTTCAATATCGGAATGTATGATTTGCAGCAAAAAATGTCTGTGCCCAAATAGGACCAGTAAACTAAAATCATACTTAAGAAAAGAGAGAGATTAATGTCCCCGTACTGCCGATAGGAAAGTAATAAAAAAGATATTGAATGTTTAACATCCAATATCTCAATTTATCGTATTTTCAACTTACTACGAATTTTAGTATTCAAATATGTAACATAACTATGGCATTATACCACTAATATTCCTTTGATAGATAAGAATGCCATCAGAATCAAAACCTTCGATACTATCTATACCTTTTTTTACTTTGATAGCAAACAAACCAGAATCATTTGGATATATATCTTTTTCAACATTATTTCGCCTATTAAGTTCAATTCTTACTATTTCAGTATTATTACATAAACCAAATAATAAATATTCATCTTCAAGATTTGATGAATAGTATTGTAAATTAAGCTGACTGTCAAATACATCACTTACATTATAAATCCTTATAAGCGTTTTAGACCAAAAGACACCCATAACTTTATCAAAATTAATGTTAATCATTTTAGTTTTTGTTTTGCCCACATAATGAAGGTTATTATTATCTTGAATTTTTATATAAGATTCTATTTCACCATAGTCATGAGACGATAATTTTATTGATAAGTCAGGGAAAATATGTATATTACAAACATACATTATGAAAAATAGTAGTATTAAGCTTGCTATACATATTATTATTTTAGTCCATTTTTTTTTCATAATCATTATTGCAATGCTCCATTACTCTTATAATTTTTTACAATGTTATATAAAGTCTGTTGATTCCAACCAAAATTAATACCAACTGAGATTCCAGTAATGTCGACAGAAGGAGAAGCACTTACACCGACAACCGTATGTCCGTACCCAACTGCTACAATAATGTTACTCAAATTGAATGAACCAGATGCGGTTTGCACTCGAATACTTCCGTATATACGTTTAGCATAGTAATCTCCGACTCCATCTGGGCTATGAGCCATTTTAATTTTAACGGTTTTGTCTGCAGTACCACTATTAACCTCATTATTAAGAGTATAATAGGGTCCTGCGTTAGAGTCCCGGAAATAATATTCTGATTTATGCTCTTCATATGCTACTGATGTCGTTAAAGGATACGAATTTTTATCACACCCAACCCACGCGACAACGACATTATCAGCGGCACGAAAAATCGGACTTGTAGTCCATTCAAAAGTATACCTAATTTCTACACTTTGGTTTAGGTTATAAGGCAATACGAAGAACCCACCTGTTAATTCAGCATTTGATAAAGCATTCAAATAAGCATATTCAACTGCATTGTCGATTCCATTATACTCTTTGATACTTTGAATCTGTTCCTGTGAAAAGCCAGCTTGTTCTAAATCATATGTAGATTTATTTGCATACAAAAGTAAATCAGCATTATAATCATATGATCTTATCTCTTGAATCTCATCTTTACTTAGACCTTTTTGAATCAATTCCTCATCAGTACTGTTCAGCAAATTATAAAGATATTCTAATTCATTGACAGATACAGTTACACGATTTGATTCTATATGCTGTTGATTAGAAGTTGCTGCAAATGCAGTACTGCCACATAACATAGTGATAATAATAGTAAACACAATAACACATGATAACTTTTTCTTAATCATTTTATTTCCTCCATTTTTTAAATGTTTTGGTATAAATAATCTTTCAGTTTCCTATTCATCATATTTTAACCTAATAAATCTTATATTTTATCACCCCCAATTAATATTATGATCTATAAAATATAAAATTGTTAAATATAATAAGTTAATTAATGTTCTGACAAAAATTATTACAAATAACACTTTTAAGAAAATGCATTTAAACATTAGTCAATCTCAAATATGTGTATATTAATAAAAATACTTCTGTGAAATCAACATTATTACTGTTACATGAATTGTAAGAGTAAGTGATAATAATAAACAATTACAATGGATAACTTAATTACCCTTTTATTTACTAAAACCCAACTCCCAAATTTTAAAAATGCGGTTGACTGTCTTAAAAGTTTTTCTTTAATTTAATTCAATACAGGATAAAACTATATTAAAAACGATATAGAAATTTCCTTGTTTTGTATATAATTAACTATATTTTACTCATTATCCATTATAATACACACTTTTCCTTGATTTGTCTATACTAAACATTTATTCAATATCCTTTCCTTATTTACCAATCTAAATCCCATCTATTACCGGACGTTACTCTGGTCGCAAACAGGCCGTTCACCTGAAAATTGACCGAACCTGCCGCATCGAAAGGGATTTTGATTGTTTCAAAACCTATGTGAAGGATCATCTTTACGCTTCCATTACAGAGTTGGATTCTGTGGAAGGAAAAAAAGCGGCAAAGTTCTACTTACCATCCATTTCGTCAAAGCTGAAAAGATCCTTAACTCTAGTATAATCGATTTAAATATCGTTTCCATGCTCATGGCATTTACAAGGCTAGTTTCTATGGTAGACAATTCAATATTACCTGATATCAAATTCATGCTTCCAGTTGAGATGATGTAATCCTCTTTTTTAGGCAGCTCTTTTTCTTCTATCGTATCTCCCATAAGTAATGCAATAGTTATTGAGATATTTTCGTCATTCTCAAACCCCATAAACATTATAAGATTAACTTGTGGATCAAAATCAATTCCTAACACTTTTCTATCTTTCTTAGTCAGGGCACCTCCTAAGTTGTAGGTTGTGGTAGTTTTACCAACTCCACCTTTCTGATTTACTACTGCAATAACTTTACACATAATCCTTTTCGTCTTTTCATTTTATTAATCTATCTCTTTTCTTAAGGCGGAGGTAACACCGCCTTAAGAAAAGAGATAGATTAATGTCCCCGTATTGCCGATAGGAAAGCAATAAAAAAGATATTGAATGTTTATCATCCAATATCTCTGTTTATCGTAATTTCAACTTACTCCTAATTTTAGAATTCAACCACGTTACATGCGTCCCATGTCCAGAAAGGTCAGTACTAGGTACAATTTCCATTCGCTCGGGCATTAGCGTACGAAGTGGTTCATTAATTTGTACTCTTGGATATATGGTTCCAATATCATAACCAAAGGGAGGATCACCGGGTATCGTCTGATCCCATAGAGCCGATATCCCCGTGGTCCCGTCCAGGTTACAAATATCTGGATGCGCGTAATTAATTCCAGAATCAATTACTGCCACAAGCACGTCTCCACCAAATAAATTATAGGTACTTGTTTGTAAGGGATTAATACAGGAAGCTACCACATTATAATCTCTTAAGTATTTTATTTGCGTAGGTTAGAGCTTTCAAATATCCATCTGATAATCTCTTCTCATCAAAATCAATTATATTTGAAATTAATCTGGCATTCTCCCAATCGCCAACTTCGTAACAACGGATCAATTTCCATATTGGACTCAATTCTCCCTCGTCCTGAATAAGGGCATTTTTAATATTATCTGTCACAGCAATTTCTGATAGTGCTTCCTTCATGGGCATATCCAACATAGCATCCAGGGTACTAAAAAGACACATCATTGATACTTCAGATTTTCTTTTTTTATAAATACTATTCATCGCTATATACTCGCCAAAATTGGTACGAACCAAAGATAATCTTAACAATTCTACTGGTTTTTCGTTAGAGAGCTCCCGCAGCATTAATATGTTAATCCATCTTTCAATTTCTTTAAAGCCCATATATAGTAAAGCTTTTTTGATTGAATCCATTAATGCTTCACTATGCTTGGTACTAACAATTTTCATAAGCCGATAAGCTAAATTTACATCCGTTTTTATTATCTCAGCTAAAACCTGATAGGAGGGTTCCTCCTTCTTTACTTCACTAATTAGTCTGGCATAACTTGCTTGAATTGATTTCTTATTATTCGATTTACTGATAATACTGGGCTTACTAAAAAAATATCCCTGAAACAAATGAAAGCCCATTTGTTTTGCTTTTAAAAATTCTTCTTCTGTTTCTATTTTCTCTGCTAAAATAATCTTTTTTTGCTCACGTGCCTTCTTTATTTCATCACCAATGGTATCCAGAGGTGTTACTATAATATCATATTTAATAATATCTGCTATCGATACTAATTGGTACTCATCATAATTTTCTACAAAATCATCAAGTGCAATTTTATATCCACGAACCTTTAAATTCCTTAATCTATCATACAATTGATTGTCCACAAGCACATTTTCTAATACCTCAATCACTAAAGAATTAGGATTAATCAGTTCAATCGTATCAGATAGAATAAAATCATAATCAAAATTTATAAATGCCTTTGTTCCGTCAACAATTTGATCGATGCCTGTTTCAAATAAGTCACTCAAAATCGTTGCAGTTGCATTCGTAGGATTAGCTTCACCAAAGGAGCTCGCATTAAAGTTTGATCTATAAAGCAATTCATAACCATATATATCCATCTCTTTATTGAAAATAGGCTGTCTTGCAATATACATCTTTATACCTCCGTTTTTGGGGTTCAAATTAAATTGCAGTCCTTGGTTCCTTCTGTAGATCTGAAGTTAAAACTTATATCTCTTAATATGCTCTTTCAATTGTTCTGACATTTCATTTAGTAAGCTGCTTAAACTTGCAATTTGACCTAGATATTCCGACTGTTCATGTACGGATGCGGATACCTCTTCGGTTCCCGATGCATTTTCTTCTGAGGTCGCAGATAAGTCCGTCATTATCTTAACCACTTCATTTTTCTCATTGCTCATCTCATTGATGGAGATATTTAACGTATCCATATTCGTCCTGGTCACTTCAATTGCTTCCGCAATTCCCTTGAATTTTGATTGAGTCATCTCAACACTTTTGGCTTGCTGTGCTGTAGTTCCTTCTATCTGATCCATTTTTTGAATAGATGATGTTGACTTAATGCTAAGTTCATCCACTATCTCATTGATTTCAGCGGAAAGTTTATTTGTTTGCTCTGTTAGAGACTCCACTTCTTTTGCAACAATTGCAAATCCTTTCCCGCTTTCGCCTGCTCTTGCAGCTTCAATGGAGGCATTCAGTGCAAGGAGTTTTGTCTGTTTCGTTATGTTTCCAATCTTAAGACTGATGTCTGATATCTTCGCAGCACTTTTATTCGTCTCTGCAAATTCCTCATTAATTTCTTTTGTAAGCTTACTACTTGCTTCTGTTTTTTTCACCAAATCATCTAATATGACGAAGCCTTCTTCTTTTAACTGTTCCACCTTATCTGAGGAATTGTGCAGCCCGAGCATATTTAATTGCCCTTGCTCAATTAACTTCTCCATTTCGCTCATCCGATAAGCACCACGCTGCGTATTTTCAGCTTGCTCAAGATTACCATTGGCAATTTGATCTACTGCCAAAGATATTTCTTTCATCATCTTAGTAAACTGTTGTATCATGTAGTCCAACTTCTGTGAGGAGTCAGATATCTGCTTTGAAATATCTACATTATTCTGAAGTAATATCTTTGTAGCATCTGTAATTGCACGAAACGCTAACGCAAGTCGTCCCATTTCATCTTTTCTTCTTGTATATTTTTCTTCTGGTTCTACAGAATAATCCCCGTTAGACATTTGATAACTGATACTTGTTAAATGTTCAATTGGCTTTGCCATCTGTCTTGCCACCATATATACGATAACTAATGCAATACCAAAAAATATACTGCCAATTAAAACAAAATTAATTGTTAATTCATTAATTCCACTCAACGCTTCTTCCCTGTTAATCTCAAGTCCAATGGACCAGCCCAGGCTTTCAATTGGCGCATAGCCAAGTATCTTTCTTGTTCCTTCATATTCGTATTCGCCATACCCCGCTTTTCCTTCAGCCATTGCTGATTGCAGATTGCTAAAATTAGAATATCCCAATAAATTCTGTCCTTCTGCTCCAGGGCTGACTTCTGGTCCCTTCGTAATATCTGCATTTTCTGTAGATTCTGTTGTTGTGGCTGATGATACGGAATCCACTCCTTCGCCTTTGGATTGCTGCGAATTAATTGAAAGTGAATTTAATAAGTTCTGCATCATATCCTTATTTGCATGTGCGATTGTATTTCCGCTCGCATTAATGACAAATGCACTTCCTGTCTTGCCGTCAGCTGCTTCTCCCGCCAAGTTTCCAAGTTCAAACCCATCTCTTACACCGATGAGTACACCAATTACATCATTATCACTTTTAACCGGTACAGCATATATCATCACTAATTCGTTACTTCCAGAAAACATTGGTGCCGTAACAATACGCTCTCCCGATAAAGCTTGTTTAAAATAATCCTTATCTTTTAATTCTGCATAACTGCCATCCTCATATAAAGCATTTCCATCGTCACCTGCAAATGCCATATGTATGTATCCGCCTAAAGCTGCTTCCTTTTTTAAAAACTCAGTAATATTCTTTTCATATTCTTCTGAAGCTTGAGGATTAAGAAATAGCTCACTATAGGTTAGAGCCTCCATAATATTTAGATAATTTGATAATTTTGCATCTACTGATTTAGCTGCTTGATAGGATAAAGATTTAATAGAATTTTTTGTTTTATTAATCAGTGCATTTTCAGCAGTAATAAAAGAAGAGGCTGCTAAACCAACGCAGATAACTGTCATTAGAACTCCGAAAAGCAATGTCATTTTCATTTTAACTGTCTTCATAGTATTCTTGATTAATGCATTGTTTTAATACATTAATCCCTCCTTATGTTTATATTCAAGTGTTCAACATGTCTTTTATCTCTTTCGTAAATGACTCTAAACCCCTGGTAAGCAATGTGGTAATCTTAATATAAAGGTAGTACCAGCATCAGCATTACTTTCAAACCAAACCTTCCCCTTTAATGGCCCCTCACCAATTAGTTTCATTCCATAAGTCCCAATTCCTCGCCCACTCCCTTTTGTGGAAAAGAATTTTTTAAACACCTGAAGCTGGACTTCCTTTGCCATATAGCCTTCATTATGTACCGAAATATCTACATATGTATCATAATCAGTTATACCAATTGTGATCGTTTTGCTGCTTGCCTCCACTGCATTTTTCACCATATTTGCTACCACACGAGTTATTAATACCCCATCACTAATAACAATCGTATCTGTGGATTCAAATACAATATTACATTCGTAGTCTATGTAGTGTCTTATTATGGAACTAATCACATTACTCAAGGATACTTCCGCTACATCTAGCTGCAATTCATTTTTTTCTGCTGATAACAATAGCCTCTGGGACATAATTTCATCAATCATATAATCTGTGGATTCATTAATGTGACTCACATATCGCTGCATTTCATTAATCTCATCCGCTTTCTCAGCACAAACTGCCATACATTTTATGGACCCTGAAGTATTAAGCAAATCATGAAAAAATATACGTTCCATATTGGTTTTAAATTTCTCACTGCTAATGTCCTTCACAATGAAAATAGTTGCGCCTTCCAGGATATGATCCGCCGGCGTTACTGAAATAAGTAGTTCCCGACTAATGACAACATCTCCATCTTTGTAGTTCATCAGACATTCTCTTTGCGTTGCTTTCTTGGTTTTCTGGGTTTGTATAATTGCTTGAACAGAGCCGCATAAACTGCAACATTCCATGGTTCCACATCCATTGGTATCTTTATAGGCATGAATACAATCAAGTATTTCACCCGGGCGAAGCCCAATTGGTGCTTCATTATTAACTGCTATCATTTCTAGAAAATAAGAATTTGAATATATGATTTGTCGTTCGTTATTCAGGATAAGAACTGTATTAGGAATTATGTCAAACAAATCCGTTAACGTCTTATTTCGATGAATCAGCTCCGCTTGCTTATAGATTGCTTCGTCCGCTAATTTTTCTGCCGAGGCATACTTCGACTTATTGTTTTCTTTTATATCTAATACCTTTTGAAGAAAACCCTCGTGTCGAAGATTATCCAACTTATCATTTATATCAGCAATGCACTTTTTAAAACGCTCTACTGAAAGCGGCTTTCTTATATATGCAATTACACCGTGATCCAAACACTCTATTGCATTGTTAGCCGTCCCATAAGCTGTAACAACAGCTACCGGTATATCAATTAACTTTTCCCTCATGCGTTTTAATATCTGCATACCACTCATGCTGGGCAGTCTCATGTCCATAAAAACTATATCAAAGGCCTGTTTCTCCATTAACTTTAAAGCATCAGCACCATTATAGGTTGATATAGCAGAAAAACCTTCTTCCTGAAGACACTTTTCCATAAATATTCTATTTGCCTTAATATCATCAATAACTAATGCCGTTCTCATTAATGCTTCCTTTCAGTAACAACTACTACTTTTATATCCAATTGCTTATGGTAATATAGACTTATATACATAAAAATATTTTAAATACTATAATATTATAATATGTAGCTTTTTATTTAGCATCTTAACTATATCTGATTCATAAGTTGATTATCGTCTAAAAAGTACATTTTATATCCTATTATCTCTTTTTCCCATACTCTTTCTCATGTTTTCTCGCATTTTACAATTATTGGATTCAAATTCATTTAAAACGTTTTATACGCGGTAATAATAATTACTATTATTGTAGTTATATTTGTTTAAATTAAAACAAGATGAAACGACAAGTCGTTTCACTTGTCATGAATAAAATCTACATAGACCTTTCTCCGTCTAATCTTACCTTACCATTCACACCCCACGACTTCAACACCATTGTCTGCTACTTCACTTATATTTAGACATATGATGACATCATAGTATAAAGTTCCGGTTAATTGTTCGGAAAGTACATTTCCTGCAAATAAAGATCATTAAATTCCTCATCGTTTGATAGATGAATTTCCCCAGTTATCTCCTTCATGAAAGAAAGGCGGCTATCTGCATCTTCCTCTAATAAATATTTTACCGCACCGGCAAGGGCACTGTTGCCAATAGCCTTCATTCTGCCATGAAGTTCCTTGGGTAATAATCCGATTCGTATTGCTTTCTCCAGGTTTAGCTGATAACCGAAGCCGCCTGCCAGGTATAAGCATTCTATTTCCTCATACCTGCATCCATATCTGTGCATTAATATTTCAATACCAGCGCGTACTGCTGCCTTTGCCAATTGTATTTCACGAATATCTTTTTGAGTGAATCGAATTGATTGTTTTTGCAGATCTCTTGAAAGCTCATAACCTTCCTCGAAATATTCATCCACGAAAAGACCTGTTGCATCAATCAGTCCAATACGAAGCAGTTCTGCTGTTATTTCCACCACACCGGTTCCGCAGATTCCAATGGGTGTCTTACTGCCAATTGTTTCAAGTTCGGGTAAATCCCCGCGAAGTTCAACTTTGCAGATAGCTCCCGCTACACTTCCCACCCCGCAAAGAATATTCCCGCCTTCAAAGGCTGGCCCTGCTGCAGTCGAACTTACTAAAATCCTATCTTTATTACCAATTGCCATCTCCCCATTCGTGCCAAGGTCAATAAAAAGATTGATTTTTTGCTTCTCATCGAAATCACATGCATATAATCCAGCTGTAATATCACTTCCTACAAAGGCAGAGAAGCCCGGAAGAATTGTTACTTCTGCCTGCCAATCATTCGCATTAAATACTTCTTGAAAATCACTATGGAGGGTATCTGTTTGAACCGGTGTAAACGGAAAACTACCAAGTGCCTCACACGAGTATCCCAGGAGCAGGTGTACCATGGTTGTGTTTGCTGCAATCACAATTCTTTTCAACAATGTTTTCTTTACCCCTGCCTTTTCCAGCAAGGCTTTCAGACCTGCCAGCAAATCCTTTTGAATGCTTTCTCTTAGTTTCTGTCCCTTGCCCTCATTGGAAGCTTTGATTCTCGATACCACATCTGCACCGTAAGCTCTTTGTCTGTTAATACTCGAGAAGGTGCCCTGTATTTTCTTGCTGGAAAGACCAATCAGCGACATTACAATTGTTGTCGTACCGATATCAATTGCAACTGCATATCCCTCTTCCTGATCTATGCTTTGCATAGTCTGATATACTGTATTATCTGTAATTACTTTAAAATCAGCATCCGTTTCGCCAGCAATACGTATGGTGCAATTCTCTTTCGGATAGGCTTTGCAGGCAAGGCGATAGCCAAGAGATAGCTCCTGCTCTGTAAATTTCTTTTGGTCTGAGTCGCTTATACTTAATTCACCTTTTACTAGCAGAACCTTACACTTTCCGCAAGTACCTCGTTGCCCGCAGGTGGCAGCCAGATACACCCCTTGTTTATTGATTGCCTCCAGGAGGCTGATGGTTGGTTTATATTCAAACTCTATGTTCGTATCTCCATCTATTAAAACAACTTTAACTTTCTTATTTTCTTCTTGCTGCATCTGATCTACCTTTCTATACAAACTGCATCAGCCTCTCCAGTTTCATACTCTTTTATATAACTATAAGCCATTCATTTTCTTCTTTCAATAGGGTTTCTTGAAGTGCTTTTCTTTATCAAATGCTACCTAATATTAATTACGGTAAAAATAATACATCTTAAATCCCATCATAGCTAATTTACTACATTGTATAGAAGTTTATGGATATGTTATACTAAAATCAGCAGGCAGTTTCATCCATTTTGATAATGACAAATTGTATAAAAAACAGCCTGATATTATTAGGAGGATTACGAGATGAGTGATCAGTTAAAAGCCTTTCACTTAACCATGGGTCCGGCAAAATGTGCCGTAGATCTTAGTGTTGGCAGTGAAAGAGGCAGTTATGTTAATCAAGATTATATACTTCATAAGCTAGGCAGACCACATAGATCCATCAACTTAATGTATTGTTACTATCCACTGGATAAGGGTTGGCCGGGACGTGCAAGTGTGGTACATGCCAGTGACAGTGTATCCTTTGCCTGGGATTATCCTTACGATGACTATTTTACTTACAAAGGTGGTTTAAATGGTAATCTCCAAGATGAGCCATTTACTTGTATGAGAGATGTCAGACGTCATGGTCAGGACGTGCTTCTTACCATTACCGTTGACCCACATGTAAGTGATGAGCATCTGATTGCTATCGCTAAGGATTTGACTACCTTTGGCCGTATGTACCTTCGAATTAATCACGAGGCTACCGGCAACTGGTTCTCTTTTAACAAACGTTGCACTTATCAAGAGGTTGCGGACTTCTTTATTCGTTTTCACAAGATTATTAAGGAATACGCACCAAATGTTCAAACCATTCTTTGCATCGGCGGTATTGAAGACCTCGAAAAGGAAGAGATGGAGAAAGAAACAGAATTTGCAGAGGCAGTTCGTCACACTGACATCTGGTCTGTAGACAAATACATGGCACTTCATTGGGGTTGGCCATATGATGTTGCAGAACGCGGCGGCACCACCTTCAAAAGAGATACAGTAGAAAAAACCTACGAATTAACCAAACGCAGTTATGAACGTTTCAGCTACTTAAGTGATGGTGCTAAGAAGCCTATGGTTATGTCCGAGTTCAACTCTGATGGCGACGTTACCGGCCCTTATGATCAGGTTAAAATGATTCAGGAATTCTGTAAGATGTTAAAAGATGAGCCAGCTGACTGGTTCTCCGGCTTCACCTTCTATCAGTTTAGAGATGACGGTCGTCTGGGTCTTGAGATTACTGATCCAAATAACAAAGAAGTAGGTATAGAACAACCAGCCCTTAAGGCTTATAAAGAAATAATTCAAGATGAGTATTTCTATCCAAGCATGACGCAGTCCGACGAAGCAGCCTTTCCTGTTACCTTAAGATGGGGCAGCTTTGAAGATTCGACCGGACTTTCCATACCACTACATTTTGATAATAATCCAGCATTTGCAGAGGTTAATTTTGACGATGAACTGAAGCACTTAAACTTAATGATGGAGTTAAATGGACGATGGTTCTACAAAGCTCCTGGTGTTAAGACCATCGACTTCATGCCAGCGTTCTTTGAAAAGCCACTTACAGGTGCTTGTGACCTTACCTTAAAACTCTTTGCTCCTCCTGCTTCCGGTGAGAACGATCCCTCCCAGGGCGAAGACTGGGCAACCAATTACTACACAGCTCTGCCTAAATTACCTGAGTTACGTTTAAGATTTGAGCCAATTATTTTGTAAATAAAAAGATACACAGAAACCGGAAGATTAATTAACAAAAAACAGATTGTAGTTTACGCTCATTAAGCTAAATTACAATCTGTTTTTCTTCTTATCTTCACAATACAATGCATACTTGATAAAATCTGCTCTACAAACTTGACTAAAGTATAAGTTGTGGTCTTTTCAAAACTGCTCCTCATTTACAATTAATCAATTCACTTAGGGGATTCCACTTGTAAATTGAAGTTAGTGTGAGAACACCGCAACAAATAATTTATTAACATTTAGATGCTGATTTTATAAAGCATCCTATTCACCTAGCCTTTTATTCCAGTGTGAGCAACGCCTTCAATAAACTGTTTCTGAAAAATTGCAAAAATCACGATAATCGGAACAACTGACATAATAGCACCTGCCATAACCCCCGGATAATCAGTTACATATTGTCCTTGCAAGTAAGATAATGCCGCAGACAAAGTCATCTTATCGGTCGATGTATTAACAATAAGAGGCCACATTAAATCATTCCAGGCAAACTTAAATGTTAAAATACCCAGAGATACCAGACCCGGTTTAATAAGCGGAAGCATAATACTTATGAATACTTTACCACGATTACATCCATCAATATAAGCAGCATCTTCCAATTCCTGTGGTAAAGATAGAAAGAATTGTCTAAGCAGGAAGGTACCCATAGCACTGAACAAATTAGGCAAAAACAGAGCTGGAATCGTATTAAGAAGTCCCATACTATACATCATTCTATATTGTGGTAATATAAAGAATGTACCTGGTACCATTAGTACCGCTAACATCGTGATAAAAATGATATTTCTGCCCGGGAATTGTATTCTTGCAAAGGCATATGCAGCCATGGAACAGAAAACGAGCTGTGCCGTAACAGTAACAACAGCAGAAATAATCGTATTAAAATATATCTTAAAAAACGGAAGCTTCGTGGTTATTAATGTATAATTATCAAGTCTTACCTTCTTAGGGAATATAGTTGGCGGTATGACCATCGCTTCACTCGTCGATTTAATGGAGGTGAGAATCATCCATATAAAAGGAAAGAGTGCTATGAATGCCCCAACAATCAATACTATGTATATTAAAGTTTTACTAAACCAAGTTTTCTTTTTAATAGGCATTTTCATACTCCTTATTCGTAATTAACCCATTTTTTCTGCATCTTCATTTGAAAAATAGTAATACACATAATGATAAGGAACAACATAACCGCTATTGCTGAGGCATATCCCTTATTCGAATGCTCAAATGCAGTACGATAGAAGTACATAACTACTGACTGCGTGTGCTTAATTGCATTACTCTTAGTGGAAATCATTAAATAGATCCCATCAAAGGTCTGGAAGGTAGAAATGATAATCATTATAACAACATAAAACAAAGTTGGTGAAAGCAGCGGCAAGGTTATCTTCTTAAATTTCTGGAAACCAGTCGCGCCGTCAATTTCAGCCGCCTCGTAATATCCGCGTGAGATTCCTTGGATCCCAGCAAGAAGAATAATCATATAGTAGCCTGTATTTGACCAGATTGCTACACAGCAAATACAAAAAAGTGCTGTTTGCCTGCTGTTTAGCCATTGGACCGGATCTAATCCAAAGGTGCCGATAAGTCCATTCAGAATTCCATAATCTCCATTGAAAATCCAACGCCAAACCATAGAAATCGCAGCAGCCATTGTAATTGCAGGGAGGAAATATATTACTCTAAAAATTGATAGCCCTTTGACTTTTTTATTGAGCAATACAGCTATAAGCATTGAAAACACAACAGTAAGCGGCACAATAATAATTACATATTGAAAGGTATTCATTAACGTTTGCCACATCTCTTTGTCTGCCAGCATTTTCGTATAATTGTCTATTCCTACAAATCCAAGACGTCTATCAAAGGAACCAATTTTATAGAAGCTGTCAAAAATCACTTGAAAAAATGGGTAGAAATAAAAGGCAATCAGGCCCAGTGTTACCGGAGCTATCATTGCATACCCCCATAAATATTCATTTCTTTTTTTTCTGTTAATCCGCATTCATCTAACCTCTCTACCTTACATTCTTGTTGCCAATCCTATTGTTTTCAAAGCGAATCTATAGGGTTTAATCGAGTAGTTCCTGTAAAGAACTACTCGATCAAAACTATTTATGAAATAAACCTTAATTATTGCTCTGCAAGAATATCGTTCATCTGCTTTGCTATATTATCACAAGCTTCATCTACAGAAACCTCTAAGGAATAGGCAGGTACTAACTCATTCCAAACCACATCCGCCCATTCTGTAAATCCTTTGCTGGTCGGGTATTCATAAGCACATTCCTGTGCTTCCTTAGAGAATATGCTCATATTATACTGCGGATACTGCTCAAAGAAAAGGTTGGAGTAATCTGCATGAGCAGGTATTGCTGCACCGGACTTTCCAAGGAATTCATTCGCTTCTGCACCTGCCAAATAATTTACCCATGCCCAGGCTGCATCTGCATTTTTTGTACCAGCTGAAATACAATTTGCTTTACCATGAATAACGGAGGCTCTGTTTCCATTAATCGTTGGAAGTAATGCAACATCACATTTATCAGCAAAATCTGCTGAAGGATCAGCGAAGATTGATGCAAACCAGTCTCCTGCATAAACCATTGCTACTTTACCGGACATAAACTGTATATAATCTGCATTTTCAGATAAAGATGCTTGTGAAGGGGAATAACCTGCCTCCATTAAGTCAATCCAGCACTGAATACCCTGCTTTGTTGCGTCCTGATCGAAGCCTGATTTTGTCTTATCATCGCTTAATATGTAGCCACCTGCTGCAAATACCGTGTTGTAGAAACCACCTTGATCTGCATATCCCGCTGAAATACCATAAACACCGTTGTCTTTATCCGTAAGCTTTTCAGCAGCTGCTTTTAGATCTTCCCAAGTCCAGGAATCCGTTGGGTATTCTACTTGTGCTTTATCAAATAATTCTTTGTTATACCACAGACCAATAGTATCATAATCAATTGGAACACCGTACTGCGCTCCTTCAATGTTATATAAACTATTCATTGCATCTGGATATTTGCTCATATCGAGCCCTGAAGCTTTGATATAATCGTCCATAGAAAGAATGATACCTGCATCTGCGTATTTATTAATGTTCGGTCCATTCATTTGGAATACATCTGCCACGCTGCCGCCAGTTGCAGCTGTTTCTAATTTAGTCCAATATTCTGTCCAGGTTGTAGGTTCCAGAACTATTGTAATATTTGTATTTTGCTCTTCAAACTTTGCTTTACACTCTTCAAGATAGGTTCCCAGGCTATCCTGCCAATAAGCATAATGAATTTCTGCCGGTTCACCGGTATAACCCGTGGTACTCTCACCGACTGGTGCTTCTGTAACTTTGTTTCCAGTGTTTGATTCGTTCTTGTTGGTGTCGGTGGTCTCCTTCTTATTACTGCAGCCCGCCAGGATTGTTACTGCCAAGCTTGCACATAGGATTGATGCCAGGATTTTCTTAAATTTCATTTTGTTCCTCCTCTTTTTCTTTTTATTATTAGCCAGGCAGCGACCTGGTTAATTATCAGGTTCATTTTTAATTAATAGAAAAGTCGTTAAAACTGACACTTTTTATGTAATATTAACTTAGTAATTTATTTTTTAGTTCCTCAATATCTATTACCTGGTTTGTTAATCTTGCTTCTTCTGCTGCATATGCCATGATATGACTTTCAATGGAATCATCAATTGAAGATCTGCTTTCATTCTTCTCCTCTATCATTTCCTGTATAAAGTCATTCATTAAACCATAATCACCACCGCCATGAAAGCCTTCCGCAGACTCCACATTGATAATTCTTTCTTCACCAGTATACTTAGAATTAGAGGAGTATTTCGTAACCTTGATGATGTTATTGCTATCATCGCCAAAGATATCTCCATTTTCACACATAACCTTTATTGAGCGATGCATCTTATTGGATAAGCCGCTTAGATGGAAGGTAGCAGTTACCCCGTTCTTGAACACAATGTTTGTAACCTGATTATCACAAACGTTATTATCGCACTTGTAAACGCATCTTCCATAAGGGCTGGTCTCCAGACTTTTTAACAATCCTTCTTCTGTCTGGTCTTCACTTACTACCGTTGCCGGCCATTCCCCGGCCATTGGTAAATAAGCTTTTCTTACATCAAATCGGCATTCCGGTGCACATTTACATTCCAGACAACGTTCTGCACTACCTTCTGGAGCATTCTCCCTGCAGAAATACTGCAAATTTCCAAAGGAGGATATTTTCTCTGCACCACATCCAACCAGCCAAACCAGGATATCTAAATCATGACAGG
Organism: Mobilitalea sp.; assembly: GCA_047606065.1. Taxonomy (GTDB): domain Bacteria; phylum Bacillota; class Clostridia; order Lachnospirales; family Lachnospiraceae; genus Mobilitalea. Next base: position 17,060 of record JASGEU010000174.1, read on the forward strand.
ATTTCTGCATAATAATAGGACTTGATTCTTCACTGTTTCTCCAGTTTCCTCTGACAAAGGAGTGTGCCATATGAAAGTTTCCAACATTCTCGGCGTGCTGAATCGTAATTACCTTACCTAATTCTCCTGAATCTATAATTTGCTTGATGGCTGCAAAAAAATTGGTGTAGCGCAGTACATGGCATACTACAACATTTCTTTTACACTCATGAGCCTTCTGCTGTATTAATAAACACTCTTTAGGATCAGGGGAAACTGGTTTTTCCAAAAGTATATTGTAGCCCAGATCCAAGGCTTTTATTGTCTGCTCATAATGATCTCTATCCATGGAGGCAATTATGACAGCATCTGCTAATTTACCAGCAGTAAAAAATAAATCCACATTATCAAATATCATATCCGGTGCCAGTTGGAATACCTCTGCTGCTGCTTTTCTTTTTTCTTCTTTCGGATCAACTACTGCAACTACCTCTATCTTCATCCTCTCAAAGGCATATTTCGCATAAATCATACCGCGTTGTCCCGCACCAATCAGTGCAATTTTCAACCTTACCACTCCTCTTTTTTTGTTTCATTGGTTGTTACGTATAATATTTCGTTAATTATGTGCTTATGTTTAGTAAACTTTATATAAATAATATCATCGTTTTTATGCTTTGGATATAGCTTTTTTGCACAATTATTATTTATATTTTTGTATGCTTTGCTTATAATTTTTATTGTTATTTAAATATTTCTATTAGTTTTATGACATTATGTAATATAGTTCCATTTTTAGTTTACTAAACAACAATCTGAAAATATATTTACGTAACACAAATTATTAATATCTTTCCTACTTATCGATATCCGTTTGGATTGTTTTCTTGCCAGCGATAAGCATCTTCACACATCTCCTCAAGCTTACGCTCTGCCTCAAATCCCATCTCTTCTCTTGCATAGGTCGGGTCAGCATAACAGGTTGCAATATCTCCTGGCCGCCTGTCATTTATGACATAAGGGATCTTCTTCTTACAAGCTTTTTCATAGGCAGCTATCATCTCCAGTACACTATACCCTTTGCCGGTTCCCAGGTTATAATTTCTTACACCTTCTATTGCTGAAAGCTTTTCAATCGCTTTCACATGACCTGCTGCCAAATCAGAAACATGGATGAAATCTCTAACTCCGCTGCCATCCGGCGTATTATAATCCCCTCCGAATACATTGAGCACAGAAAGCTTACCCACTGCAACCTGGCTGATATAAGGTACCAGATTATTGGGAATTCCCTGCGGGTCCTCTCCAATGAGCCCACTTTTATGTGCACCAATGGGATTAAAATAGCGCAGTATAATAATTTTCCATTCTTTATCTGCAATTACTAAATCTCGAAGTATTTCTTCCTGCATTAATTTCGTTCTTCCATACGGATTCGTAACTGATAGTGGAAAATCCTCTTTAATTGGTACCCTGACAGGATCTCCATAAACCGTTGCAGAGGAACTAAATACCAGCTCCTTTACTTTAAACTCCTCCATTACACTGCATAAAGTCAATGTGGATTCCAGATTGTTTGAATAATATTCCAGTGGCTTTTGAACAGATTCACCTACCGCCTTTAAGCCGGCAAAGTGTATGACAGCATCGATGTGTTCCTTTTCAAAAACTTCACCAAGCTTTTCTTTGTCACGAACATCAAACTCATAAAATTTGACCTGCTTATTTGTAATCCTCTTCACTCTCTCCAAGGATTCCCGATTCGAATTACACAGGTTATCAATTACCACTACCTCATATCCCTGATTTAATAACTCCACACAGGTATGGCTTCCAATGTATCCGGCTCCTCCGGTAACTAAGATTGACATACTTCAACTTCCTCCTAACAGTATTTAGATACGATACACTTCATACTATCCCATTTTGCTTCCATATCCTTCACCAATGCAAACTGTGTTCTGCATCGATCCAGATTATGTCCTTCTCTATGTACCCTAAAATATTGATCCCCTTGCAGATAATCCGTAAGGAATCGCATTCCGCATTCCAAAGTAATGGTTTTTGCACCATTCGGCAGCATATCCACTTCATTTGCTGTTAAACTTCCACCGCAGCCCAATAAAAATCCTTTGACATATAATTCAAACAATTCAAGATTTAACGATACCCTGGAAAGGTCTGTCTCATCCTCCGTTGCTGTATTGGCTCCAAAACGAATAGAATCACCAAAATCAAAAATGGATAACCCCGGCATAACTGTATCCAAATCAATCACACAGATTCCTTTACCTGTTTGGTCGTCAATCATAATATTGTTAAGTTTGGTATCATTATGTGTTACACGCAAAGGAAGCTTGCCCTCTTCCAATCTTCTTTGGCAGATCTCGGCATCCTCTTTATGTGACAGCACAAAATCAATTTCCTCCTTCACATGCTTCACGCGATCATATACATCTTTCTCCACTGCCTTAAGAAACGCGGCATAGCGAACGGGTGTATTATGAAAATCAGGTATAGTCTCATACAAAGCAGATGCATCAAAGGCAGACAAGAGACTCTGGAACCTGCCAAAAGCAACCGCACTCTCATAAAAATCCTCTTTTTTCTCCACTTGATCATAGGAAGTAGCACCTTCAATAAACAGATACATTCTCCAGTAGGAGCCAATACTATCCTGATAAAAGTTTTCCCCTTGCTTTGTTTTAACCAAATTAAGTGTTTCTCTGTCAGCTTGCCCACCAGTCTCAATAATTTTGTTTCTTATAAATTCGGTAACCAAATGAATATTAGAGATTAGTTGTTCCGGTTGAGTAAAAATCTCATGATTCATACGCTGCAGAATATATCTCCTGCTTTTATTTTCACTTTGGCAAACCACCACGAAGGTATCGTTAATATGTCCGTTGCCATATCTTTCACAGGATTGAACCTGACCCTCTATATCAAATACAGATAATGCTTCTTCGATTTTTTCACAATACTGTTCTCTCGTCATATTACTAACCATGCCTTTCCAGATACCTGCAAACTTTGAGTCTCAGGCATATTTGCATGTGAAAAATATATTTTCACACTACTCGTCTTTCCTTTTGTTCTTTATTGCTGCCACAGATGCTGCGGATAGACTTTCAGCTTTTTCAACTCCTTGATTGCCTCTGCTACTTTATCTTTATCTTCTTTATATGTAACGCCAAACCATTTATCTTGTGACTTATGTACTTGAACCTCAGCCTTTTCTTGTTCCAGAAGCTGCTGTACTACAGCTGGAAGGAAAAACTCACTTTTTAGAGGATTTGACTGTATTTCCTCATCCAAAAACCGAACAAATGCCGTCTCCAACTCTTTCATGATCGAAGGATTAAAGCCCCATAGATTCATAGAAACCGTACTATCTGACCGAAGTTCCTTCCAAGTGCTGCCACCATCCAAAGAATAGACAGCTTCTTCTCCATGTTTCTCTATTTTCGTTCTTTCCACGATTCCCATTAATTTTCCGTCAGTGCTAACGTCACACACTCCTCTTGAGACTGATCCATGTTCTGTAAGAGTGTTCTCCAATACATATCCCACCATATGATAGCAATGTGAACCACTCTCTAATTGCTGTTCCAGTGCTTGATAAATCATAGAAAAAGCACGGCTTCCATAATAATCATCCGCATTAATTACAGCAAAAGGTTCCTGTATCTTTTCTCTACAGCACCAAATTGCATGTCCCGTCCCCCAGGGCTTACTTCTTCCCACAGGTACCTGATATCCTGCAGGCAGTTCCGTGGTTTCCTGGTATACATACTCGACTTCAACAATCTTGGATATCCGATTCCCTATGGTTTCTTTAAAATCTTTTTCTATCTCTTTTTTAATTATAAAAACAATTTTTTCAAATCCCGCGCGAATTGCATCATAGATAGAAAAATCAATAATAATATTTCCTTCTTCATCTACAGAATCAATCTGCTTCAAGCCTCCGTATCTGCTCCCCATTCCTGCTGCCATTATTACTAAACAAGGTTTTTTCATATGCTTTCTCTCCTTTTCTTCTATATCATCCTACTGACCTCTCCATATATACATGTATCAAGTACGGCTAGTCAGATTAATTTCTGTTCCTTTACCTGAAATTATCTCTTTCTCAATAACATCCCTTGAGTTTATTCAAAAAGTTGCCTCTGTCAATTAAAAATAAGTTATACATTATTTACGCAACATATCGCAGTGTTACGTTTTGTTAATCGTTTGTTACATTGCAATATTATCATCATTTATTTTAGTTGTAAATATAATTTTACAATAAATTTTAATTTTTAACTGAATTTTCGGCGTTTTTTACCTAGAAATGATTTGACTTTTATGACAAAATATTCTATAGTACAATTATATCGTTTACTAAACAATTAGTGTAAAGGAGTTCTTATGAGTACAATTCGCGATGTTGCCAAATTAGCAAATGTATCGACCGCTACCGTATCCCGTATCTTAAATAATGATTCAAAATATAAAATGACCGAAGAAACAAAGAAACGTGTTCTTGATGCAGTAGCTGCTTTACAGTATGAAATTCAACCCAAAACCTCTAAGAAAAATTCATCTGCAGCTAACAATCACATTAAAATAGGATGCATTCTTAGCGTTACCAAAAAAAAATATAATGACCCTTATTTTATGGCTATTCTATCCGGTGTTGAAAAACAGCTGCACTCAAAAGGATATGAGATTTCATTTATTAAAACCGGTCCGGAATTAGAAGAAAAAAACACTCTGGTTTCCACTTTTCAAGACCAGGTTTCCGGTCTTATTTTAATGGAACCTCTTAATAGCGAGATTTACAATTATATACGTAAAAATGTTCCTCACATTGTTGGAATTGATACTCAGCGAAGTGATATCGATAATGTATGCTATGATCATTATGAAATAGCAACAGCAGCAACCCGCTACCTGATTAGCAGGGGGCATACCAAAATCGGCTTTATTGGCGGACACGGGGAATCCAAACAACTTTCTGACAGCCAGCGTTATCAGGGCTACTATCTTGCCATGCATTCTGCTGGTCTTGAGATTAACAAAGATTGGATCATTGATTGCGGTTGGGATGAAGATATTTGTTCTGCAAAAGTAGATGCTCTATGTAAATCTAATAATTATCCAACAGCTTTTTTTGCAGCCAGTGATTTAATGGCTATGGCCGCCTTGAATAGTTTTTACAGCAACCACATTTCAGTTCCATCTGATGTTGCCGTTATCGGAATGTCAGATATTGAGATGGCTAAATTCTCAAATCCCCCATTAACTACCATTCGCGTACCCATGGAGGAAATCGGAGTCGTTGCCGCTGATCTGCTTTTAGCAAGAATACATGGGTATAATTTGTTACCCCAGAAGATTATTTTACCCACCTCATTAATAACCCGAAGTTCAACTTGATTTTAACTAATTAAATGCTATTAAGTTTTATTTCATTTAGTAGTAATTTGAGTTTACATCTGGTTACAGACTTAAAACACTAAGGAGTTGTCATTCTATGAGAATATATGAAACAATGGACTACCATGATATGAGTCGCAAAGCTGCCAATATTATTTCTGCACAAGTTATTGCTAATCCCTCCAGCGTACTGGGACTGGCTACCGGGTCCTCCCCCATTGGTACTTATCAGCAATTGGTGGAATGGTACAAGAAGGGAGATTTAGATTTTTCAGAAGTACGTACCGTAAATTTGGATGAATATAAGGGCTTATCTTCCGAAAATGAAAACAGTTATCGTTATTTTATGAAGAAAAACCTGTTTGATCAGATTAACATTTCTGCTGCGTCTGCTTATTTTCCAAACGGATTGGCAAAGAACGACGAAGAGGAATGTGCCAGATATGATGAAGTCATCCAGTCGCTCGGGGGAATAGATTTACAACTTCTTGGTATTGGGCATAACGGACATATTGGTTTTAACGAGCCCGGTGCTTCCTTCGAGAAATCAACTCATGTTGTTGCTTTAACTGAAAGTACTATTCAGGCTAATTCCAGACTTTTTAAGTCACCCGAACAGGTTCCTACCCACGCCTATACTATGGGTATAAAGAGTATTATGCAATCCCAAAAAATTCTTTTAATTGTCAGTGGATCAGATAAAGCCGAAATTATCAGAGATGCATTTACGGGGCCGATAACGCCATCCCTCCCCGCTTCTATTTTGCAACTGCATAATGACGTTACATTGGTTGGCGATAAAGCCTCCCTTGCACTGCTTACCTTGGAGGGTCGTTAGTTAATATTATTATACTTTCGTTAGGAGGGCTGAAAATGATAATTAAAAACGGCTATGTATATGAGAATGACTCCTTCATTCATAAGGATTTATTTGTAAAAGAAGACCTTTTCACTGCTGAAAGTGAAGATGTTGAAACAATTGATGCCAGCGGCTGTTATGTTATTCCCGGATTAACCGATTTACACTTTCACGGTTGTATGGGACACGATTTTTGTGAAGCTTCAACCGAAAGCTTGGACGCTATCTGCCACTATGAAGCAAGTGCAGGCGTCACTACCATCTGTCCCGCTACTATGACTTTGCCTATCGACCAGTTAGATAATATATGCAATGAATTTATGCATTATAAAAATGACAATGGTGCACTCCTGTGTGGCATTCATCTTGAGGGTCCCTTTCTTTCCAAAGAAAAAAAGGGAGCACAAAACCCCGCTTATCTTAAGAAAGCTGATTTGTCACTATTCCAGAAACTGCAAAAATCCAGCGGTAATCTCGTCAAACTGATTACTGTAGCACCTGAATTCCCGGAGAACATGGACTTTATAAAACAAGTCAAAGATGAGGTTAGAATTTCCCTCGGACATACCACCGCTTCCTATGAAGTTGCAATGCAGGCATTTCAGCAGGGGGCCAGCCATGTAACTCATTTATTTAATGCAATGCCTTTGTTTCATCATCGTGACCCGGGTGTAATTGGTGCTGCCTTTGATTCCCCTGATACTACCGTAGAAATAATTTGTGATGGTATTCATCTCCATCCAAGCATGATTCGCACTGTATTTTCTATGTTTACAAAAGAACGTATTATCTTAATCAGTGACAGCATGGAGGCAACCGGAATGCCCAATGGCACCTATTCACTTGGCGGCCAAGAAGTAACTGTCTCCGGCAATTCCGCAACATTGTCCGATGGTACCTTAGCAGGTTCTGTAACGAATCTAATGGATTGTGTCCGATTTTTAGTAAAGCATGTTAATATTCCACTGGCTACTGCCATCCGCTGTGCAGCAGTTAATCCCGCTAAAGCGATTGGTATCTATGAAAAGTACGGAAGTCTGGACGTTGGAAAGACAGCAAACTTTGTCTTGCTCAAAGAAAATCTGGATCTTCACAGTGTATATATAAAGGGGAAAAAAGTGTGCTAATAATATAATGTCTCACAAGAAAAGAACGAAATCAGCTTCGGGCATTCAAGCCTCCCCTTAAATTAAGCTGATTTCGTTCTTTTTCTAAATTCTATTTTTATGCAATATCCGCTTGCAAATCTTTTATACTCTTTTCTTTTATATCTATTCTCTATGTTCTAACCTATTTGCTTTGCTCGTTCCAGTGCCTTATCAATATTCGCACAGAAGTTTTCAAGCCCTACTTCCTTATCAAAACCTGCCTTTTGCATCATGCGATACGGTTGTTCCTGTACATGGGAAAGCAGTAATGTAACATTTTTCTTTTGGCAGGACTTAAGTACTTTTTGCAGTGCATTCAGTGCATTAATATCCATCGCTGTTACACTTCTCATTCTAAGGATTATGGTATGTATCTTTGGGTCTGCTATCGATATCTTTAAAAACTTATCTGCTGCCCCGAAGAACATCGGACCATTGATTTCATACACAACTGTATGTCTTGGTATTGGCTTTAACTCGGTCTCATTCCCCTCATCGTCCAGACTGTCCGTCATATCCTCTCTCCACCTCTGAACATCAGTTACGTCGGACATTCTCTTTACGAATAAGATAGCTGCCATTAGTAACCCAATTTCAATAGCAACAACTAAATCAAATAATACGGTTAGCAGAAAAGTAACCAAGAGCACCATAATATCACTCTTCGGTGATTTCTTGATCAGCTCTACAAAACCTTTCCACTCGCTCATATGATAGGCAACCATAAACAGGATTGCCGCGATGGTTGGCATAGGTATTAAAGAAGCATAGGGCATACATACAACTAAAATTATCAGCAGCGTAACTGAATGAACCATACCCGCAATCGGTGTTCGTCCACCATTCTTTACATTGGCTGCAGTTCTGGCAATTGCACCAGTTGCAGGAATACCACCGAATAAACTGGAGAAAATGTTACCGGTTCCCTGTGCCACCAGCTCCATATTAGAACGATGCCTGCTGCCAATCATACCATCTGCTACTACACAAGAAAGAAGAGACTCAACACCTGCTAAGATAGCAATGGAGATTGCATCCGGCACAAGACGGTTAATCATCGTCAGATTAATGTTTGGGAAGTGAAAGCTAGGAAGTTTGGAGGATATCTCATATAAACTACCAATGGTATTAACCTCCATATGAAAGAGCTTTACAAGAAGCGCAGTTATTAAAATTGCAACGATAGAGCCCGGCACTTTCGTTGTTATCTTAGGCCATACAATCAACACAAGTAAGGCTATTGCTCCAATTAATAGTGCCGAGAGATTTATACTGGAGATACTTTTTACACAAGCGGCCAGTTTTTCCATGGTTTCAATAGGTGAAGACTTAAAGGTTAGTCCAAGAAAGTCTTTGATCTGTCCGATGAAAATAGTAACTGCAATACCTAAAGTAAATCCGGTGGTTATTGTATAAGGTACAAAGCGAAGCAAGGTGCCAAATCTCAATAAACCCATGATGATAAGTATAATACCTGCCATAATTGTTGCAACCGCAAGACCTTCCATGCCATTACGTGCTACAATACCAGCTACAATGGAGGCAAAGGCAGCTGTCGGTCCGGAGACCTGCACACGGCTTCCTCCTAAAAAAGAGATTACAAATCCGGCTACAATAGCGGTATATAAGCCTCGTTCCGGCGTTACCCCTGATGCCAATGCCAGTGCAATACTGAGCGGCAATGCTATAATTGCAACTATAATGCCGGCAATTACATCCTTTCCAAATTGTTGTCTTGAATATGTCTTCATCACAGAAAATAACTTTGGTTTTAACTTTTCCACTTTTTCTTCCTCGCCTTTGTGTGTTAATAAAATTTTCCTTTTTTTAATACTCTTTTTATAATTCCCAATAGATTATATTAATTACATTCAAGTGTATTTTCAAGTGTTTTATTTTAAATATGTAATATTTTTTTTGCTGCTCTAATTCCTCACCCCCCTATCACCCACTTACCAGTAATTTAATATATCTTTCTATTTTCTATGTGCTAAAATAAGAAAGAAGCATATGTAATTATTTTACTCAAAATGGGGGCATTTGTATGAAACGCAATTTAATAATTGCTTTTTCCAGCCTGCTGCTAATTGTTGCGGGCATTCTTGCATATCAATACTTCAAGGCCGATACAGCCGAGATGTCCTACCCCTCCTTTTTAAAGGCTGTGGAGGATAAGCAAGTCTCTGAAGTAATTTTGTCGGAGGGGAAGAATGATTTTCAAGTGATACTAACAGATTCTCAAAGCACTACTTACGTGGTTCCGAATCCAAAGACAGATAATTTTACAGAATACCTTTTACTGAACGATATTAAAATTGAATACGGCAATATGAATGGTGTATCTACGATATTAAAAGTCCTGGTAGTCGGTATTGTTATTGTCGGCATTTACTATGTAGTAAGAAACGGCGGAAGCTCCAATAGCCTGATACAGGATGCCAACCGAAAGAAGAAAACAAATGCGGCTCCGATAAAATTAGCACAAGTTGCAGGAAATACCGAAGCAAAATCTATGGTGGAGGATATCATCTCCTTTATTAAAGATCCGGACAAGTACTCCAGTGTTGGTGCAAGAATGCCCAAGGGACTTCTATTATATGGCCCTCCCGGAACTGGTAAGACCTTAATGGCGAAAGCGATTGCAGGGGAAGCAAATGTTCCTTTTTACGCCATGAGCGGTTCTGACTTCGTGCAGATGTATGTTGGTGTGGGTGCCAGCAGAATTAGAAATCTATTTAATAAAGCCAAAAAGAGCGAAAAAGCAGTTATATTTATAGATGAGATTGATGCAATTGGTAAGAAGAGAGCTCGTAATACTTCAGCAAGTAATGATGAACGAGATCAGACGTTAAATGCATTGCTGACTGAAATGTCCGGTTTCCATGATAATCAAGGTATCATCGTTATAGGTGCCACCAATCGATTAGACACATTAGATGAAGCACTTCTGCGTCCAGGGCGTTTTGACAGACATATTGAAATCGGCTTGCCCGATGTAAATGCACGTAAGCATATTCTATCTCTCTATGCAAACAAAAAACCTTTATCAGATGATGTTGATCTGGATGAGCTTGCAAAATCCACCGTATATTTTAGTGGTGCAATGTTAGAGAACTTAATTAACGAAGCTGCCATTAATGCCGGTAATGAGCAAAAGTCTGCAATTACAAAGGATCATATTGACAGAGCCTTCTATACTGTGATTGCAGGTGCTCCCAAACAGGATCGCAGCTATATTTCCGAACAGGACAGAAAAATTACAGCTTATCATGAAGCAGGACATGCTCTGGTCACTAATTTACTTCTTCCTGAACATTTCATCTCTAAGGTAACGATTATACCAAGTGTGAAAGGTGCAGGTGGTTTTAATCTAAGCATACCGAAGGATACGATGTTCCAGAGCCAAAAGCAAATGAAAGCCAGCATTCAAGTATTACTGGCTGGCAGGGTTGCAGAGGAATTAATCTTTGGTGCCAATGAAGTTACCACAGGAGCCAGCAATGATATTCAAAAGGCCTCACAGATGCTCTTTGATTATATGAATAAGTACGGTATGGATAAGGAATTCGGATTATTCAGTCTCGAAGTGCTAAGCGATGGTTATGATGAAAAGTTAATTGATAAATGCAGAACTCAAATGAATGAACTGTATGAAGAAACTAAGAAGTTAATGCAAGAAAGATTATTTTCTTTGGAAGAGATTGCAGAAGAATTACTTGAGAAAGAATCCTTAAACGGACAAGATATTGAACGTATCTGTGCTTAACTGGCAACAGCATTATTAAACCCGGGATATCCTATTAAGTGCTATGGCACTGAAGGATATCCCGGGTTTTTTATTCATGACAAGTGAAATGACTTGCCGTTTCATCTTATTTAAGGCTCATCAAAAAGAATAATAATATCAACTCTTCGATTTTTACTTCTTCCAGAACTGGTGTCATTTGTTTCTACTGGACGATACTCCCCATAGCCGACAGCCGACATACGAATCCCATCTACCAATCCCTTTTCCGCTAAATACTGTGCTACATTTGCTGCACGTGCTGCTGACAGCTGCCAATTAGAAGAGAATCTTGATCCCAAGCCTATAGGTACATTATCTGTATGTCCTTCGATTACAATGCTATTATCCACTTTATTAAGAAGTCTTGCTATCTTTTCCAGGCTGTTCTTCATATCCTCTGTAAGGGTATCCTTGCCGCTATCGAAGAAAACATCATTCTTAAAGGTAATAATTAATCCTCTCTCCTCCATTGAGGTTCCAACGGAGACACCCATATTCATTTCATCCAAAATCTCATCTATGAATTCCTGAAAGCTCTTCATATCTTCTTTCGTAACCAAACTTTTTGGAATACCATCCGCCTGGGTTGATTCATCTCCTGCTTCTATTGTTGGTTCCGGGGTTGTGATACCTCCTTGCAGAGGATCTTCTCCTCCGCTTGACCCTGGTCCCGTACTAGTATCAATATTAATTGTAGCTCCACCATCACCCGGTAAGACCGAAGCTCCACCCTTTAGTACGCTATTTTCTCCTAAGGCTTGATTTAAAGAATCGGAGAGCTGCTCATATTTTTGCTGATCAACATTACTAATCGCATATAAAAGAACAAATAGAATCATTAATAAGGTTATCAGATCTGAATATGTGAGGAGCCACCTTTCATTGTTCTCCTTCTTCGGTTTTTCTTTCATCTTCATCTTCTAAGTATCCTTTCAATTGTTCTCTCATAAAGGTTGGATTTGAACCTGTACGGAGTAACTGGATTGCTTCAATAATCATGTTACAGGCTAATACTTCATCGCTGTTCAATTCTTTAAGCTTGTTTGCAATTGGAAGGAAAAGAAGATTTGCTGAACCTACACCATAGAGTGTTGCAATAAAGGCAACCGCAATCTTTCCTCCCAATGCTGATGGATTACTCAAATCTGATAATACGTGTACCAGCCCCATTACGGTACCAAGTACACCCATGGTTGGCGCAAAGCCACCGGCAGCCTCAAACATGGCAATTCCCTTCTCATGACGATGCACCATATTAATAACTCTTGTTTCTAAAATCTGTTTTAAGACATCTTCATCCGCACCGTCTACAACTAATCGCAGGCCTGTCTTTGTTAAATCATCCAACTCTCTTACTTCCAATTCGTGTTCCAAAGCAAGGAGCCCGTCTCTTCTTGCTGTGGTGGACAATGCCATGAAGGTATCCAGGATTTGACCACGATCTATTCTCTTATTAGAAAATACTTTCCACAGTACCCTTGGTATGTTTTTTAAGGTACGTCTTGGAAAGGATACAGCAACTGCACCAAACGTACCGCCAAATACAATGATGGCAGCAGTCGCCTCTAATAACGCATGTAAATGTCCTCCCTCCATAATAAATGCAAATATTAAAGCTCCAAATGCCAAGATCAAACTTATCAGCGTGACAAAATCCATCTTAACAACCCCCAATGTGCTTATTTATTCTTATATATTTCACATAAAGATACCTCGTTACTTTTGCTTAAGGAAAAAAGTATTCCTTTAATTGGTCATCCTTATCCAGTGCATTGTTATAGCCTACTATTTTGTAGTCGTTAATTAGTTCAGAATCGCTTGTCTTATCAGAGAAACCATGAAATAGACCAGACTTATCTATGTAATATAAGCCATTGATTACTGGAATCTGTTCATGAAGTCCCCATAAGTAATTATTATAATCAGTTCCTGGAATGCCTGCCGTCTTTAATAGATAAGTAGATAAATAATTTGCACTGATTTTATCCACATCATCTTCCTGAATATCATAATTTGCCCACATTATAAACGGAACTCTATATTTTACATCCTTCTCTTTCTCTGGACTAATCACATCTTTATAAAGATCCGCATAAGCAATTGGCTGATGATCTCCAAACATTAAAATAATTGTGGGTTCCTGCTGCTGTTTAAAATACTCAATGAGTTCTCCAAAGGCTTCATCCGTTGCTCTAACCAAACTTAGATATTGCTCTACTTCTGGATAGGAATCATATTCCGTCAGTCTGACCGTGTCCTCTTCTTTAAATATCTGCTCGGAAGAGTAGCCGCCATGATTTTGCATCGTTACGTTAAAGATAAAGAGAGGACCATCTTCTTTTTTCGCTTCATACTGTTCAATTACTTTCTGAAAACTTGAGTGATCACTGATAAAGGATCTAATGTAGGAGGGATTATCAAAGTCATCTTTCGATAAAAATTCATCAAAACCCAGCAATGGATATACAAGATCTCGTTTATAACCACTTGGCTCGTAAGGATGAATTGCTATGTTATAATATCCCCGCTCCTTTAAAGTAGCAGCGAGGGATGCTGCGGGTTCAGTTACAAATTGTTGATATGGAACACTATTAGCGGGCATAACTGCCATGCTATTGCCGGTTAAAAATTCATATTCCGTATCACTGGTAGCTCCGCCGAATACAGAAACGTACATGGTACCCTTGGTGGTATTATCATTCAGGGATCTTATATATGGCATATACTCTTTATTTGTCTGAAAATCTCCCAACAAACTTAAATCCGAAAAAGCCTCATTCATAATTACAATAATGTTCGGCTTTAATCCGTATTTATCTGTTACCGGATATAATGTTTCTTCCTCAGAAGCAGGTACCTCCTGCATAATTTCTTCTACCTTATCAACAGAATATCCTTCCGGCGGCTTTGTCTGCATTGCTTCCAAATTAGCTACAAATCCAAAGGCTGTTCCAAAGGCCGCATAAGTATATTTTGGTGCAAAAAAATCAATTACTTGAATTTTAGTTTTAATTAAATCTGTTGCAAAAAAAGCATGCAGTGGTAACGCAGTAACTATGGAAAACGCCACCAGCACCACACTTCTATTTATGATGGAAGGTCCTTTATCCGCTGCTTCCAGTCTTTGTCCAACTGTAAACAGGGTATACATTATCACCGTTGCAAGAATAAAATCTTTCGTAAAATATAATTCATAACCGGAAGCAACACTTACTCCTGTTCTCCACGCCAGCAAATCACTCGGGATAATGGGATTTCCTCTAAATAACATAATCATATAATTTAAAGCAGCTGCAAAATATACCAATAAATTCCCGACTATAATAGCCATTCTACTGCTTCTTATTACGCTATAAATCAAAAAATAAAGAAGATAATACCAGACCAAATTATATCTTCCATAATTCTTTATCAAATCCAGCTTCAAATTGCTGACCATAAGCTCCGTCATGAGAAAGGATATCATTGGCGCCAATACTAAAACCATCCCGTTCATCCATCTCTGATGCTTTTTTAAGAAAATAGCAATCACCGTTACATCCAATAAAGAAACGAGTGTAAGTGCGAACCATAAGAAAATCAATCCGGTAAACAAATAGACCTTGGAGGGTGTAAGAACCTCTTGTTGCAGGGACACGATAAGTACAATTATAAAATATATGCTAAAAATATAGCTGACTACGCTCTTTTTGCTAATTAGTTGCAGCCTGATTCCGGCTTCTCTATTTTCCATTTATGTAATACCTCATTAATTATTTATCTATGTTAATCTAAAAAATCTAAAGTCAAAATCACTATCTTTATATCAAATATTATAGAATTATGTCAGGCTTGTCAATTGAACAATACTGGTACATTGTACCCCATTCTTCCAACTGGATTGTCCCAAAATTCAATCGTTAAAACGCTTTCCTCCATCCTGCCATAAGACGAGAAAAGCGCTTTATCAGGTCCCATATTTCTAAAGAATATCCAGAAGATTTGTCGGCGAAACTTTACACACTTTTCTGTCATAGGTAAGCAATCCATTTACCTCATCTTCCACATCGGAAAGCTGTGTAAATACGGCTGCTGATAACCCTTTTTCTGCAAAATCTTTAATCTCTTTCTCCATCAATCTCAGATAAGCTTGATTTAAATCCTCTTTTGATAAGTAGATGCGATAGCCATAGATCTGATAGGAGTAAGAATGCTCCGGAATGTAACAGGCATAACCGCCATACTCTGAAAAGACTACGGGCCGCTCTTCTGTTCGAACCTTAAGGGGGTGAAAATAATTATGTATACTCTTAAAATCCCCGCATTTTTGATCAAACCATCCGCTGGCATGGTCTACCAACCGCGTTTGATCCAGTGATCGAACCAGCTCGTATGCCCCCTTTGCATCAAACTGTCCCCAGGCTTCATTAAATGGTACCCAAACCACTATGGAAGGACAGTTATATAAGTGAGCCACTGTTTCCTCGCACTCTCTTAACCAATCTCTTCTACCTTCCTCATTACCTCTTCCAAATCGTTTATAATGTTTATCATTAATTTTATTGTGGGAGGAGGGAAATAGTGTGGGCAGATATCCAACAAAGAGCATATTATAATCGTCACCGCCATTTATCATATCCTGCCATACCAACATACCTAATCTGTCACAGTGATAATACCAACGTAAAGGTTCTATCTTAATATGCTTTCTAAGCATATTAAACCCCAGCTCCTTTGCCTTCTGAATATCATAAATCAGTGCTTCATCACTGGGAGCTGTATAGAGTCCATCCGGCCAATATCCTTGATCCAATAATCCATTCTGAAAATACAGCTCATTATTCAGATAAATTCTTGAAATGTTATTTTCGTCCTTTTTGATATCAATCTTTCGCATGGCAAAATAACTTTCCACCTGATCTCCGCCAGCTGTAACCACCAAATCATAAAGATATGGATTTTCTGGGCTCCAAGCCACAAAGTCCTTGATAGGAATTGTAAAAAATGGAATTCTTCCAGCAGCGGTTTGTAAAGCTTTCTGCCCTCCATAAATCTCTACACGAAACATAATATCTGTAACCAGCTCCGGTTTAAAGTCATCATTAATTAAAATTTCTATACGAACTGCACTATCCTCAAATAAAGGCGTAATACGCAAATCCTTGATATAAACCTGTGGCACCCATTCCATCCAAACCGTCTGCCATATTCCACTCTGGGCTGTATAGAACATGCCTCCTCTGGCTAGTTTTTGCTTACCCCTGCTATGATACGAGGTCTCTGTCAGGTCAACTACTCTTAAGGAGAGTAAATTCGTACCTTCTTCTAATTTACGTGTTATATCTATGGAAAAAGGGAGATACCCACCTCTATGCTCTCCAACCTTTTGGTGATTTATATATACTTCACAATCCTGATCCACTGCACCAAAATGAAGGATGCACCGCATATTTTGATATAACCGATCTATTTCAAGAATTCTTTCATACCATAAGATTTCTTTTGGCTGCAGCTGTCTGCCTACTCCCGATAACACGCTTTCCGGCGAAAAGGGTACTAAGATTTCCCCATCATAGCTAGGAGGCATTAAAGTATCCGAAGAGATGCAGTAATTCCAATAGCCATTTAAAATTGTAAAGTTATCTCGGATCATCTGAGGCCTTGGATACTCCTTTAATACATTATCAGGATCTATATTTTCTCCCCAAGTCGTATATAGTTGATTATATCCTGTGAATTTCTCTTTAAAAAACAAAGTACGAAGTGCATCCTTTAGCTTCATCTCATCACCTTCCATCTACCCATAGACTCAATCACATTCACAACATTATATGCATCCGCAAGTTGTACGATAACCCAGTCCTTTTATCCTCTGTATAAATGTTATTTATAAAAGTGATA
>JASGEU010000175.1:0-14261 GCA_047606065.1 Mobilitalea sp.
CCTCTGTAACATCATTAGCACCATAACAATTAACTGCTGCTCTAAGGCCAGTGGAGTAAGCCTTACGGGATACTTCCTTAACCTCACCTGTATAATAATCCATCTGTGTTTCAACATGAGTAAAACCGTTGATACGGGAGATGATTTGTGCTGCATCTTTTCCAAGACCATTTAAGATTACTCTTAAAGGCTTTTGTCTAACCTTGTTTGCGGACTGTGCAATACCGATTGCACCTTCTGCAGCTGCAAAGGACTCATGTCCTGCTAAGAAGCAGAAACATTCGGTAGTCTCTTCTAATAACATTTTACCAAGGTTACCATGACCTAAACCAACTTTTCTCTGATCAGCAACAGATCCTGGAATACAGAAAGCCTGTAAACCTTCACCGATTGCTGCAGCTGCATCAGCAGCTTTTCTTGCGTCTTTCTTAATTGCAATTGCAGCACCTACTATGTATGCCCAAGATGCATTCTCAAAACAAATTGGTTGAATTCCCTTTACCATATTGTATACATCAAGTCCTGCATCTTTAGTGATCTGCTCAGCCTCTTCAATGGAAGCAATGCCATAGCTGTTTAATGCAGCATTGATTTGATTTATTCTTCTATCATATGATTCAAATAAAGCCATTGTATGTATCCTCCTTCACTATTCGTGTCTAGGGTCGATGATTTTAACTGCATCAGCCACACGACCATATTGGCCTTTTGACTTTTCGTATGCTGTATTGGCATCATCACCTTTTTTGATGAAGTCCATCATCTTACCGAAGTTAACGAATTGGTAACCGATAATCTCGCTGTTATCATCAAGAGCAAGACCTGTTACATAACCGTCTGTCATCTCAAGATAACGAGGACCTTTTTCAAGTGTTCCATACATGGTACCAACCATGCTACGAAGACCCTTACCTAAATCCTCAAGACCTGCACCGATTGGAAGCCCGTCCTCTGAGAATGCACTCTGTGTTCTACCATAAGCAATCTGTAAGAATAATTCTCTCATAGCTACATTGATAGCATCACATACTAAGTCAGTATTTAATGCCTCTAAAATTGTAAGACCAGGAAGAATTTCAGATGCCATAGCTGCAGAATGAGTCATACCAGAACATCCTACTGTCTCAACTAACGCTTCTTGAATAATTCCATCCTTAACGTTGAGAGTTAATTTACAAGTACCTTGCTGTGGTGCACACCAGCCCACGCCATGAGTTAAACCGGAGATATCTTTAATTTCCTTAGCTTGTACCCATCTTGCTTCTTGAGGGATTGGTGCTGCTCCATGATGAACACCCTGAGTAACCGGACACATCAATTGAACTTCATGTGAATAAGTCATGTTTGAAACTCCTTTCAATATCTACATAGTATCGCATGTCTTTTCTTGTTAAGAAAATAACAGCAAACAACGCAGCTCACCTGTCCATTCTGCCATACAAGGGTATAACACAATAGTTCGCTGCATATTGCGGGAGACTATTCTCCCTTATAGGATTTTATTGTACAATCACGCAATAAAATCTACACCATGGATTGACACACATAACATTTCAATCCACGTTGCATACCTAACATATTTTCGCATAAAATATTTGATAAGTCCATAGTAATTTTTTATTTTTATGTAAAACTTAATTATGACACCTGCTTTATCATCTTTGGTATTCTAGTTTTACCTCATCCACTTTAAAGTAAAACTAATTATATTAACTCATTCATTGAGTATTGAATTTATACATTTTCAAAGGTCTCCATAATACCATAAGCTACAGCATTTGCTATATCATTAAATCTCGTGTCAAATCGTTCATTATCTGCATCAGAGTTCATATAACCAATAACAATTTCGAAGGAAGGCATATTTACATTTTGCTGTATATAGATATCACGAGAACTTACTCCAAAATTTCTAAAGCCAATAGGTTCCAGGTTCTTTAAAACATTCTGAGCAGCTTCTACATTAATCCCATCGTTTTCAGATATCAATGCTCTGGCTCCACTAATGGTATTTTCAAAAGGGCTGGAACCCCGGTGGATATTCACCAGTAAATCTCCGCCTTGCTCGTTTGCAGCAATTGCCCTATCCACAGGAGAAATAAAAGAATCATCGCTCCTGGTATAGAATACATCATATCCATTCGCTTCCAAAATATTACCAACTGCGAACGCCAAATTAAGATTATCATTTTTTTCTTTCCGGTCATTATAAATAATTCCCGGATCACTGCCTCCATGTCCTGCATTGAGTATAATTTTAGGCATATTCAATTCCTCCCATAAGAATTTATCAACTATATTTATTTATTAATTAACTATATGTAATAATATTATTTTCTCTATGTATTAGTTATTCCATAAACATCTTATGATAGGAGGGATGGATACGATACAGACTGGCTTCCTAATATTTATTTGCAACAAAAAAGGCAATCGAAATTTAAATTCAATCACCTTAATTATTACTTTTAGTATTTTGTAACCACTTCTCCAATTCTCTTATATATACTGGCTTCAGGAACAAAACCTCTTACCATGGACAAAGGATAGATATTTGCATTTCTACCAACAACAGTTCCTGGATTTAATACGCTATTACAGCCAACTTCAACATTATCTCCAAGGATAGCACCGAATTTCTTAAGCCCTGTCTCAAGTTTCTTTTCTCCTGATTGAACCGTCACTTTCGTTTTATCTGACTTCACATTAGAGGTAATTGCTCCAGCCCCCATATGTGCTTTATAACCTAAAATCGAATCGCCAACATAATTATAATGAGGTACTTGAACCTTATTGAACAGTATAACATTCTTAAGTTCTGTGGAATTCCCTACAACGGCTCCTTCTCCAACAATTACATTACCTCTGATATAGGCACAATGTCTAATCTCTGCATCTTTACCAATGATTGCCGGTCCGCTGATGGAGGCTGATGGTGCAACTTTTGCAGTCTTTGCTATCCATACATTGTCTTCTCGTTTCTCATACTCGTCCGTTGATAAGGTTTCACCCATCTTAAGTATTCCATCCCCGATCTTGCAAAGCACCTCCCAGGGATAAGTCGTTCCTTCAAAAAGTTCAACAGCAATTGTTTCATTTAAATTAAACAGAAAAGCATTCGTAAGTTTTTCCGACATGTTGTTCGTCCTCCGATGTTATGTTATAACCACATTATAGCAAATCACCTGGTGACTTTCAATGTGATTCCGTTTGCTTACGCCTTAGCATATACTTTACTGTAAGCTCTCAATATTTGTAAACGCCTATCTCATTGTATCCAGTTTGTGATATCTTCTTTTAAACTTCCATTCGTTGCATACCAAATTCCATCAAATTTAATAAAATCCCCTAGAACACTTATTGTATGGTCGGGGGAACCCGTAATGCGAATCAATATTTCCCAGCCTTTATCATTTCCATGAAATATTGGTTTAAAATCATATTTAGTAAACATTCTTTCAAATTCTTCAATTTCTTCTCTATTCAATTCAATTTTATTAACCGAGGTTTGCTGCAGGACTGTAAGTGTTATTCCATCTATTTTATTGCTATCCAAATATGTTTTTTTTAGTAGATATTGATAAAGTAGCAGGCTTAATAATAGGCATATTATAACGATCATTAGAATTAAAATTAGTTTCTTTTTCATCCTTATCAACTCCCCATACAACCAATTATGATTAGATATTTCTTAAATATTATTTACATATAAAATAATTCTTTTTACACAATTAATCTTTTTTGATATTACTAACACTACTATAAAAGTGGATATATGTAAATGATTCCCTTGAGTAGTCAGAGTTGAATGCAATTCAGGTATAAACATTGGATATTTTAATTCTATATTAGTAAACTACATAAAAGAGACATTGAAAGGAGTGAATCTATGACGAAAAAATTATTTCTGACTGCATTTATTTTAATTATTATCATCACACTAACACCTTCAAATGCTACTTCCATGGCAAAGCAAATTGAAGACGATTCACAAGATATATTATATCAGGATGTTATCATTACTGCTCTTACTCCAAAAATTAATAATGCGATTGCCGACTATTATAAAGATATTTTTAGTGAAACACCCTTCTATGATTTTTCATTCATAAAAATTTTGAATATCGAACGTTCAAATGGTAATCGTACTGCGTATTTTATTATTAAAATTGAAGTTAAACCATTTTTCGGACCGCATATAACGGTAGGTAAAGACATAATTACTATTGAACTTTCCTATCCTGGAACTCAAGTGCTAACGAATTTCGAACATGTAGAAGACTATTCGTTACCAGAGCATTATAAGGATCTATATTTACAGTGAATGCCACCTTTTTATATAATAAGCTTGTTTATAGCAGGATTACTATAAACAAGCTTATTATAATTAATTTTTAAAACAGTCTAATTGAACGATAGGCTTTAACCACAGTTCAACCGCCTATTCCACGGTTACTGACTTAGCCAAATTTCTTGGTTTATCAAGGTCCAATCCCTTCTCGACAGATACATAATAAGATAATATCTGTAATGGAACAACTGCAAGTGAAGTTGTAAAATGAGGATCAGTAACTGGGATAAAGACTGCAAGATCAGAGCAATTGACCGCCTCTTCATTTCCTTCATTTGCTATGGCAAGAACAAATGCACCTCTTGACTGGACCTCTACAATATTGCTGACAGTTTTCTTAAATAATTCTTCCTGTGTCAGGATTGCTGCTACCATGGTACCCTCTTCAATTAACGCAATTGGACCATGTTTTAATTCTCCAGCAGCAAATGCCTCAGCGTGAATATAGGAGATTTCTTTCAGCTTTAAGGTACCTTCCATTGCAGTTGTATAGTCAATACCTCTTCCGATAAAGAAGGTGTCCTTAACCGCTACAAACTTTGATGCAATGTATTGAAGCTGTGTGATACTCTTATCCAGGATTAACTGAATTAGTTCAGGAAGCTTTTTTAAATCTTTTAGTAAAGAGGCAAACTTATCTTCCGTCAATGTATTGCGAACCTTTGCAAAATGCATTGCAAGTAAGTATAGCGATGCAATTTGTGTGGAATATGCCTTTGTTGTAGCAACCGCAATCTCAGGACCTGCCCAGGTATACATTACATTGTCTGCTTCTCTTGCAATGGAGCTGCCCACAACGTTAATAATTCCAAGAACTTTTGCTCCATGTCTCTTTGCCTCACGGAGTGCAGCAAGGGAATCTGCGGTTTCACCGGACTGGCTAATAATAATAGTCAAAGTTCCTTCTTCCAGGATTGGATTACGATAACGAAACTCTGATGCGAGATCCACTTCCACAGGTATTCTTGCTAAATCTTCAATGACATATTTTCCTGTCATACCAGCGTGATAAGCGGAACCACATGCTACAATATATATTTTTCTTAATTTCTTAATATCTTCATCGCTCATGTTAAGTTCATCAATTACAATATCATTTTCACGAATTCTTGGGTTGATGGTATCTCTTACTGCCTTAGGCTGCTCATGAATTTCCTTTAACATGAAATGCTCATAGCCGCCTTTTTCTGCAGCAGCAATATCCCATTCCACAGTCTTCATTTCTTTTTCAATTGGTTCCTGGTCAGAATTATAAAAACTAACCTTATCTCTGGTCAAGTGAACGATTTCACCATTTTCAATATAATAAACATTTCTGGTATGCTTTAAAATTGCAGGAACGTCAGAGGCAATAAAATTACCACTTTCTGAAATACCAACGATTAGAGGACTATCTTTTCGAACCGCATAGAATTCTTCCGGACGATCCTTGAACACGATTCCAAGTGCATAGGAGCCATCCAGTTTAGACATTACTTTTCCAATTGCTGCAAGCGCATCTCCTTTATAATAATAGTCTAAAAGCTGTACTACTACTTCTGTATCGGTTTGACTTTGGAAGGTATATCCCTTATCAATCAGACGATTTTTAATTTTAACATAATTCTCGATAATACCGTTATGAACTACCGCGATGGATTCATTGGTATTCACATGAGGGTGAGAATTGGTGTCGGATGGTGCTCCATGTGTTGCCCATCTTGTATGACCAATACCAACTGTACCTTCTACGACAGTTCCTTCTTTTGTCACATCACTTAAGGCTTTCAATCTGCCCTTACATTTTGCGATTGAAAGTTTTGTTCCGTCATGAATCGCAAGACCTGCGGAATCATAACCTCTATATTCTAACTTTGATAAACCTTCTAATAAAATAGGTGCTGCTTGTTCCTTACCAATATATCCAACGATACCACACATAATAAAATCCTCCTAATAAATAAAAATTGTGGTAACTATTCAAAGCCCAGCTCGAAAACCTGTGGTTTCCTTGCTACTTGGTTTTGAACAGTTATAATTTGCGCAAAAATTCGCATAAAAATCCAAGCCTTTTTTCGCATGGAAGCTAAAAATGGCAACAATAAATAAACTCTCTTAATTAAGTTGTAAAAAGAGAAAAGAATCAATATCTAATTTCTTTGAATTCTCAGAATAATTAAGCCTCACTTGTAATAGTAGGTCAAAATTATCCCTAATTCATAGTTGGTTATGACGTCTTTGTTACATAGTTGCCTATGGTTTTTTCGTCATATCACATGCCCAATTGCATGAGAGAGCATCCGCCGAATATTTCGATAACTCTCTTCCTCGTCAACCTCTAAAAATATCCCCAAAGAGGTGCATGGCGCTAATTTAAACATTTCTGTTAGAAAGATCCTGGGTTGATCTCGTTGGCAGTTACGGTTGATTATGAATTCATATCCTACTCTTATTCTATGAACCTCACCCCCCATATGTTAATCAGTTGATGAAAATTTATACAATTCGCCCTTTGAAGCCAGTCGAACCACCTATATGCTATCATAACTATAGATTAAAGTCAAATACTACTTCTGTAGAATATCCTTTAAAAATCGAAACAGATTCTTGCTTTTAATACCTCTCTTTACATTCGCGTAAAAAAAGAGGGAATTAATGTACTGTTCTCTTTCTAGATTCTATCCAACCTATTAGAAACAGTACACTATCCCTCCTGATTTATTTTTTATAAAAGCCTGCTGCCTCTTTGTAATATTTCCCCAGTGCCGTCTGGTTATTCAGCTTCTTAACACCATCCACCATTCTTGCAACAAAGCCGTCCAGCTTCTGTGAATATTCTTCCTTGGTTATCTGCCCTTCTGCTACGTAGGTCAATCCCTTTTCCCAACTTGCTGTAAGCTCTGCATTCAGCAGAGATTTAATAGAGGTATTTACCACGTCATAGATCAGTTCTCCCAGTAATGTTGGCGTTATAATCTGTGTCTTCTTATTGAGACTTAGATATGTAATCTTAACTAGCTTATTAAGTATTTCAGCGCGTGTTGCACTGGTACCAATACCACTTCCCTTAATCTGTGCACGAAGTTCTTCATCCTCTATTAACTGTCCTGCATTTTCCATGGCAAGAATTAAAGCACCTGAATTATATCTCTTTGGCGGTGCTGTTTCACCTTCTTTTAAGATTAACTGCTTCACCGGAAGTAACATGCCTTTTTTCAACGTACTGATTACCTGCAATAAGGCCTGATCTGAATTGTCTTCCTCCTGAGAGTCATTCTCTTCTTTATTACCTTCTGTATCGTTATTCCCTTTTGCTGCTGCTTGTCCCTTGTCATTTCCTTTTCCCAATACTTTAAGATATCCTTCTTTTTCTAACATACGAAAGGACGCAAAGAAGCTCTCGGTCTGAATTTTCGTAACGATACTAATCTTACGATATTCTGCTGCAGGATAAAAAATGCTTAAGAATCTCTTTACGATTGTCTCATATACCTTAAAGGCAGTGGGTGGGAGTGACCCCAGTGCGTTTGTTCCCTGACCCGTTGGAATAATTGCATAATGGTCCGTAATTTGGCTATCGTTCACATAACGTGTCTTTGCAATATTCTTATAGCTGCCCTGCTCCAGGATTTCAGTTACAAAGCCTGAAAATTGATTTAGGTTCTGCAAACCTTTTATGTTCTTATAAATTTCTTTTGAAACCGCAGTGGATAGTACTCTCGCATCCGTTCTTGGATAGGTGACCATTTTCTTTTCATACAATTCCTGCGTAATCTTTAAGGTTTCATCAGGACTGATCTTAAAGAATCTGGCACAATCATTCTGCAACTCAGCCAGATTATAAAGTAACGGCGGATTCTTGGTTTCCTTTTTCTTTTCAATCTGTGTAACTTCTGCTTTAAGCTCCTCCATACCCTCCGGGCTTTCCTTGGCTGTCCAGGTACCATCATCATTCATTGCCGGATGCTCTCCGGCAAGATCGGTAATCATTTTAACAGCGGAAGTCTTTTCAGCAAATCCATTTTCTTTATAAAGTAATGGAGTATTATAATATTTTGATCCCTCCACCGCACGAAACTCTGACTGAAATTCTTTATCCTGCACCTCAAGTCCACTCAAGACACGATAAAAGGGAGTCTTTACAAAGCTTCTGATTTCACGTTCTCTTCGAACCACCATACCAAGTACACAGGTCATTACCCTGCCTACAGAAATTGCAGTCCATTTCCCGGAATCCAGAAGTTTTTGCACCTCACTGCCATACTTAAGGGTAAGTATTCTTGAGAAATTAATCCCCATCAAATAATCTTCTTGAGCCCTCAAATAGGCAGCATTTGACAGGTTATCATACTCTGATAAGGGTTTTGCTTCCTTGATCCCCCTAAGGATCTCTTCTTCCGTCTGGGAATCAATCCAGACACGTTTTCTAACTTTGGACTTGGCAACCTTCGCTTCCTGATCCACCAGGCGATAGATATATTCTCCTTCACGACCGGAGTCAGTACATACATAGATTGTATCTACATCCTTACGGGTCAACAGCTCTTTTACAATTGAAAACTGTTTCTTCACATTTGGAATTACTTCATATTTATATTCCTTTGGTAGAAATGGCAACGTCTCCATGCTCCATTTTTTCAGGGCAGGATTGTATTCCTCCGGATAACTCATGGTTACCAGATGTCCTACACACCAGGTTACAATCGCTTCTTCCGACTCAATGTAACCGTCCTTTTTCTTGCCGTTTATTTTGAGTGCTTTCGCAAATTCATTGGCAACACTCGGTTTCTCTGCTATGTATAAACTTTTCGACATTTCTTCCCAACCTTTTCCTAGCTTTACAGAACAAATCATTACAAATCCGTTCATCCCTACGATTATACCATGTACAAAAGGCAAAAGGAACGAAAATATTTCCGCATGCTTGAATTATTAAATACAATCGTTTACAATAAATCTAGTTAAATACTGTCTTACATTAGATAATAACGTGTTTTTTATTTGTATGTTGCAAATACTAGATAAGGCTTATACAAATTTATATAAGTGATTACCACCACGTTTTTAATACGAAAGGAAAAAACTTTATGAAAGAATATCAAATATTTGCAGATTCCTCTTGTGATTTGCCAGAAAGCTTATTAAAAGAGTATGATATCCGATTAATTCCCTATTATGTAAGCTTTAATCGTGATATTTATTATAAAGAAAATGAAGATATTACAAAGGAAGAGTTCTATAAAAAGCTAGAGGCAGAACATGCAGCGCCTGCAACTTCTCTTCCCACTGTTCAAGATTATATTAATAAATTTAAAGAGGCATTGAATGATCATAAGGATGTCCTATGTATTTGCCTCACCCAGAATTTTAGCGGTTCCTATCAGTCAGCCGTCAACGCAAAACTAATTCTTGAAGAACAATATCCTGAGGCTGAACTCCAGATTATAGACAGTATACAAGCAACTGGCGGAGAAGGTATGTTGTTATTACAGGCTGCCTATATGAAGAAAGCTGGTTTCTCTCTGGAACAAACCGTCGAAAGCTTACAATTTATAAAGCCAACTGCAAGAATTATGTTTACGGTAGATACTCTGGAATACCTTGCAAAAGGCAGACGAATTGGTAAGGCTGCTTCCTTAGCTGGAGATATTCTTGATTTAAAGCCCCTCATTCAACTGAAAGAGGGCGAATTACTTCCTTATTCAAAAATAAGAGGTCGCAGGAAATCCCTTGATAAACTTTTATTTATGATGCAGGAATACTTTAATGAAACTCGGGAACAAATGAGTGACTATGATTTTTGCATTGCAAACGCAACTACTCCTGAAGATGCAGCTTATTTACAAACACAGGTGGAGCAAATTATTGGCCGCAGGATCACCTATCCAGTATTTCAAATCGGTGTAACCATAGGAACCTATACCGGGCCAGGCGGAATTGGTATCTGTTTTATTAAGAAATATAGTTGTGTAAGATAGTATTCATTTGTAGATATTTCGTAATTAATATTTCGCAAAGAGTTTTGCGCATTTTTGAATAGATAAATTAATACTTGTAGTAATGTATAGCATTTTGATATTGTGAGCCATATAAAAATTATACTTATTAATACAAGGGAGGAGTTTCATGTCACCAAAAAAGATCTATTATGAGAATTTAGCCGATACTATCATTGAAAAGTTCAACAAAAGAGGGATTGAAGGTTACTATTGCGATAATCGTGAAGATGCCTTACTTACCGCAAAAAGATTTCTGACTCCGGGTTGTTCCATCTCCTGGGGAGGTTCTGAAACCCTGAATGAAATTGGCATATTTGAGGAGTTGTACGACTCCGACTACATAATTTATGATCGAATGTCTGCTACTACTCCAGAAGAGAAATCCCAGATGTACGGTAAGGCCGTAACAGCTGACTATTATTTCATGAGCTCCAATGCAATTACTCAGGATGGGCAGCTTGTTAATATTGACGGCGGCGGCAATCGAGTTGCCTGCCTTATTACTGGCCCAAAGAATGTTATTATCATTGCAGGAATGAACAAAATTGTTACAGATGTTACAGCAGGTATCACCCGTGTTCAAAATATGGCTTCTCCTCCTAACTGTGTTAGACTCGAATTAAAGACTCCTTGTGCTGAAATTGGCAAATGTGCAAACTGTTTGGTGGATGATTGTATCTGTTGTGAAATAGTAATCACCAGAAAATCAAAAATACCGGGAAGAATTAAAGTAATTCTCGTTGGTGAAGAATTAGGATTTTAAGAAAGAGAGGGATATCATATGTCATCAAAAGAATGTTGTAAAACTGAAAAGGAACCAAATGTTAATGTAACCGTTAACGTGGATGTTCCTAAGATTGTGAAATACATCTGTATTACAGGAGTATTCATTGTAGCAATCATCTTCAGTTCCAAGAATTTAGCCAGAATGTTAGAAAAAGGACTTATGGAAAAGATAAAATTTTAATTAGAATGTTATTGCAAAAAAACACACTGCATACTAACGACAAAGTTATTGCGGTGTGTTTTTGTATAAACAAATGGTTATACTGTTATATTTTCAATTTCATACTGTGTATTCAATATAAAGAAGATCTGTGTAATGTCATACATTACGTTCCATAGGGCAATACCATGTAGTCCAAAGTTCGGCATCATCTGATTATAAGTTACGAATCCTCTTGCATCTCTAAAATAAACTAAATGCAGATTAGGATTAGAAAAATAAAAATAGGAGGATACGTTTTCCTCATTATAATAAATCGTCGAATTCGTTTCACTAGCCAATAAAATGGCATTATTATAATTTATGGAATTCGTTTTTGAAATCCCCTCAAAATACGGAAGCTCCCACATATACCCGATTGTCGTAGCTCCCATCATAATCTTCTCCGGGGGTATTCGGCTCGTAAACAAATCCATAACGCTTCTGACAAAGTAAAATGGTGTAGTTACAGCCATCATACTAGCCTCGGAAGCCCAATCATAACTTAGTATATAAATTTCATCCACACTTTTGCTAATTAACGAATATTCTACTTCTTTTGAAAGCGTTTCCGGTTCTATCTCAAAGGTTCTTGGAGTAAAGGTGACAAAAACTTCAACCCCCTCCCTATGAAACTTTTCCGAGATTTCCACAACAAGGTTTCCAAAATACGTAATATCCTCTGTCCGTATATAAGTAAAGCTGAGATTAATTGCTTCATAATCCTTCTGCTGTACGATTGTCTGAATATTATCGATGAACCGCTTTTTAGCTCCTTCATCTGTTAATATGTTATGTACAATTTCACCCCTCACATCCTCAACTTCTTCTGTAAAAGATATTACCATAACCGGGGCAACGCCATACATTTTCGCCAGCTTAATAATATTAATATCATCTATGTCATCGATATTTCCATCCGCTGTTGCAAAATAGCTAAAAATAGATAGGTAGGTCAGAAACAATAAATTCTTTTCCAGAGTTTTTAACTCAACATAGGGAAATACATAACCGTTTGTAGCTATTTTCATAACTTTTTCATCCTGAAATTGAATCACTAAGCTCTCACCGGGATATATAAATTCACGGTTAATAATATAAGGATTATTCCTTAACAGCTGCAAAACAGATATCCCATTCTTCTCTGCAATACTTGCCAGGGTATCGCCTTCCTCAACCTGATAAAGCTCTTTTGCATCAACTATAACAATGGTCTGACCCAAGGCAAGATTTTCCGGATTAATTATTCCGTTCTCCTGAATTAACCGCTCTGTATCCTTCCCATACATTTCAGCAATAGAATTTATATTTTCATCCTTTTGAACAACATGGATAATCATTATCTGAACCTCATATAGCTAATCTTAATACAATATATGACTTTTGGTGATTTCAATGTTAAAGATTCAAAAAAGAATTAAACTCTATAAATTCTAGAGATATATTTAACCCCTGTGAGGTCCCTTATCTCCTTGTTCTGTTCGGCTAATTAAATGAGAGTCAACAATATGATCTCGATAAATGCGACATATCGCTCAAGTACTATGGCTGTACTGACCGAATCCAAATTATCCCGATAGATTTTAAATACAGCTTCTGTTATTGTTCAAGAAATTCTAAAGCCACCCATTTCATCGACAACGCCAATTTAAATACAGAATCTGTTATTGTTCAAGTGCCCTAGCATGAAAAAGCAGGAGATAAAGGAATATTTAAATACAGCATCTGTTATTGTTCAAGAAGCTAAAACTATTGATGGCATAAAAGATCAACTAAATTTAAATACAGCATCTGTTATTGTTCAAGGGGACAAGAACCAACCTATACCGTAACATCAACCTAATTTAAATACAGCATCTGTTATTGTTCAAGTAATCAGAGTTCCTTCAACAAGCATTTCTTTTGTAATTTAAATACAGCATCTGTTATTGTTCAAGAGTTTAGCAAAAAACATAAAACACTTCTTAAGCAGAATTTAAATACAGCATCTGTTATTGTTCAAGGTATAATTCTGTTTTCATATTCACTTACGTCTAAGATTTAAATACAGCATCTGTTATTGTTCAAGAATTATTTCACGCCCTCTTGGATTATCTAAATGTGATTTAAATACAGCATCTGTTATTGTTCAATTTTCTTTAACTATATTTTCGAGTGAAGTAACAAACATTTAAATACAGCATCTGTTATTGTTCAAGCACGACAATTTTCCAGATATTCAAATGCTTCATCTCATTTAAATACAGCATCTGTTATTGTTCAAGGCTTATCAGCTCAATAATTCGTGCTTGCAATTAAGATTTAAATACAGCATCTGTTATTGTTCAAGGCGCAGCATTTGGTACATAATCTTTTGGATCTATTATTTAAATACAGCATCTGTTATTGTTCAAGGCAGCTGATATAGTAAAGCTGGCAAAGGTGCCAAATTTAAATACAGCATCTGTTATTGTTCAAGGAAGATAGTGGGACTGTAAAGGAGGGAACTGTCGAATTTAAATACAGCATCTGTTATTGTTCAAGAAGGATAAAATATTGACTACATAATCCTATATTATTTAAATACAGCATCTGTTATTGTTCAAGTTAGTCGAATTCTTACCAATCGAACGTATGTGGGATTTAAATACAGCATCTGTTATTGTTCAAGGCCATTATTGCCAAATATGGCTTTCGAATAGTCAATTTAAATACAGCATCTGTTATTGTTCAAGTGTAATCTTTTCCGGGGTTAATGCTCCACTGTCATTTAAATACAGCATCTGTTATTGTTCAAGGCATGGAAGGTTCGGGCAGTATGACAATGTACTTATTTAAATACAGCATCTGTTATTGTTCAAGAATATAACAGATTTGCATATTGATTACACCGAGGAATTTAAATACAGCATCTGTTATTGTTCAAGGTTGCCTTGGAGATACCTGTAATACCCGCTAAAGTATTTAA
>JASGEU010000176.1:0-8273 GCA_047606065.1 Mobilitalea sp.
AGCCCTATAAGCAAATTATGGAGATTCTTACTTCACAGGAGTATCAAAGGGATTTACAGGCAATTGGCTGCTATGATACCACCGAGACAGGAAAAATTATCTGGGGGTAACGGATATATTATAGATTTAAACGGATAGGAATTGTCAGTGTAATGTGACAAACATAACTAAATGTGACAAACGGAAAATGGAATAGTAGATATGTTATAGAAACAAGTTGATTTATGGAAAATGTTTGGGAGTACTATATATTGACCAAATAAGGGTCTAAGAATATAGTATCATTATCGTAACTATTCAGAACCTCGAGAATCACGAAGTGGATTCGAGTATTACAGTGACACAACGGATGTATTTTATCTGTTTTGTGTGCATTGACATCGTAAGATGTCAAGTAACTGTGTACTGAACAGTTACTCATTATCAAATAGTACATCTACAGAAATCCTACCGATGAGTCCTGCATAAGATTAGATACTGAAACTCTTCAATTACATATTCTGTTATAGAAGTCGGGCTAGCAACTTCTATAGGCACGAATAACAAAGAGGTTATTATATTCGTTCACGCGAATGTATGACCTTTTTTTGTTACCCAAAATCATTATTTAAGGAGGAAATTACAATGAGAAAGATTGCATTTTATGGCAAAGGTGGTATTGGTAAGTCCACAACACAACAGAATACAGCAGCAGCTATGGCGCATTTTTATGATCAGAAAATATTTATTCATGGATGTGACCCAAAGGCAGATTCGACCCGTCTCATTCTCGGTGGTAAACCACAGGAAACTCTTATGGATGTATTAAGAGAAGAAGGAGCGGAGAAGGTAACCAATGAAAAAGTTATTAAGACTGGTTTCCGTGATATACGTTGCGTGGAATCAGGTGGTCCGGAGCCAGGAGTCGGCTGTGCAGGCAGAGGCGTAATTACTGCCATTGACCTTATGGAATCGAATGGAGCTTACACCAATGATTTGGATTTTGTATTCTACGATGTACTTGGTGACGTTGTGTGCGGTGGTTTTGCAATGCCAATTCGTGATGGAAAGGCACAGGAGGTTTATATTGTAGCTTCCGGTGAGATGATGGCAATCTACGCGGCAAACAACATTTGTAAGGGCTTATTAAAATATGCAAAGCAAAGTGGAGTTCGATTAGGTGGGATCATTTGCAACAGCCGAAAGGTTGATCGAGAAAAAGAGTTTTTAGAGGAATTCACAGCATCCATTGGTACACAGATGATTCATTTTGTTCCCAGAGATAACATTGTTCAGAAAGCGGAATTTAATAAAAAGACCGTAGTGGAATTTAATGCCGAGGAAAATCAGGCGCATGAGTATGGAGAATTAGCACGAAAAATTATTGAAAATGAGAATTTTGTTATTCCGAAACCTTTGACTATGGATGAACTTGAAGCAATGGTTGTGAAATATGGAATAGCGGATTAGCGGGAAAGGGGCTGCTCATATGAAAATGTTAAAAGCAATTGTTCGTCCGGAGATCGCAGATACTGTGTCCGATGCACTTGCAGAAGCTGGATTTACTTCAATGACGAAAATCAATGCCTTCGGAAGAGGAAAGCAAAACGGTATTGTAATTGGCTCCATTCGTTATGATGAATTACCAAAAACAATTCTTATGTTAGTGGTTGAGGATGAACTGGTGGAAGAGGTATTAACGATTATTAAATATAAAGCCTACACTGGTAATTTCGGTGATGGTAAAGTTTTCATTACTCCGGTTGAGAAAGTTATGACAGTAAGAACAGGGGAGTCAGCGTTGTAGCAGGGACATGGAAGGTTCAATGTTTGCAGGTACCAGGAAAGGCATGGTTATATTATGAAGGAAATCATTACAATCATACGACCCAAAAAGGTTAGTGCCACCAAGGAAGCTCTGGTTAGTTTGGGACTTCCAAGTATGACGGCAATTCCTGTCCTAGGCAGAGGAAAGCAAAGAGGAATTGAGTCAGAAGTTAATATTGAATACCGGGCTGGAATTCTTGAACAGAACAAAAATGGCGGTATGAAATACATTCCAAAACGTTATCTGTCTATTGTAGTCAGTGACGATAAAGTAGAAGAGGTAACGTCAACAATTATTAAGCTTAACCAGACCGGTCAAATAGGTGACGGTAAAATATTTATCTGTCCGATAGAAGATGCTTTTAGAATCAGAACGGACGAATACGGAGACGATGCAATTAATTAATTCTATCTAGTAAAGGAGGTATCCTATGCCATATCATTTGTTTAAATGCAGTGAATGTATACCGGAACGAGAAAAACATGCAGTTATAAAAGGGAAGGGTGAAACCCTGGCGGATGCGCTTCCCCTGGGATATTTAAACACAATACCCGGAAGTATTTCGGAAAGAGGGTGTGCTTATTGCGGGGCAAAACATGTAATTGGAACACCGATGAAAGACGTTATCCACATGAGTCATGGACCAGTAGGGTGTACCTACGATACCTGGCAGACGAAGAGGTATATTAGTGACAATGACAATTTCCAGTTAAAATATACCTTTGCTACGGATATGAAGGAGTCACATATTGTATTCGGTGCTGAGAAGATTTTAAAGAAAAACATAGTTGAAGCTTTTAAAGCTTTTCCTGAGATTAATCGAATGACCATTTATCAAACTTGTGCGTCTGCCTTAATTGGTGATGATATTAATGCAATTGCTGCGGAGGTTATGGAGGAGCTGCCCGGGGTAGACATCTTTGTCTGTAACTCACCGGGGTTTGGAGGGCCGAGTCAATCGGGCGGCCATCACAAAATCAATATTGCCTGGATTAATCAAAAGGTTGGTACGGTGGAGCCGGAGATTACCAGTGATTATGTAATTAATTATGTGGGCGAGTATAACATTCAGGGCGATCAGGAGGTCATGCAGGATTTCTTTAAACGAATGGGAATTCAGGTGCTCTCCACCTTTACTGGTAATGGCAGCTATGATGGATTACGTGCTATGCACCGGGCACAGCTGAATGTGCTGGAATGTGCAAGATCTGCGGAATATATCTGTAATGAATTAAGAGTTCGTTATGGTATCCCAAGACTTGATATTGATGGCTTTGGATTTGAACCTCTTTCCTCTTCCCTTCGCAAGGTAGCTATGTTCTTTGGTATCGAGGACAGAGCGGAAGCGATTATTAAGGAAGAGGTAGAAAGGTGGAAGCCGGAACTTGAGTGGTATAAGGAGAGACTAAGAGGTAAGAAAGTATGTCTGTGGCCCGGAGGCTCCAAGCTGTGGCATTGGGCGAATTGTATTCATGAAGAGATGGGTGTCGAGGTAGTGTCGGTATACACCAAATTCGGTCATCAGGGTGATATGGAAAAGGGTATCTCCAGATGTGAGGAAGGAGCCCTTGCAATTGATGATCCAAATGAGCTGGAGGGATTGGAAGCCATGGAAGAACTTGAGCCGGATATTATTTTCACTGGAAAAAGACCTGGAGAGGTTGCCAAGAAAATCAGGGTTCCATATCTAAATGCTCATGCCTATCATAATGGTCCCTGGAAAGGTTATGAAGGCTGGGTTAGATTTGCGAGAGATATTTACAATGGAATTTATTCTCCTATTCGTGAATTATCTCTATTGGATATCAGTAAGGATGAAATCCCGACGGATAAGGGCTTTATGACTCAGCGTCTGATTTCAGATGTTAATTTGAGTGAAGACATCAAGAATTCAACAGTTCTAAGAGAGTATACCGGCGATTATGATGCTTTAAAGCGGATTAAAGAACGGGTTTACCCTGAATTCCCCAGACGCAGTGAAACTATTCAAAAAGCTTCAGTAGTTTAGGGGGTGAATTAGTTTGGATGATGTGTTATTAAAGGAAAGAATAGAAGCTTTGCTGGATTTTATAATGAAAAAGTGCTTATGGCAGTTCCATTCCCGTGCCTGGGATCGGGAACGGCAGAATGCAAATATTATGGAAAAGACAATGCAGTTGTTATGTGAGGAGCCAGTGAAGAAGGATACTCCGGAGGAAAGATGTTATTATGTGGATGCAGTTTTTTTAGCGGATAGCTACAAGCTTAAATTCCCCTGGGTGCTAGAGATTGATAAGTTAGAGCTAAAAAAAATTATCCAGGGAGTAAAGGAACAGCTTGATTACCTGTTGATTACGGGTTCTTTAAATAAGGAATTGACTGACCCGCTTTACTAATAAAGGAGGTAACTATGAACTGTGATGTGAGAAATAAAGAGCGTGCGGGAGTAATTAATCCGATTTTTACTTGTCAGCCTGCAGGTGTTCAGTTTGCCAGTATTGGAATTAAGGATTGTATCGGTATCGTTCATGGCGGGCAGGGCTGTGTAATGTTCGTTCGGTTACTATTCTCCCAGCATTATAAAGAAAGCTTTGAACTTGCCTCCTCCTCTCTGCATGAGGATGGAGCAGTATTTGGAGCATTAAACCGTGTTGAGGAAGCGGTAGATGTTCTTCTGATGAGATATCCTGAGGTTAAAGTAGTACCAATTATATCCACCTGTTCAACAGAGGTAATCGGTGATGATATTGATGGTGTTGTAAGTAAGTTGAATAGAACCCTGCTGAAGGAAAAATTCGCAGGCAGAGAGGTTCATTTAATACCCATTCATTCACCAAGCTTTGTTGGAAGTATGATTACAGGATATGATATCGCAGTAAAAGAATTTGTATCTCATTTTGCAAAGAAAACGACACCATCTGAAAAGATCAATTTAATTACCGGTTGGGTTAATCCGGGGGATGTAACGGAATTA
This sequence comes from Mobilitalea sp., assembly GCA_047606065.1. Taxonomy (GTDB): domain Bacteria; phylum Bacillota; class Clostridia; order Lachnospirales; family Lachnospiraceae; genus Mobilitalea. The sequence continues at coordinate 4,761 of JASGEU010000176.1, forward strand.
AAGCACTTGTTAAAGGTAATGGGCGTAGAAGCGAATGTCTTATTTGAAATTGAGGCCTTTGACTCTCCGCTGATGCCTGGAGAAAATCATGTATCGCACGGAGATACGACCATTGATGATTTGAGGGATACTGCAAATGCAAAGGCATCCTTTGCACTTAATCAATATGAAGGCGGTAAAGCAGCACAGTATCTGGAGGAGGAATTTGAGGTTCCGGCAATTATTGGACCTACGCCCATTGGTATTCGCAATACAGATGCCTTTTTGAAGAAGCTGAGTGACGTCACTGGAAAACCCATTCCTCAGTCATTAGTTATTGAACGCGGCATTGCTTTGGATGCAATAACAGATGTAACCCATATGTTTTTGGCAGATAAAAAAGTGGCAATCTATGGCAGCCCGGATTTAGTGATAGGTTTAGCGCAGTTTTGTTTGGATATGGAAATGAAGCCAGTATTGTTGCTTCTGGGGGATGATAACAGTAAATATAAAAATGATCCCCGCATTAAGGAATTCCAGGAAAAATTGGATTATAAGATGGAAGTGATCGTAAATGCAGATTTGTGGGAATTAGAGAATCGGATAAAAAATGAGGGTTTAGAACTAGATTTAATCATGGGTCATTCCAAGGGAAGATATATTTCCATTGATTATAACATACCAATGGTTCGAGTAGGATTTCCGGTGTATGATAGAGCTGGTAAGTACAGACACCCGGTTGTTGGATACCGCGGGGCTATGCTATTGGCCGAAGAAATTGCAAATGCATGGTTTGCGGATATGGAATATAAGCATAACAGAGAGCCAATTTTAAATATGTGGTAAGTACACAATCGGCATAGGTCTAAGTAAGGTGGTGAAGTTTTGCATAATAATCTGACACCCTATTTAAATTATAGTGGAAAAACCGCAGGAAGGCATCCATGTTTTAATAACTATGATTTTCATGATGCGATTATTCACCTGCCTGTGGCACCAAAGCAAAATATTAATTATATAGATGATGTCATGAAAAGTCATTGTCTGGCTGGTTCTTGCGAGAGAGTCTCTGATCATGTACTCTCTGCAAAAGAAGCAATGGAGTGCTACTTTGAGGCAAAAAAGAGTATTCCTAACCTTATGGTAGCAGCAATCTCCGGACCGGAAGAAGTATTGGCTGATTTTGATACCGCCAAGGAGACTTTTGCAGCACTTCGACAGGTATCACCTGATATTTCCTTATGTCTGTCTACAAATGGTTTAATGCTTCCAGTCTATGCCAGTCATCTAATATCTTTAGGGGTAAACTATGTTACAGTAAATATGAATACTATCTATCCCGAGACAGGTTCCAGGATATATAAGGATATTACCTATCTTGGGAGAAGATATTCGGGAGTGGAAGGGGCCAATATACTGATACAGAATCAAATTTCGGGTATCAGTTATCTGGCGTCCAGAGGTATTTCTGTAAGGGTTAATGTAAGAGTTCTCCCAGAGATTAATGAAGATGAAATTAATGATGTTGTTGAAATGGCAAAGGAATGTGGATGCATGCTTACGAATATCCTTCCGGCAAATAACAGTATAAGGTATGAAGCAAATGGATTGGAGGCATATAGTAAAGGAGAATTGAGTGTAATAAGGCAAGAATGTAATAAGATATTACCGCAATCTTATTTTTGCAAACCCTGCAGAGCCGCGTCTGTTGAGACAATGGGAACCATATTTTCTATGAATTGTGAGGAGTATACAGATACTGATAAAATGGATCTTGTACCGTATGCTTCAAAGCTTCGCTTTGCAATATGTTCAAAGAATGGAACGCTGACAGATCAGCATTTTGGGCATGCCACTAAATTTCATATTTATGATTACAACAATGGAGAAATCAACTTTATGGAAACCCGGTCAATTGACCAGTACACAGCAGGAACAAAACAAGATAAGGTTGCAGGTAGAATTTACAGGCTCATCAAGACCATTGAAGACTGTAATTGCGTCATTTGCATGAGAATTGGCATTTGTCCATCAGATGCTTTGAAAGAAAAAAATATTGAAGTATATACCACCTATCATTTAATAGAAGATAGTATAAGAGAGGCTGTGAGCAGAATATATTCCGGTCATCCTAGGGGGATATGATTCCTGTTTATTGAATAACATTGACTGCACTTTTATAAGTGTGGTGTTGGAGGGAGACTGATATGAGAATTCATTATTTACAGCATGTACCTTTTGAAAATCCTGGAACAATCCTGGAATGGGCGAAAAAGAGAGCATATCCAATAACCTGTACAAAGCTCTATGAGAATAGTGAATTTCCAGAGCAATCACAATTTGATTGGCTGGTTGTTATGGGTGGTCCTATGAATATATATGAGGAAGAAGATTATCCCTGGCTTGTGCAGGAAAAGAAATTTATAAAGGAAGCCATAGAGAATAATAAGGTTTTAATTGGATTGTGTCTTGGTGCACAGCTGATTGCAGATGTAATAGGCGGAAAAGTAATAAAAAATATATATAAGGAGATAGGGTGGTTTCCCATTTCGTTAACAGAGGAGGCACGTACCATGCCTCAGTTTTCCTGTTTTCCTGACCAGCCGGTAGTCTTTGAATGGCATGGAGATACCTTTGTTGATTTACCAGAGGAAGCTGTATTGCTGGCATCAAATGAAGCATGTAAAAATCAGGCCTTCGTTTATAAAGGAAGGGTTTTTGGTTTCCAATTTCATTTGGAGAATACGTATGCCATTATTAGTGACCTAATTAAGAACTGTTCAGAGGATATGACTCCCGGTCCCTATGTGCAATCGGAAGAGGAGCTTTTAACTGGTAGTAAATACATGGAACAGGATAATGAGTGGATGACTTTGTTCTTATCAAGTCTGGAAGAGTGAGGTGAAGAATGGAGCAAATCAGATACCAGCAGAGAATCTGTACGGATAACGCTAAAATTGAAGAGTTTTTAATAAATACAAGGACTGGGATAATTGGTATTTTTGGTGGAGAATATCCTTATTGTGTACCTGTCAACTATGTATGGAAAAATGGTGTCATTTACTTTCATGGACTTGGCTCCGGCAAAAAAATAGAATTACTGGAGGAAAATCCAAAGGTAAGTTTTACGGTGTACGAAGAATTTGGGACAGTAAAGGATAAAGTACCCTGCCATGCGGATACCTCTTATCTAAGTGTCATGATTTTTGGAGTCATAGAGAAAGTTAAGGATTTTAAAGAAAGCGCAGATGTCCTTCAGTCAATTGTAGAAAAGTTTATGCCAGGATTTTATAAAAGCAAGATATCCTCAGATATGGCTGAAAAGTACCGGTCCAAACATGATAACAAAGCAGTTGCTGTGTATAAAATAATTCCTATTGAAAGAACAGCAAAGGAAAATGTAGCAGCTGCGGATAATATTTTTAAGGGAATATAAGATAGTAAACTTTATGTTGTTCCAGTAAGGAGGTTGCATTGATGATAAGTTCAAAAAAATATAATTTGTTGGGAATATCGAGCTATACCACCTATGAG
>JASGEU010000177.1:0-25729 GCA_047606065.1 Mobilitalea sp.
ATACGGGGTAGGTGTTCTTCCTTATATGAAAGAAAAGGTTACCATTTGTACTGGCGGACCTAACGTAGTGTTTGCTACAACAGAGCATCCCGCAGAAGCAATGGAATGGTTGAAATGGTATAGTCAAGAAGAAAATTCCTGGTCATTAATCGAAGCTGGAACCTGGATGCCAATTCTGGACTCCTGGTATACAGAGGCTGAAAAAATTGACAAGTGGATTGGTAACCCTAACTTCCCTGAAAAAGAAATGTATAAGAGTGCAGTTGTTGATTATGCAAAGAATAATATGGTATCCACTGCCTGGTATTACGTAAATGGTGCCGAAGAGTTTAATTCTACGCTGGGCACAGTATTCTCCGGTGTATGGACGGGTGACCAGACGATGAAAGAGGCTATTGAAGAAAATAAAGAAGAATTATATAGCATTTTTGAAGAAAGTAATCCACAATAAAAATTGAAATAAGTGTAATCAGGTGGTCGACAGGATGCATGTGGGCCGCCTGATGATTACGAGGTGCTGGTATGAAAAATAAAACAAAATTAAAAATTACATCAAGAGCTGGCAAAAAGGAAGAACTAACCGCATATCTGTGTTTGATACCAGCGTTCCTGGGTGTAACCTTCATGAGCTATCTGCCGACCTTGGCGGTGTTCGTGTTAAGTTTATTTGATTGGAATGGATTGAAAACACCGGAATTCGTAGGCTTTGACAATTTTATACGTATCTTTACAAAGGATATTTATTTCTTTGATTCTGTGAAAGCTACAATTCTATATGCCCTGCTGGCTGTGGTTGGCGGCATTCTTTATTCGCTGGTTGTTGCATTGATGCTAAATATGAAGATTAAAGGAAGAACCCTGTTCCGTTCCATTTTTTTTGTACCCTATTTACTCCCGGCAATCGGGGTATTTAAGGGGTGGGAATGGTTGTATGAAGGTAATTTTGGATTATTTAATTACCTTTTACGTATGATGGGACTTCCCCCGCAACGATTTTTAAATAGTACGGAACAGGTGCTTCCTTCCTTGGTTCTGATTGCTATTTGGATCAGCGGCAATCTGATTGTTATTTTTCTTGCAGGACTTCAAAATGTACCGGGAGTTTATGTGGAAGCGTCAAAAATTGATGGTGCCAATGCTTGGCAACGCTTTTGGCATGTGACAATTCCTAGTATTTCTCCAATTATCTTCTATAATGTTTTAACAGCCCTGATAACCCATTTACAGGTTATAAATCCGGCACTTGCTCTTACCGATGGTGGACCCAGTAAAAAATCGATGTTTATGTCTTATGTAATTTATTTATATGGCTTCCAAAAGAATAAAATGGGATATGCAGCGGCATATGCAGTAATATTCTTTATCCTGGTTGGAATCTTTACCATTATATTGTTTAAGACACAAAAAGCACAGATTTTTGGAGGGGAGGAGTAAATGTTGGCTAATGGGGTATTGAGAAGTAAAAAAAAGAAAGAAATAGTATTAAATCTTGCTGTAACAATAATTGTATTTATTGTATCTATGCTGGTGCTGCTGCCCATCTGGTGGAACTTCAGATCCTCCTTAATGAGTACCGGAGCATTAAATGAATATCCGCCTTCCTTTCTTCCATATGAGTGGCTATGGTCAAATTATTCAAAAGCCTTAGAGACCTTTGAGTACTGGAGATATTTTATTAATACCTTTTCTATTATAATTCCAGCAGTATTTTTTGGTACAGTGACTGCAATTTTTTGCGGATACGCATTTGCCAGATTACGTTTTAGAGGAAAGAAGCTCATCTTTAATATCTGTGTTGGAACAATTCTTTTACCCGGAATGGTAACATTAATTCCTCTTTATGTATTCTGGACAAAGGGACTTGGGTTAGGAGATAGTTACTGGCCGTTGATATTGCCGTTTTTAACAGGCGGCGGCTTTTTCAATATCTTTTTAATCAAACAGTTTTTAATGACAATACCCATGGAGCTTGACGAGGCAGCTTCTATTGATGGAGCAGGAAGAATGCGCATCCTTTGGACGATATTAGTTCCGTCCATTCGTCCTGCGGTAGTTGTAGTTTCCATGATGCTATTTATTCAGATTTGGAATGATATGCTTCAGCAAATCATCTATATTAATAGCATGACTAAATTCACCTTTGCTGTAGCCTTAACGAACTTTACAGGGTCCTTTGGTACAAATTGGCCGGTGGCTTTGGCAGCAACCTTTATGACCATTTTACCGGGCATTGTTATTTATATCATTGGGCAAAAGAGCTTTGTGGAAGGAATCGTATTGACGGGTATGAAAAATTAAGGGATATGAGATTTAATTACAAGTTAATTCATTTGTTGAGAATAAAAAAACCAGTAACCATCGTGTCAGACACTTTGGAATACTGGTTTTTACAATTTTAGCAATGTTATAAGAATTATAATTTGTGTTGGAGCTGTATCACGTTCCAGCTTTGCTTTTCTACTACAACCTTTAAATGCCCATGATCAAGGGAGGCATTGTTACCGGCTTTTGGAGTAACGTTGTTTGGATTGTTCTCGGTGTTTTCTGCTTTCAGATTGTCATGTGCCAACACAATGTGATTAATAATCCGATAATCAGCGAACTGCCGCAAGTCGCAGCTCACTTCCATGTTTTCTGACAAACTCTTATTCACAGCGAAAAGTGTAAGGGTTTCTGATTCTTCATCCATTAATAGTATCGCATCCAGATAGGGAGCATCACCGTGCTTACTGTCGTAGACAGGGGACTTTGTAATGGTATGTAAGACGGTACCTCTGCCATATAAGCTGGCATGAAGGTATGGATAATAGATGGTCTGTTTCCAGGCCCCTGTGTCAGAAGTCATTATCGGTGCAATTACGTTAACAAGCTGTGCCAGGCAGGCAATCTTAACTCTGTCAGCATGCTTTAACAGTGTAATCAACATGCTTCCAACCAATAAGGCATCCTCAAAATTATAGACATCCTCTAATTGATGAGGAGTGCTGGTCCATCGTTCCAGTTTCTTGTCCTGTTCGTTGGAGTGGTACCAAACATTCCACTCGTCAAAGGATAAATGAATGCTCTTTTTGCTCCGTTTTTTTGCCTTGACATAATCACAGATGGAGATGACGGAATTGATGAATTCCTCCATCGCTACAGAGCTGGCAAGGAAATCAGGGGTATCATCCTCTTGGTTGCCATAATACTGGTGAAGAGAGAGGTAATCTACCTGCTCATAACAATGTTCCAGTGTGGTTGCTTCCCAACTTGCAAAGGTAGGCATATGAAGAGAAGAACTTCCGCAGGCAACCAATTCTATAGAGGGATCCACCATTCTCATAATGCGCCCGGCTTCGGAAGCAATACGCCCATATTCCTCGGCAGTCTTGTGTCCCATTTGCCATGGGCCATCCATTTCATTGCCAAGGCACCATAACTTGATGTTATGCGGTTCCTCATAGCCATGCTTTCTGCGAAGGTCACTGTAATAGGAGCCTTTTTCTATATTGCAATATTCAAGGATGTTTTTTGCATCTTCAATTCCTCTGGTACCAAGATTGACAGCCATCATGGGGGCAGTATCAGCCTTTTTTGTCCAATCCATAAATTCGTTCAGACCAAATTGATTACTCTCGATTACTGTCCAAGCCAGATCAAGCTTTGGCTTACGGTCTGACTTTGGACCAATGCCATCCTCCCAATGATAACCGGACACAAAGTTTCCGCCAGGATAACGAACCAGGGGAACAGAGATGTCTCGTATTAGCTGGAGTACGTCCGTACGGAATCCCTGTTCATCCGAAAGGGGACTGGAAGGCTGATAGATTCCATTATATACAGCGCGACCAAGGTGTTCTATAAAAGAACCATAAATACGTTTGTCAACTTCTCCGACAATAAAATTCTTGTCGATATGAATGCTTGCTTTTAGCATAGTTAAATTAATGTTCCTTTCTTACTGAATTTATTTAATATTTTAACATTTCATAATACTTAATATAAATGATTTTTCTTCCGTTGTATTTGACATTTTATCCGATTTAATTATACTTAAGATAGAGATTGATATTGTTAATGGACATAGAGATCAGATATAAAAATAATATAAAATCAAGCCAAAGAAATAACAAGTGTTTTAGGAGGATATGCTGATGTATAGTATAGAGTATTGTGGTTATAACGTTCACAACCGAGACAACGATATTATTAATCGGCCAAATGGAAGTATTAGTTATTTATTTCTATTAATACTGGCACCGATGAATTTCGAGATAAATGGTGAGGCGGCAGTTGCAAAACCAGGTGCATGTATTCTATATACTCCGGGGTATCCGCAAAAGTACGAGGCAATTAATGAGTTTTATAATAGTTATCTGCATTTCTTTTCCGAGGTGGGGTTAGATAATCAGTTTAAAATACCATTAAATACTATCTTTTATCCGGAGGGGATAGATGATATTAATTGGTATATTAAAAATATGCAGATAGAATATTTAACAAAACCACTGCATTTTGAATTACAGATAGAGGCACTGATCAGACAGCTTCTGATCCATTTGGATCGCAATTGTCTGACGAGGGTACATGATATTCCGGTTAATACTACCCTGTTATCAGAATTCCAGTCACTGCGATTGCAGATGCTTACCTACTGCGAAGAGGATTGGTCAATAGAACGGTTATGTCAGTCGCTGAATTTGGAGAAGAGTCAGGTTTACGCCTATTATCACAAATTCTTTCATACAACGCCAAAAGTAGAATTAATTAATGCTCGAATTGATAAGGCAAAATATCTTTTGGTAAATGGAACATTACAGGTCGGTCAGATTGCACAATTGTGCGGGTTTAATGACATTTATCACTTTTCAAGATGTTTTAAGAAACTCTGTGGATGCTCACCCACGGTGTTTGTATCGGAACAGAGGGGCAGGAATAATTAAATATGTAATAAAATGCATCCTATTAATAATATCGATAGGATGTTTTTTTATTAATTGTATAGAGTTTCTTCACAATCATAATGTAAATAATGACACCTTTTTAAAATTAAATACCTTACAATATTTGGAAAATATTAAGATAATAAAAAAGGGTCATAAATTTGCATTTAAACCATGCAGCTTATGATTCCTAAAATGTAAGATGGAGGTGTATTGTGAAGAAAAGAAAATGGTCTAAATTTTGGGCAATAGCAATGTCGATGGCTTTAACAGTGACAATGCTGCCGGATTTTACGCCAAGAACAGTTTCTGCTGCTGAGGATACTACAGATTACTCGGCAACCCCAGTTGATGCGAGAGAAATAACAACCGGTGCAGCAGGAGATGAAAGAACCTGGGAAATCGCCTGGAGCGATGAGTTTAATGGAACCTCCCTGGATCAATCAAAATGGAGCTATTTGATTGGTACCGGTGCTGAGTATGCTGGCGACGGTTGGGGTAACAATGAACTCGAATACTATACAAATGGAGAAAATGCAGAGGTATCGGATGGTATCTTAAAAATAACCGCAAGAAAACTTGACGAAAGTGAAAAGCCGCTTTATGGCGGAAAAAGTTATACTTCAACCAGACTGTGGACCATGGATGATTCCCCTAATCCGGGTGGTGAAAAGACTACAAAATTTGCTAAGACCTACGGACGTATTGAAGCAAGAATTAAAATTGGCAGTGATGCAACGGATGGTAATAGCACTGGTTTATGGCCGGCGTTTTGGATGATGCCTTCGGAAGATGTCTATGGTACCTGGGCAGCTTCGGGTGAAGTTGATATTATGGAGATCCGTGGAAGAACACCCAATGTAATGGAGGGAAATCTCCATTTTGGAAGCCAATGGCCCAATAATAAGTCCAGCGGTGGTGCTTATAATGCAGCAAATGAAGCAATAGAATATGATGAAAACTTTACTGTTATGGAGTATCATACCTATGCTCTCGAATGGTTGCCAGGAGAGATGCGTTGGTATATGGATGATCAATTATATCACACTACGAGTAACTGGTATTCCACTGCAGCAAATAATGCAACAGATTTTACATATCCAGCACCCTTTGATGAGAATTTCTATCTGTTGTTAAATCTTGCTGTAGGCGGCAATTTTGATGGCGGACAATTAAGTCAATCCTGGAACAATGCCTGGATGGATGTGGATTATGTCAGAGTGTATGACCTGGTTGACTCTGATACTGGAGAAATAGCAGATTATGCTTCGATGGAGGAACAGGTAGTTAAACCGGTAGATGAAGCAGATGATCATCTTGTATCCGGTGTAATCAATGAAACCAATTTTGTTGACTCTGTATTAGCAGAAATAAAAACAACCTCAAACTATCCTTCAGAGACGACGAGAGCATGGTACCTATCCACAATGCTTAATGGGGCAGCAGCAAAAAGCGTAACCGATGATACTCTTAAGGTGGACGTATCAGCGGGCGGTGACCAAAATTACAGTGTTCAATTAATTCATAATGTACCTTTAACTAAGGGATATCGTTATGTATTGACCTTTGATGCGAAAGCAGATGCTTCAAAATCAATAGCAGCAAAGTATGGTAATATCGGTGGATATCCTGCCTATTCCGATACTTATACTGTGGATTTAACACCAGATTGGAAGAGCTATACCTATGTCTTCGATATGGCAACCAAGACGGATGCAACGGGTCGAATTGAATTTAATCTGGGACAAACAATTGGAGCATGTTATTTCAAGAACTTCTCGGTAATTTGTACTGGATTAACCCCGACGATGGAAGAAGATGATGCTAAGTTACCACTTGGAAATGGTAATCATGTATATAATGGTACCTTTGATCAGGGCAAGAACAGGTATTATTTCTGGCATGCTTCTGATGCAGACATTAGCGTAGAAAAGCAAACCCGCGAGTTGAAGGTGGCTGGTTCTACAGAGAATTCAAAAGTTTTGCAAAAAGGTATGAACTTGTTGAGTGGCGACTCTTATAAAATTTCTCTGGATGCCAAGTCGGTAGTGCCAGGAGATATAACAATTAGAGTATTAAGTAAAGATGGAGCTACGGAATATGCAACAGAAACAATTGCTGTTGATACAGGTTATAAATCGGAGCCATATGCCTTTGATTTTTCAATGCCAGCAGAAGTTACAGATGCAGAAGGCGTATTGGAAATAGTAACGGGTAATAATACCGTTTATTTGGATAACGTGTCCATGATTAGAACCAGTAACAATAATATGGATTGGACCAAGGTAGACTTCTGGCCGTTATACAATGGAGACTTCTTCAATGGAGCGGATGGTTGGAATATCTGGTCAGAGAATGCGGGATATCAGGATCATAACGTCACAAATGGTATTCTCAATGTACATTCCGTAATAGGAGCAAATCCTACCTTCTATTGTGTAGGTGTTCAGAGTTCCTCCATGTCCTTTGTCGGAGGTGTTCCTTATAAGTTTACAGTACATTTAAATGGCAGTAAGGATAAGACAATTAAGATTGAAACACCGGATGGAGTACAGAAAGATTATAGTTTTGTGACCGGTAGTAACACAGTAAGTATAGAGTACAAACCCAGTGGTGATAAAACAGGTAAATTTACAATGTACTTTGGCATTGGTGAAGGTGTGTATGATTTCTCCATAGACAGTATTGATGTGGAAGTAGATGGTTCTAAGATTGAAATACCGGAAGGTCATGCAAAGCCAGCAGGGGTAACATCGGCAGGTAATGTGAAAGAAGGGACACCGGTTATAATTAAATACAATGATGAAGACTGGGCATCTAAACTTACAACCACTTATGTAAATGGGACTGCTGTTAATGGCAGCGAGGTAACGGTTAATGGCGATAATACATTAACAATTGCAAGCAGTGCTATGCCTGTTGCAGGCAACTACTCCATCAAATTTGATGCAGAAGGATATGCAGCGACGAAAGCAATTACACAGACCATTTTAGAGGCATCAGGCAATCTGATTGCAAACGGAACCTTTGAGACAAATCTGGATGGCTGGACTACTTGGTTTGCTGATTGGAATGTCATTAATGGTACGGCAGCAGCTGAAAATGGTAAAGCAGTAATTAATATAGTTAGTACCGAAAAGAATAATTGGGATAGTCAATTTAAGCAATCAAATATCGAGGTCGAAGCAAACGAATATTATATCCTTCAATTTGATGCCTCCTCATCAATTAATCGTCCAATTCAATTGGAATTTGGCAACTTAGGTGCAGCATCGCAGACGATTGTTGATTTGACCAGTGATATGGAAACTTATTATATTACTTTCAGAGGTGTTGCAGCTTCAAAAGCAGCATCCATACTATTTATGATGGGTAATGTAAATGGATGTCTGGAGGACTTCCCGAATGTAGGCCCGCATAGCATTTATTTTGATAATGTAAAACTATATGCGGCAACAAAGGAACAAGTCGAAGCAATTCAAAATCCTGCAGTTACATTATCAGAAGTAGTTATTTTAGGAAATGATATTGTATTGAATTACACAGAGAATAGTGTATGGGAAGAGAAGACTATTGCGGTAACAATGAATGGTGAAAATGTAAATCCTTTTGTTGTTATGAACAAATCAGAGAATACCATCACAATTGATAGAAATGCAGTAACTCAAGCAGGCACCTATAATTTTGTAATCAAAGCAGACGGATATAAAGCAATTACTATTCCGGTAAAGATATTAGGTTCAGCTAGTGAGAACCTCTTCACAGGTGAATGGTTTACCTGGGTTGGAGATGGAGACCAAGGCAGCGTAATCTGTAATGATGATAGCTTTATCGTGGATTTTGTAGCTACTATAACCTCACAGTGGGGAGGTCCTGAATTCTGGTCCATGCAGGCAAAGAAATCCGGAATAAGTACATTTGCAGGTAAAGAGTATAAGCTGTCCTTTGATGCAGAACTTATCTATGATGATCCATCCGTGACTGATAATCGTGGTCTTGTAGTAGAAATGAGTACACAACCATCACAACAGACATTTACTATTACGCCCGGAAACCATAGCTATGAAATAGTAGTTTCACCTGGAGCAAAATCAGATTTTTATGTTTTATTCCTGGCTGGTGGTGCAGAGTTTGATGTAAAGCCGCATACTTTAAACATTACGAATATACAGTTCAGGGAAGTGGTAAACGAACCGGTATTTGTTGTACTTGATACACCACAGAATGTAAGTGCAGCACTGCAGGAAGAGACTGGTTCTGTAGATGTAGTATGGGATGAGGTTACCAATGCAGTAAAATATAATGTTTATCGTTCCGAAGGAGCAAATGGTATTTTTGCTTTCTTAGGTACAACGGAAACAAACGCATATACAGATAATAACTTAGAACCGGGAACCTACTATTATAAAGTTAAAGCACTACCGGACACTGGCAGCCAGGATTATAAGGCAAGTGCATTTAGCAATGTTACAGCAGGAGTTACCATTCAAGGTGAAGAAATTGTTGCAGCATTAGAAAGCGTTACTGCTGCCAATGGAGCAATTAATATTTTACTTGATAAGGTTCCTACAATTGCACCAGTATTGACCGATTTTGTTTTGACAATAGTTGTTAATGAAGGACTGGCAGAGATACTCACAGCAAACAATTATAGTTGGAATGAAGCAACCAGGACAGTAATTATTGACTTTACTGCTTTGGAACAGAAGTCCTTGGAACAGAATGTTGTTGTATCAGTAAACTATCAGGGAACAACAATGTCTGCAGCTGCTTTTAAGATTAATGCCGCAGCACCGGAAGAGATTAAAGTGACGTCAATCACCGTGAATAGCAATTCATCCAGTGTCGAGAAGGGCCATAGCTTACAAATGAGCGCAACAGTTTTACCAAACAATGCAACAAATCCATTAGTGACATGGAGTGTAGAGGATGGGAATGGAGTAGCAACCATCAGTGCAAGTGGCTTATTAACAGCAACCAAGTTAGGCACAGTAACAGTTAAAGCTACGGCACAGGATGGCTCAGGTGTAGTTGGTACAAAGACAATTACAGTAGTTGTTACACCAAGCAATCCAGATAATCCAACACCTGTACCTGCAACACCAACACCTACCCCAATAGAAAAGGGTAAGATAGAGGTTGAACTATCCTTAGATAATATTAACGAGGCAGATAATTCAATTAAATTGCCGGTATCAGCAGAGGAGCTGGAGAAAGCTTTAGCTGATAAGGAAGTTTCAAAGATTACAATAGCGGTTACTTTACCAGAAACTACGTCAGGATCTACGGATAAAACTCCGAATGTTACTTTGGACCTTGAGGTGCTTCAGGCTATGAAAGAAGCTGGTAAAGATTTAATCATCAGCATCAATGATAAGGATGGAAAGACAATCTATAGCTGGACTTTTGATGCTAAATTGCTTGCTTCTACTAAGCAAAAACTGGCTGATGTTATTATTAATCTGGAGCGAGTTGATCTAAAGGATGAAGAGTTCTTAAAAGAAATAAATAGCAAGGGCAGTTTAGGTGAAGGTGTTGTCATTCATCTTAACCATGAGGGATTACTGCCAGCGCAGGCAGGAGTTAAAGTATATGTAGGAGACCTTATAAAAACAACAGGAGTAACAAAGGTTATTCTCTATAGCTATAATAAGGATACTGGTAAACTGGAAACTCTTCCTTATAACACGAAATATGTGGTAGACTCTGCGGGTTATATTACAATTAATGCTCTATACGGCTCTGATTATGTAATTCTGTTTGATAGTGCAGCTGCAAAATATACCACAAGTCTTGTGAATCAGATTGAGGTGGTTCCGGGAACAACAACTTTATCACTGACAACAAGTAAGAAGAAGTCAACCCAAATAAAGATTGAGCTGCCGCTCTCTATGGAAATAGTTAAGAAAATTACAGACCCAGCATCACAAAGTGCAATTGGCAGAGCAACAGTGACCTACTTCTCCTCTGACAAGTCGGTAGCTACCGTTGATAAGAACGGTAAAATTACGGCAGTCGGGAAGGGAACAACAGTAATTACAACCACCATAACGCTCTATAGCGGTAAGAAGAAGGTTGTAAAAACAACCATTAAAGTTAAGTAAAGAATAGAGTAGATATGAAATCCGTCACAAGATTTGTATTCTTGTGACGGATTTTGTCGTTAGGCGAATGTTACTGTTCACTTCATTCACAGTAACACATGATTTCTGCATGCAAATTCGCTTCGCGAAGCAGAAATCATCTCCTGAATCACTTTCTTTCGTATCTTAACAGCAAGTGTTAAGATACGTGTGAACAGTAACAGGTACCTGCTATTGGATTTTTTATGAATTATAATATATAATGTTCCTAGAATTAGTTTAAAATAAAAGTAATAGTTTTTGTTTGCCACAAACTTAGCGTATTAAAGGGAGAGGGAATAAACGTTATGAATGAAAGTATTCTGATTGTAGATGATGAAAAGGAAATAGCGGATTTAATCGAAGTGTATCTGAAAAATGATGGATATACAGTATATAAATTCTATACTGGTATGGATGCCTTGCAGTGTATCGGAACCACAAAACTTGACATTGCAATTTTAGATGTTATGCTCCCGGATATTAGTGGTTTTCATATCTGCCAAAAAATAAGAGAAAAATCCTTCTTTCCAATTATTATGCTGACCGCAAAGGTAGAAGACACGGATAAAATTATGGGACTAACCATGGGAGCAGATGATTATATAACGAAACCTTTTAACCCTTTGGAAGTCGTTGCAAGGGTAAAGACGCAATTACGCCGCTATATGATCTACAATAACGTAAATGATAAAAGCTTACCTGATGTAAATGAATATGATATAAAAGGATTGGTTATCAATAAAAATACGCATAGATGTACTTTGTTTGGGAAAGAAATTACCCTTACCCCTCTTGAGTTTTCAATTCTTTGGTATTTGTGTGAGCATAGAGGCAAGGTAGTATCCTCCGAAGAATTATTTGAAGCAGTTTGGGGTGACAAGTACTTAGATAATAACAATACGGTAATGGCACATATTGGTCGATTACGGGAGAAACTTCATGAGCCATCCAAAAATCCTAAATTCATAAAAACTGTATGGGGGGTGGGCTATAAAATTGAAGAATAAACATAAAAGCCTTGCTGCAAGATTAAGAAACTCCTTGCTTTTAAGATTAATAATATCACTTATTCTATATACTCTTTTAGGTATTTTTGTTTATACCTTTGCCATTAACTTTTATAGTTCCAGGGTGTGGTTTGGACAGGAGTTGTTCTATAAAGTCGCTCAGTGGTTTGGGATGAGGCTGGATGTTTTAGCTTTTGCATACATTGTTTTGGGGTATATTGTCATCTTTTTATATTTTTGGAGAAAGCCCTTTTCTTATATTCAGGAAGTTATGGACGCTGTAGATCAGATGTATCAAAGTGATACTACGTTAATTGAATTGTCTGAGCAGCTCAAAGAAGTCGAGTTCAAAATGAATCAAACCAAGATGAGTATCCAGGAGAATGAACGCATTGCAAAAGATGCAGAGCAGAGAAAAAATGATCTGGTGGTGTATCTTGCACATGATTTGAAAACACCACTTACTTCTGTAATAGGATACCTCACATTACTAAGAGATGAGAGTAAAATATCCGAAGAGCTTAGAGAAAAGTATCTGTCAATCTCCTTGAGTAAAGCGGAACGTCTGGAGGATTTGATTAATGAGTTTTTTGAAATCACTAGATTTAGTCTTTCAAATATTACTCTTGATAAAAGCCAGGTGAACTTAACTAGAATGTTGGAACAAATTGCTTATGAGTTCCAACCAATGCTCGAAGAAAAAGGGTTACGCTGCACTCTGAAGGCGGCACCGGATATAGCAATAAAATGTGATGTTGATAAAATGCAACGAGTTTTTGATAATTTATTAAGGAATGCGGTTAATTATAGTTTTGAGAATAGTAATATTGATATCATAGTTACGCAAAAGGAAAACCAGGTAAAAGTTACCTTTATGAATCAAGGGAATACAATTCCTCAAGAAAAGTTACAGCGAATTTTTGAGCAATTTTATCGGTTGGATACCGCTCGTGCCACAAAGAGCGGAGGCGCAGGTCTGGGACTTGCCATAGCAAAAGAAATTGTTGAACTGCACAATGGTACGATTTCTGCAAGAAGTGAAGATGAATTAGTGGTATTTGAAATAACGATTCCTGCTTTGTAGGAAATTTGTAAGAAATTCATTACGAAAAAGTAAGATTCAAATATAGGAAAACAAAGAAAGAGCATTTCTACTTTCGATATGATTAGTATATCGAAATAGAAATGCTTTTTTTGCAGGAAGAGGAGAATGTAAAATGGATAAGAAAAAAATTGCAGTAATCTTTGGTGGGAATTCTTCAGAATATTCCGTGTCCTTACAATCTGCTTACGCGGTACTAACTAATTTAAATAACGTCATATATGAAATTGTTGCAATCGGAATCAGCAAAGAAGGAGATTGGTTTCGATATGTTGGTGAATATGAAAATATTAAAAATGATATCTGGATTGATGATACAAGTAATTTAACCAGTGTAGTTGTTTCGCAGAATCGAAGCATTGGGGGAATTATTGAATTTAGTTCTATGGGTAATAAAGTCATAAAACTTGATGTTGCTTTCCCGGTCTTGCATGGGAAAAATGGAGAAGATGGTACGGTTCAAGGATTGCTGGAGCTGGCAGGAATACCTTTCATTGGCTGTGATACTCTTTCCTCTGCTCTATGTATGGACAAGGATAAAGCGCATAAGGTGGTTCATAGTGTTGGTATCTCTGTACCAAAATCTGTTGTCGTTAAGCACCCAATAAGTAAAACCAAATTATATTCTGCAGTAAAGGAATTAAACTATCCTTTGTTTATAAAGCCTGTACGTGCAGGTTCCTCTTATGGGATTACTAAAATCGCAGATAAAGTTGAGTTGTCAAGAGCTGTTGATTTAGCATTTGAATACGATTATGAGGTTATTATTGAAGAGAATATTGAGGGGTTTGAGGTGGGCTGTGCTATTCTGGGCAATCGTGATTTTGTGGTTGGCAGGGTGGATGAAATCGAATTGACGAGTGGATTTTTTGACTTTACGGAAAAATATACCTTAAAAAGTTCGAAAATCCATATGCCAGCAAGAATTAGTGCAGCTTGTGAAAAACGAATACAGAAAACTGCGCAGGCAATTTATAAGGCGTTGGGTTGCTCTGGTTTTGCAAGAGTGGACATGTTTCTAACACCATCTGGTGAAATTGTATTTAACGAGGTTAATACGATTCCTGGTTTTACGTCACATAGCCGATACCCAAATATGATGAAAGGCATTGGATTATCTTTTAATGATTTATTGGATAAGCTGATTGAGTTGTATATTGAAGTATGAGAACAATTCTATTGGAGCAAGAAAAAATATATAGAGGTAATTTGATTTTAGTAAATGCAAATTATCCATTGCGTACTTTTCAGGATGAAGGGTTAATTCCGGCAGATATGAGATTTCCTAAGATTCGTATCAAAGTTGAGGCAGCTAATCTTCTTCAATTAATTCTAAGAAAAATACATTGCTACAACGAGATTGTTCCAGTAAGCGGCTATCGTACTGTAAAGGAGCAGAGAAAAATATATACGGATTCCATGCACGATAACGGAGAAAGCTTTACTAGAAAATATGTAGCACTTCCTAATCATAGTGAGCATCAAACAGGGTTGGCGATTGATTTAGGAATTAAGAAAGAGAAAATTGATTTTATTCGACCGGACTTTCCTTATGAAGGTATTTGTCAGGAGTTTCGTAAGGCAGCAGCACACTATGGATTTATTGAGCGTTATCAAAATTCAAAGGAAAAGATTACAGGAATTGCACATGAGCCTTGGCATTTTCGTTATGTCGGATATCCTCATTCAGAAATTATGAGTACAAAGGGACTTTCGCTGGAAGAATACGTTGATTTAATTAAGGAATTCCAGTATGGGAAGGAACATTTATTTCGGGATCACGACGGAAAGCAAATGGAGATATTTTATGTACCCTGTGATGCGAAAGGTACAGAGATTTTGGTAGCTGAAAAGTCGGTTTATCAGGTATCTGGGAATAACACAGATGGTTTTATCGTGACCCTTTGGAGGAACAACAATGAATAAGATTAAATCATATACAGGAATTGATTATTTTAGGTTTGCTGCGGCATTGCTTGTAGTAGCAATTCATATATCGCCGTTGTCTTCCTATAATGAGACAGGAGATTTTATCTTAACACGTATCATTGCACGTGTAGCAGTGCCTTTTTTCTTTATGACATCGGGTTTTTTCCTGATTTCTAAATATAGCTGTAATGCAGAAAAGCTTGGAGCTTTCATAAAAAAGACAGCGTTTATTTATGGCATTGCTATAGTAATCTATATTCCGTTAAATATTTACAGTGGATATTTTACACAAGAAAATCTTATTTCTAATGTGATAAAGGATATTGTTTTTGATGGTACAATGTATCACCTGTGGTATCTTCCTGCTTCAATTGTTGGAGCGGCAATGGCATGGTTTTTGGTGAAGCAATTTGGCTTTAAAAGAGCCTTTGCAATTGCGTTGATTTTATACTTCATCGGAATGTTTGGGGATAGTTACTTTGGTATAGCAGAAAAACTACCCTTACTAAACAGTGCATATGGCTATCTTTTTGAAGTGTCAGATTATACGCGTAACGGTATCTTTTATGCTCCCGTGTTCTTTGTTATGGGAGGAATAATCGCTGAAAAATCAATTTCACTTGGGAAAGCTATGGCTGGGTTAATAGTATCATTTACTTTACTGCTTATAGAAGGGGCTATACTACATAGTTTCGATCTGCAAAGACATGATAGTATGTATATAACCTTAATACCCTGTATGTATTTTCTGTTTACAAGTCTAACCCATTGGAGGGGATATCGGATATCCGTGTTTCGAACTTCGGCACTTATTATCTACATTATTCATCCAATGATAATTGTGCTTGTACGAATGTTTGCGAAAGTATTAAACTTGCAGAAACTTTTAATAGAAGACAACTTTGTTCAATATTTGGTCGTCTGTATTATATCTATTGCAGCTGCAATCTTCGGCAGCTATATTTTAAATAATATTAAGATATGGAGAAAGAATGTCAGCGGGCAGGAGACAAATATAGATCGAGCCTGGATTGAGATTGATTTAGATAATTTAAGGCATAATGTAAAAACTCTGCGGCAGGCTATGCCGGAAAATTGTGAATTAATGGCAGTTGTAAAAGCAAAAGCCTATGGTCATGGTACTTATGAAATCTCCACCTGTATAAATCGGCTGGGGGTAAAAGCCTTTGCAGTAGCAACGATTGACGAGGGTATTGAATTACGGCGGTATGGCATTCAGGGAGAAATACTAATCCTTGGTTACACAAATCCCTTAAGAGCAAAAGAACTGCATAAATTTGATTTATCCCAGACTTTAATTGACTATAATTATGCGGAAGACTTAAGGCAGCAAGGGTTCAGACTTAAGGCACATATTAAAATAGACACCGGGATGCATCGCCTTGGTTTTGACTTTAATGATACTTCTAAAATAATTGAGGTATTTAAAGGAAAGGGCTTTGATATTTGCGGCATATACACACATTTATGTGTTTCGGACAGTCTTCTTGCAGAGGATGTAGAATTTACACATGGTCAAATAGACAGCTATTATGCTGTATTGTCAGTTCTCAAGGAAAGT
Source organism: Mobilitalea sp. (assembly GCA_047606065.1). GTDB lineage: Bacteria > Bacillota > Clostridia > Lachnospirales > Lachnospiraceae > Mobilitalea. The sequence continues at coordinate 16,668 of JASGEU010000177.1, forward strand.
GGAATTGCACTGCCTAAAACACATATTCAAAGCAGTTATGGATTATTAAACTACCCCGAATTAAATTGTGATTACGTTAGAGCTGGGGTCGCGTTATACGGCGTGCTAAGCTCTCCAAAGGACAAAACCAGACTAGAACTTGATTTACGACCGGTATTGTCATTAAAATCTCAAATTGTACTTATCAGGAATATAAAAGAGGGAGAAAGCCTGGGATATGGAAGAGCATTTATAGCCAGCAGAGACAGTCGGATTGCGATACTTTCTATTGGATATGCGGATGGCTTGTCCAGAAAATTATCTTGTGGCAATGGAGAAGTATTAATACACGGTAGTCGCGTATCCATTGTTGGACGGGTATGTATGGATCAAATCGCAGTGGATGTCACGGGTGTTCCTGATGCAGAGGTAGGGGATATTGTTACCTTAATTGGTAAAGATGGAAATGAGGAGCTGCTTGCAGCCGAGGTAGCGGATTCGTCAGAAACGATAACCAATGAATGGATGAGCAGAATGGGAGCCAGACTAAAGTTTACGCATTAAAAGAAAAATTTTAATAAGAAAACAATCGTAATCTTCGTTTACTTGACTTAATGTATCCCGAAATGTATACTAAAGTGGTGTTTATTTTTCTAGATATGATAATAATAGATTATACATAGAAAGACGCAGTAGTCATTATATGGAGGAGACTTAATGGGCGAAGATAATGTAAGCAGAATAGAGTATAACGGTAAAGAAATCATTCTTATAGCAACTGCACATGTATCAAAAGAAAGTGCAGAGCTTGTAAAAAAAGTGGTGGAAGAAGAACGTCCGGATAGTGTATGTATTGAGCTTGATGATGACCGATATCAGAATATAATAAAGCCGAAGTCTTGGGAAAATACAGACTTAATTAAAGTTATTAAGGCGAAAAAGGTTGGGTTCATGGTAGCAAACCTATTTCTTGGTTCCTATCAAAAAAAGATGGCTGAAAAGCTGGGAAATCCGGTAGGCGGCGAAATGATACAGGGAATGGAAAGTGCTAAGGAAGTAGGAGCAACCTTAGTATTGGCAGATCGTAAGATTCAAACTACCTTCCTTCGTATTTGGAGAAAACTTAATTTTTGGGATAAGTCAAAATTAATTGGTAGTTTGTTGTTTTCCTCGGATGACGATGCAGAAATTACGAGCGAAGATTTAAATAAATTACTAGAAGAAGATATGATAGAGGCAGCAATGTCTGGTTTAAAAGAGGAATTTCCCAAGGTTGGAGAAATTCTTATTAGTGAGAGAGATCAATATCTGGCAGCAAAGATAAAGGAAGCACCAGGTAAGAAGATAGTTGCAGTTCTTGGTGGTGGGCATGTACCGGGCATTAAACAAGAAATCTTTAAGGAGCAGGATATTGAGGCTATTTCGGTGGTTCCACCCAAAAGCTCCTTTTCAAAGATTGCAGGTTGGATTATTCCCGCAATTATAACGGGTCTCTTGGTTTACTCCTTTGTTATGAATTTTCAGACAGGTTTGCAACAACTATCTTCGTGGATTTTATGGACAGGTGTACTTGCAGCAGTATTCACAGCAGCGTCCCTGGCGCATCCGCTTAGTATACTCACTTCCTTTGTGGCAGCACCATTAACGACATTACACCCGTTACTTGCTTGTGGATGGTTTACCGGAATTGTTGAAGCTTTCATAAAGAAACCTACCGTAAAAGATGTGGAGAATATTCAGACAGATATCTTCACAATAAAAGGGTTTTTCACAAACCGGTTGTTAAAAACAGTTTTAGTTATGTTTATGGCTAATTTGGGAGCTTCTATTGGAACCTTTATTGCTGGAACGAGTTTAATTAGAAGTTTATTCTAATAGATATCGCAAACTTATTAATTAGTTAAAAAGCTTTCATTAAAATGTTAAAAATAGGAGTATGATTGTCCTGATGGCCAGTCGTACTCCTATTTTTTATGTTTTAGCGTTATAACGCATTCCCATATATGTGTCACCTGTTCGTAGTTCAGCGACCATTTGGTTGATTCTCTTTTCGCGCGTTTCGTTTCTTTTGGCTCTGCCGATCCATCCAATATAATCATTTTGTTGGTAGGGAGGGCGTAGCTTATAGGCTGAAAAAGTGCCTGTACTGTTAAAGATTTGCATAACATCATCCGGAATTGGATAAATGTCTCGTTTCAATTTTGAATAATCCATATCGTCATATCCTTTCTGATATTTGATTTCTATATTTTAAACAGTTTTATTTGTGCTTGTGTAAATGTAAATATGGTAGTTAAATAATTGTACCATTTATTTGTAAATTCAGGAATATAGAATTTTAAATTATAGCTTTACATTTAGTATATTTTGTTATATAAATATATTGAATATTAATTCAATGAATTGATATTCAATGAAACTTGATTGAGTATTTCAAATAAAATATAAAGGATATAAAATGGGAGTTAGAGAAGAGCAAAAAGAGCAAAGAAGAGTGGAAATATTGAATGCAGGATTGGAGTTATTTGTTACAAAAGGATATATGGAAACTAAGATTTCTGATATAGCAAAGAAGGTTTCTATGAGTACGGGACTTCTATTCCACTATTTTGAATCGAAAGAAAAACTATATATGGAATTGGTAATGATGGGACTGGAAGGTACAAAATATCCAACACAGCAAGCATATGAATCAGCTATTATGTATTTTGAGCAATTTACAGAACAGTTATTTACAATGATGAAAGTGCAGCCCTACATTGCGAAAATGTTTGTATTAATGGCACAGGCACAGCGCAGCGAAGGTACTCCAAAGGAAATACGTGAAATAGCCTTGCAGGTAGATACCATAGAGAGATTTATTCCAATTGTAGAGCAAGGACAAAAAGAGGGTTCGATACGAGCGGGTGACGCAAGGACATTATCCATTGCATTTTGGTGCAGCATTCAGGGAATTGCAGAATTATATGCGATGCAAGCTGATATGACTCTTCCAGAGCCGGAATGGATTGTAGATATTGTAAGAGGAGGGAAAAAGGTTTGAAAAAGATCATAGTTATTGGTGGTGGAATTGCAGGCTTAAGTGCGGGGATATATGCCAGGAAATCAGGATATGATGTGGAAATCTATGAGAAAAATCCTATTGCTGGTGGACAATGTATGGGCTGGGATAGGAAGCGGCATCATATTGACAATTGTATTCAATGGTTAACAGGAACTCATAAGAATTCTACACTTCGAAAATTATGGGAAGATATTGGAGCTCTGACTTCTGATACGCAATTTGTACAGAACGATAAATTCTATACAAGTATTATTGGTGGAAAATGTTTGACTCTTTGGAGAGATATTGACAAAACTAGAAAAGAACTGCTTCAGCTGTCGCCAGAGGACGAACATGAAATAAACAAACTTTTGGATCACGTAGAATATGCTGCCTGTTGCCAAATGCCTGTGGAAAAACCTATGGATATGATGAATGTTATCGACTATATTAAATTGGGAAAATCAATGAGGAATATGCCCAAGGTATTAAAAGAATATGGAAAAATAAATATGGTAGATTTGGCAGATCGATTTAGACATCCTTTATTAAAGATATTACTCACAGACTATATGCCGAAGGAATATCAAGCTTCAGCATTTCTTGTTTCCTATGTTTCTGTGAGCAGTGGTAACGGAGAGATACCGGTGGGCGGTTCTTTGGCTATGGCAAACAGAATTAAAGAGAAATTTCTTAATCTTGGTGGAAGGTTATATTGTAATAGAGAGGTGAAAAAGATATTAATTGAAAATAACAAGGCAGTCGGTATTGAGTTAAAAAATGCTGAAACTGTAACTGCGGATTATGTGATAAGTGCCACAGATACCATGGAGATGTTTGATAAATTATTAGGTCGAAATTATATGAACAAAGCATGGTCCAACTGTTATAAAGACGAACAAAGCTATCCTTTGAGCAGTGGATTTCAGGTCGCATTTTCGATTGATCAGGATTTCTTTCCATATAAGGATACAATAATCGTGGATTGTAATCTATTTGAGATAAATAAGAATAAGTTTAATCGTATGTCTTTAAAAACATTTCAGAGCGAGAAGGAATTTGCTCCGGAAGGAAAAACAGTATTACAAACAAATGTGATACAATATGATGAGGATTATAGATACTGGAAGGGATTAACCAAAGAGGAGTATAAACATAAGAAACAGGAACTGGCAGAAATAATAAAGGATAGAATTGTGGAACGGTTTCCTGAACTTTTTGGACATATAGATATATTGGATTGCTGGACGCCACTTACTTATGAAAGATATTGTAATTCCTACCATGGAGCATTTATGAGTTTTATAATTAAAAAGGATGTGAAATCCTTTCAAGAGAAGGGAATCGTAGAAGGTTTAACAAATGTGTTTATCGCAAGTCAATGGATTATGGCGCCGGGAGGACTCCCTGTGGCGGCAGCTGCCGGTAAATTTGCGGTACAAAGAATATTGAAAAATGAAAAACGCAATTATAAAATATAGCTAGAGAAAATTAGCCAGAAAAAATTAATCAAAGAAGTTAAACTAAGAGGATTAAACCAGAACGTAAAGAGTTTGGCTGAAAGAAACTAAATAATAGAATTGACCTTTTACAATAAGTAGTAGTATTGTATAGGAAAAGTTAAAATTAAAGGGGTAGATAGCAATGAGAATTGAAATAGAGGATCTAATTATTCGTAATTTTGAATTAAAGGATGAAAATGATTTGTGTGAGTATATGCTGCAGCGTGTTTCTGCTGAATTTGAGGCGTACCTGGATTTTACTGCTCTTAAAGCAAAAGAAACGATAGAGTTTAGAGTACATAGTGATGAGTTCTATGCAATAGAATTAAAGGATGAACATAAGGTTATTGGTAACATCTATCTGGGAAATAGAGATTTTAATACAAGAGAGCTTGGTTATGTGTTAAATGAGAACTATCATAAGAAAGGTTACGGGAGTGCTGCCAGCAAAGCAGTAATTGATTATTTTTTTCGTCAGGGAGTACATCGAATTTATGCAGAATGTGCGCCGCAAAATACTTCCTCCTGGAAGCTGATGGAGAAGATAGGAATGAGGCGGGAAGCGTACTTTAGAAAAAATGTTTCCTTTCGACAGGATGAAAAAGGGGAGCCGATCTATTGGGATACCTATGTTTATGCGATGCTGAATCCAATGGAGGAAAACTCCTTATAGGCTAGGGACAATGAATTTTTAAAAGAACAGCCCTTAATATACTAATCTCAGAGATGGACAATGATTTTCATTATGTACTCTGCGCATAGTATATCAAGTTGGTTGTTTTTTATGTCAAGATATAGGTAGCGATATCAACAGCGGTATTTGTTCGTGAAAAACTTACGTCTAGTATTCTTTGGTTTGCTATGTACTGATTTTGGGGTATTGATTTCAGAAGACTTGTGTTTGGGAAATAAGAATAAGTAAATATCGGAGTAAAGAAGATATATAATAATGATATATAAAGGACAGAGAATATAAAAGACAGAGAAAATAATAGTATACTATAATTAAATTTTTATGAATTTAAAAGTATTCTTTAAATCAACATAAAATATAATTTTGTTGTAATCTATATTTTTATGAAATATAATTAGAGTGTAAAGTTCTTTTATCAAACGATTTGAAAGGATAGTTATGAAGAAAAGTATTGATAATATTCTCTGCCAGTATAGAAAGCGTCCATTAGGTATAGATAGTGCGCCGGTGATTACCTGGAACTGTAATGGTATGATTCAAAAAAGATGTAGAATTCAGGTAAAAGAAGAAAATAAAGAGATTGTCCATGATACAGGCTGGATAATGCAGCGGCTGCCATATATTCCTTTGGAGATACAGCTCAAAAGCAGGATGTGTTATTATTACACTGTTTTTATAGAGGATACAGAAGGAAACATTCATCGCAGTATGGAAGAATTTTTTGAGACCGGACTGCTTCTACAGGAGGATTTTTATGCAAAATGGATTACTGCGGACTGTGATGCTCCCTGTTTTGCTAAAGATTTCCATCTTACTTCAAAAGTTCAAAAAGCCCGAATTTATTACAGTGGTCTGGGATATGGTTATTTGTTTATCAATGGAAAGCGTGTAGGGAATCAATACCATGCGCCTGTATGGTCGGATTATCACGAACGAAATCTGCAAAGTCTTTTATATCCGATAAAGGATACTTTTTCTTTCAGCACCTATTATTTGACCCTTGATGTGGCGGAGTATCTTCAAGAGGGAGAAAATGTGATAAGTATTATGCTGGGAAATGGATTTTATAACCAGAGCTGGCGTGATGTAGAAGGAAAAATGGAGTATGGATTACCTCGACTTTTTTTGCAATTGGAGATGGAGACAGAGGAAGGCTCATTTTGGATTGCGAGTGATGAATGTTTTGGATGGACTCAAAGCCCGGTGATTTTTAATCAGATCTTTCGAGGAGAAATATATGACGCCCGTCTGGAGGAGGTCTGTCGGAGTGCTGTTATAAATCGAAGTCTTCAGCCGGCAAGGTTGGCACCGGAAAAGAAATGCGTCATGCGAGGACAAATCTGTCCTCCGGATCAGATTATTAAAAGTATCCTTCCTGTGTTAGTGACAGATCAGGGAGAAAAGAAGGTCTATGATTTGGGAGAAAACATTTCCGGTGTGGTTCGAATACAAACTGATTCAGAGGCGGGAACTCATATTCTGCTGCGATTTTCAGAAGAAATTGATGAATATGGAGAGTTGGATTTTCAAAGTACCGGAGGAACAGAACAGATACAGCAGGATGAATATATCGCCAACGGAAAAAAAGGACAGGAATATATGCCGCTGTTCGTTTGGCATGGATTTCGTTATGTTGAAGTTGTTGGAAACTGTACAGGGATAGAAGCGCTGGTAATCCATACTGCGGTGGAAAAGACCGGTGAATTTGCCTGTGATAATGAAATACTGAATTTTATATATGAGGCCTACAGCCGGTCACAGATGGATAATCTTCACGGCTGTATTCCTTCGGATTGCCCTCACAGGGAGCGATTGGGGTATACCGGGGATGGACAAATTACCGCAGATACAGCAATGTTTTGCTTTGATATGCCGGCAGTTTATAAAAAATGGATGCAGGATATTTTAGACTGTCAATGTCAAAAGAGCGGTCATGTTCAACATACAGCACCCTTTGCCGGTGGGGGAGGCGGTCCGGGGGGATGGGGTTGTGCAGTGATCCTTGTGCCTTATGTTTTCTGGCTGCATTATGGGGACTTGCAGCTGCTGGAACGCTGTTATGAACCAATGTGCAGATGGATGTCATATTTGGAAACATGTGCACAGGATTATATTATAGTTCATGAAGAAGAGAAAGGCTGGTGTCTGGGAGATTGGGCTTTTGCCGTGGAAGATTTTCAGATATCGGAATCCCTGGTAAATACATATTACTACTGTAAATGTGCAGGGATGATGGCGGAAATTGCTGGAGCTTTGAGAAGAACGGAACATAAACGCAAGTTTGGACAATTGAGAGAGAAAATTCTTGCTGCATTTGAGAAGGTTTTTTATCAGCCTGATAAGTATACCTATGACAGCGGAAGGCATGCCGCTGCTGTCTTTGCACTGGATTTGGGACTGGGAGGGGAGAAAGAGGCAGAGGTACTGATTGAATACTATAAGAGCCGACGATCCCTGGATACCGGCATTTTTGGTACACCGATACTAATTGATTATTTGTTTCGCCACGGTGAAGGTCAGCTGGCAATTGAGCTGATGACAAGAAGAGATGCACCATCTTTTGGATGGATGCTGCAGCAAAAGGCTACCACGCTATGGGAATATTTTTTTGATGGATTTTCCCATAATCATCCTATGTTCGGCAGCGTGGTGGGGGTATTGATCCGCAATGTTCTTGGAATTGATCCGACAGTTGAATATCCGGGGTTTGAAAAACTTATAATAAGGCCCTGCTTTGATTGTGGTTTGACACATGCAAAGGGGTATACGCAGACACCCTTTGGAAGGCTGATGGTACATTGGATAAAAAAAGAAGACGAAATATTGTTTTGTATTGAACTGCCCTGTGGAATAGAGGCTTGTTTACAGGTGTATGGAAAGTCTTATTCGCTTGCAGCGGGGAAAAACGAAGTGCATCACACTTTTCGAACTATTGATAAGCAGGGAGAAAACGTAGTGAAAATATGAGAAAATGTAAAAGGGATCTATTATGACATCGAAGGAGAGACATGAAATATTATTAAAACCATGTTAAACGCAAAAAGATAACGTGATGTGATGTACAAAAGAGAGCTGATGTAAAACCGGTTAGTGTTTTACATCAGCTCTCTTTGTATATCGATTATAGGATGGAAGTAATCCGCCTAGCTGTAATAAGCTCTTTTACCAAGCTCTAAGGCACCAATAATGCCCTGATTATCCTGAAGACTTGCAGGAACAATATAAGAATCAAGCTCAGATAATTCTTTTGTTGTAATATAGTCGGAATTTAATTCTTTTACGGCATTTCGTATCAGAGGGAACAATTGCTCTTGATGCATGACTCCTCCACCCAAAATGATTTTTTGAGGAGAATAAGTATAGATGTAATTTGTAATAGCCTGAGCGATATAATAGGCTTCTAATTCCCAAGCCTTATGATCGGGTTCCAGTGTATCAGCTTTAGAACCCCAGCGTTCCTTAAGAGCAGGACCTGCGGCAAGACCCTCCAGACAGTTGCCGTGATAGGGACATTTTCCCTTGTAAGTATCATCTTCTCTTGGACGCAGCAGTATATGCCCTGCCTCGGGATGCAGCATTCCATGTAATAGTTGCCCGTTTAGATATACACCAACGCCGACACCGGTTCCGATTGTTATATAAACGACAGAGCTGAGATCTTTTGCACAGCCATAAGTTACTTCGCCTAAGGCAGACCCGTTTACATCGGTATCAAAACCAATAGGCACTTGCAGGGCGTTCTTCAGGTTGCCGACAATATTATAATTCCTCCAGGCGAGTTTAGGTGTGCTGGTAATATAGCCATAGGTTGAAGAACTGGGGTTGAGATCAATTGGACCAAAAC
>JASGEU010000178.1:0-14605 GCA_047606065.1 Mobilitalea sp.
AGATCACTTACTTTGTAATCTTGTGTACCATTACGAGTTTCATCCAAGCGGAAGCGTGTTGCTAAAGGTTAAGCTTCATCCACCATGCGGTAGCCTACACCAACTTCTGTAATGATATACTTGGGTTCTGCAGGATTTACTTCGATCTTACGTCTGATGTTCGCCATATTAACACGAAGGGTTTGATTTTCATTCAAATATGGTCCCCAGATTTCCTTCATAATAAAGTCATGAGTTAACACCTTTCCAACATTTTTGGAAAGCAAAACGATAATCTTATATTCAATCGGTGTTAGATGCACTTCTTTCTCTTCTATTTTAACTACTCGTCTCTCATAATCGATACAAAGTCCTCCAATGCATACCTTGTTCACAATGGTTTGGGATTCCTTATTAAACGTAGCATTATGACGTACCGCTGTTCTAATTCTGGCAAGCAATTCCGAGGTTCCGAAGGGTTTCGTAATATAATCGTCTGCCCCAAGATCAAGTGCCTCTACCTTCTCGCGCTCGAAACCACGTGCTGACACAACTATAATCGGAATACTGCTCCATACTCGGATAGCTTTAATAACCTCAATTCCGTCAATATCCGGTAACCCAAGGTCCAATAAAATTAAATCCGGGCAGTGGGTTGTAGCTAAAGCAATAGCATCCTTCCCTTTTTCCGCCTTGATGACCTGATAGTTATTATGTGTAAGTACCGTAGAAATAAAATTACTAATCGCAATTTCATCCTCTACCAGTAAGATTAATAGATTGTTATTCATTGTCTCCTCCCAGTAATGGTAGTGAAAATCGAAATACTGCTCCTGATTCCGATTGATTGGCAGCTTCAATTTTACCTTGATGTGCATTTATAATGGATTTACAGATGGAAAGCCCTATTCCCATGCCTCTGGAGGAATCCGCTGATTTCTTGCCATTATGTGCAAATGCCTCAAATAAATTTGGTAATATCTGATCCGAGATACCTTCTCCATCATCTCTTACCTCAAACATTGCCATATTACCCTCTTTGTATAAAGATACATCAATACTGGTCTTATTTCCACTATGTTTTATGGCATTTTCAATAAGATTAATCATTACCTGCTCAATCAGAGTAGCATCCATCGGAACCATTAAAAGTTCATCCGGTACAGATACATGGATTCTTTGCTCCGGAAAACGCTTCCTCATCCTGCCTATTGCAGCAGCAACAATTTCTTCGGCAGCTTCCGGTGTTTTAGTTACATTTGCTGTATCCTCATTAATACGAGTAACCGACAATAGATTTTCTACCATACGAATCAGCCACTGTGAGTCATCCTTTATGTTATGAAGCAGCTTATCCTTGGTCGCCGGGTCAAGGGTCTCTTTATTCTCAAGAATTGCAGAGCTGGCACCAAGAATCCCGGTTAACGGTGTTCTTAAATCATGTGAAATTGCTCGTAATAAATTACTTCTCATCTTCTCTTTTTCTGTATCAATTAAAATAGACCTTTGTTCATCAGAAAGACGTTGGCGCTCCAGTGCCATAGCCACGAGAGAAGCAATTCGACGAAGATAGGTTTTATGGTTATGACTAAGTGCCGCCTCATTTTTGCAGGAAATCCCAATAACTCCAAGCACATTTCCTTGTGAGGTGACTGGCATATAATAAGCTGCCGAATTCGTTGAGGTGTCAGTTCCGGCACCAGCCCACTTTTGGTTTATGAATACCCAGTGAGCAACCGCCTTTTCTTCCGGTGAGGAAAGATATTCTGTATTCAAATCCTCAGGTGCACTTTCTACAATTCCCTCCAAGCCATTTACCGGATCATTTAAATAGAAGATTACGGAACGATCAAAAATCTTCATAATATACTGACTAGTTATACTTACTATATTTTCAAGTCCTCTGGTTACCAATAGCTTCTTATTGATTTCATACAAAACTTCAATTCTCTGTTCCCGGTCCTGTGCAAATTCTGCCTGTGCTTTAATTCGGTTCGTCATAGTACTGGTAATTAACGCTGTTAATAGCATTACAACAAAGGTAATTGGATAATCTGTCTGCAGAACATCCAAGGTAAAGACAGGTTCCATAAACAGATAATTATCAATTAATACACATAGGATGGAAGAAATAATCCCATAAATATAGCCGGTTGTCATTCTGGAAATTAATAATATGGATAGAATATAAAGCATATAAAGGTTCTGACTTCCCAGCTCAAAATCAGAAAGAAAGTTAGCGACCAGTGTGGTAACGAATAAGATACCAAACATTTTAAGTAAGTCATACCAGGAAAATGAAAGGCGCTTACTTAGTAATATTCGGCTTTTTCGATATTTCTTTTTCGTAATACTATCCGGGATAATATGAATCTCCGTATTATCCAACAAAGAAATTAATTTATCCTCTAAATCAGTTTCAAAGAAACCTTTTAGAGTTTTCTTATTTCGGCTTTTCCCTATAACGATATTTGTAATGCCTGACAGCTTAGCATATTGAGCGACGGTAGTTGCAATATCATTTCCATTTAAGGTAGCAACTTCTGCTCCCAGTTCTTCTGCCAGTTCCAAGTTGGCTTGAAAACTCTTCTTATATTCCTTGGTATACTTTTCACTCTCGTTATTTTCAATATACAGCACCACCCAGGGAGCATGAAAGGCTTCCGCAAGTCTTGCAGACCAGCGAATACAACGAGCAGAGGAGGGAGAACTGCTGATGCACACCAGTATTTTGGTGCTTGTCCTCTTATCTGCTGGAACGCCTTCATGACTAATACGGTCCGCTGCCTTACGCATGGCAATTTCACGAAGAAGTCTTAAGGTTTCTCTGGAGGATATTTTTCGTTCCGTCGTATTTTCTTGTTTTGCTTCGTTACTTCCTTCCTCTTTTTCCAAGCGGCGCAGTAATTCATCCGGTTCAATATCAATTAACTTTACCTTATCTGCATGATCAAAAATGTAGTCCGGAACAGTTTCCGTCACAAATTCATAGGTAATGCTTTGAACAATATCCATTAAACTTTCGATATTCTCAACATTTACCGTTGTATAAACATCAATACCCGCATTCAGAAGTTCTTCTATGTCCTGGTATCTTTTTCTATTTCGTACACCAAGTAAATTAGAATGCTCCAGCTCATCCACTAAGATTAATTTGGGTTTACGCTCTAATGCTGCATCCAGATCAAACTCTTTCTTTCCTTCTTCGGGATCTCCAATGATCTTTGGAGGCAAAACAGGGAGACCTTTAAAAAGTGTTGCCGTATCCGTTTTCATATTCGGCTTGATAAAGCCTACGATTACATCAACACCACTTTGATACTGAACCTGTGCATCATCCAATAAAGCATAGGTCTTTCCTACACCTGATGCATATCCAAAAAATATTTTTAAATGTCCTCTCTGATTCGATTCAGAACCCTCTGTTTGCCAGCTCATTGTTCTCTCCTAATATAATCTTTTCCTTATTCATATGTCATAGACGAATGCCTTATAAATTTACTTACTGTTTTTAAGATACTGAATTGCTAACTGTGTTCTGTGTTCCAAACCTGTCTTTTCTAAAATCGTACTTATATGGTTGCGTACAGTTCCATTTGATAAAAACAAGGTATCACCTATATCCTTATTAGAAAGGCCTTCCGCAATCAGCTTTACAATTTCTAACTCTCTTGGCGTTAGAATCGCCTCATATAAGCTTACTTCCGTGTTTTGATTCATTACCCTTTGACGAATGAATTCCAGCACATCAGCTTGAAAAACAGTTCCACCCTCATGTATTGCACGAATCGCTGAAAGAATTCGCTGTGCCGGACTATTTTTTAATATATATCCATTTACACCTGCTTTTAAGGCACGCAGAATAAAATCAGGTTCATCAAAGGTAGTTAGCAGCAAAGGTGCTGTGAGATTATTTTTAAGCAGGAGGGCTGCTGCATCGATACCATCCATGTTTGGCATACGGATATCAAGAATTGTTACATCAGGAGTCAGGCTTTCGCATAACTTAACTGCCTCTGCTCCATCTGCTGCCACGCCTATAAGTTCCATATCCGCTTGTGTCTCAATAATCATCTTTAATCCTTCGCGAATAATTGCATCATCATCTGCAATAACAATTCGAATCATCACTAACCTCCTTAAGAGTACTCAAACTACTGATTATATCAAGCATAAATTTTATCAACTGCGAAGCTGACCTAATAAGTAAAAATATTTGTTACCTTGAATCCCTTTTCTCCCTTTGTAAAAAAACATCTTCCCTTTGACATTATTGTTCTTTCCTCAATGGCTTCCAGACCAATGCCCTTTTCAAAGCTCTCCTGGGATGTACCATTATCCTTATATTCAACTTTAATAATTTTATTCTTAATCTCTATTTCAAGTTCAAATTCAGAAGCATTGGAGTGTTTTAATACATTGGTCAGACACTCCTTCACATTATCGTGAATGCAAGCCCATACCTCCAGAGAAATCATTCTAAGATCACCTTTTGATGTAAACTTCGTTGATTTATTGTAATTTACCTTAAACTCCTCGAGCATTGCAGTAATCTCATTTTTACCGATTAAATAATGCCCTGCACGTTCATCACGCAGGGAGGCTCTGATTTCATCCACTCCTTCCCGAAGATTCGTGATTGCTTTTTGTATGCTGGCTTCCGATTTATCCGGCTGATCCTTTAATATCAGCATAGCCGCTTCTAATAAGAGGATACTGCCTGAAATACCATGACCTAATTGATCATGGATACGTGCTGCAATACGATTTCGTTCTTCTATGGAAACAGTATATTTTAATGTTTTAGTTAAACATTTAATATCATTAATTTTTTTAGTTTGCTCCAGAATGATTATTTTCTGCTCTTCATTGGTTATTTTTAGAGCAAAATATCTCAATAATAATATTCGACAATATAGGATTAGTACTATTTCAATAAAAGTTAATGTACAAACTGTGGTTCCTGGAAGGAAAATAAAAAATGACAGGATTATGATAGTTGCCAATATAAAATAATACATACTATTATCGATCAGGTAGTCCAACAACTGTGCAGCACATAAAACAAACAGAGGGTAGAATATCTCTGACCCCAATGCAAAACAGGTAATTAAAGAAATACCATTGATAGCAATAATAATTTTCTTGTTCTCTTTTATTGTAATCGAAATCAAAAATTCAAACACAAAAACGCAGGCAAAACTAAGGGTCGATATTAATACAAATGTAGTATCGGCCTTAGTTGCTTGCGTTATCAAATAGGATGCAATTATAGTAAGCAATTTTGCTTGAAAGAAAAGTAAAGCCTTTTCCACCTTTTGTACCACCTAACTGCTTTTATAGTGCCTGGCATAGGAAACTGCGCCTAATAGCAGGAAAAGTAACGTAAATAAGGATAGGATAATAATGTGATAATTAATATTTGCATGAACATCCAGCTGCAGGGTGCGAAATGCATCCATAAACCAATATTGCGGCAATATTCTTGATAAATTTTGCATTGCTTTTGGAGCCATATCAATGGGGAAATAAGCTCCGCCAAGAATACAGCCTATGGTCGAAAATCCAATTACAATTGAAGTCATGGCATTTTTTGATATTAATACTACAGCAACTGCTAAGGAAAAGCAAACGGTAAATATGCTGAACAAGGACATAATTATTATTAATGTAGAAAAGGGAACTCCGGTTATACTATCTGAAAAGTATACATACCCGCAGAAGATAAAAACCATTAAAAAGCAAAGAATCAAACCAAATAATCCGGTTCCTAAAATGTAGTGCAAAGGTTTCACCGGAGCAATTTGAACTCTGTTATAGAGTCCCTTTAATCTATCATCTAATATCATGAAATCAAAAACAATACTTATTACAAATATTATCATTAAGAAAAAGCCAATAGCACTGATAAATCCAAATTTTCCGGCTTCTGCTTCCTGATCCACTGTCACCGCTGCTGTTTGAGTCACTTTTATTGTTGTGTTATGATACTCTTTAAGCAAATTTAGAAATGTCTGTTCCTCACCTTTGGCTGCCTTAGAAAGCATATCAATATTGTTAAAATAATTATTAATATAAACCTTCATATAAGCCGCATTTTCATAATCATCCAATGATGTAACTATAACATTTTCTTGATTGCCCCTGGCATATCCTGCCTGTATTCCTTGTGGTATTTCAATTATAATGGATATTCTTCGCTCAATCAACTTTGTACTTAATTCCTCGAACGTTTCCTGTTCAATAATCTGGTATTTCAACTCATTTACCAGGTAATCTTTAAAATCCTGGGATAAACTGCTGTTATCATAATCAATTACCCCTACTGCGATTACTTTGTCACCAATTTGTGCCGTCATATTTCCAAACATATTTAGCATAACACATAAAAGTATCCCGCAAATAATCGACAATGCTAATCCCAGTCGGTTACGCTTCATATTAATTTTCGTTAATAACCATATATTTTTCATGTTAACTACTGCCCCTTTCGTCAAAGCCTACCCATTTAAATTGAATAGAATTATCTCTCCTCTTGTTTATTCTTAAACAAGAATGCCCCTGCCACTAAGGCTGCAATCATTATAACGCCAGCCAAAAGGATAACAAAAATAGCCTTTTGATAGTGTCCAAATACCGTTAAATCATATGCTGCCTGTTGAATTTGATAAATTGGCATAGCTTCTGTCACCCCTGCAATTTTTAGTTCTTTTGAATAGGTACCCCCTAAAAACATCATGGTCCATAAGATAGGGAATAACACTGCCATTGGGTTTACTTTTATAACAATACCTATTACTGCCCCAATCGAAATCATGCAAAGAGTTACAACCACAAAAAGCATAAACAATAGAATATTGCCTTCCAAAGTTGCAGCATAATGCGCCTTAAAGACGAATACGCTCACCACCATAAGGATTGTTATTTGCGTAATTGTCTGCGGTATCATACCAAGCATTTTGCCAAGGAATACATGGATTCTATTCTTAGGGGTCAGGATTAATCGGTTAATGGTCTTATTCTGCCTTTCGCCCATAAACGCCCCTGCTCCGCCCAGAACACTCATAAAAGTAATCATGGCCAGCATACTAACCGCATAATAATCGATCATAGTTCTGTTAACACCCAAATCCTTCTGTTCTACATAATCCGCCTGTTCTCCTGTAGACTGTGAACTGTCCAGCTCTTGTAAAAATTGAGGATTACTCGTATATACTGCCTGTATTGCCTTATTGGACTGAACAAATCCACTAAAAATTGCATTTACAGCTTTATTTTTAATGTTGTTATTCCCTTCATAAATTTGTATCTCCATAGGGTTGCCAGTAAATAATGCAACACATGCAATCTCATCATTACCCGCTTGTTCTTTGGATGCTTCCAGGTTATCTGTTTGCTCCATCACAATCATGGAGTTCCCTTTACCAAGCTCTGTAATAAATTGTTGAATCGCTGCCTGCTGAAAAACATCCTCTGTTTCTATTTTATAGTGTATCTTAATTTCTCCAATGGTTTCTTCTGCCTTATCAAGACTGGAAAGCAGATTTCCCAGCAGAAAAATCAGTATGATTGGAAATAGGATCAAAAAGAATAAATTCGTTCTGTCACTTAAGAATTCTTTTGTCTCCTTCATTATGATATTAAACATACAATTCCTCCCTTTTACAAATAACTGTGAATTTAAATGCAAGTTACTCAGCGTAACTCATGTCCTGTTAAGGTCAAAAACATCGTGTCCAAATTAGGAACTTCTGTTTTTATATTTTTAATGGGAAGTCCCATGGAGAGCATCTGCTGCAAAATAATATTCATTGTGTTCTTTTCGATAGAAACATCAATTCGAATGGTATTATTGTCAATGGCCACCGCTCTGACATCCGGCATTGTATTAAGCTTTTTCTTTAGTTCCATTTCCTCCAGATCACTGGATAGCTTTGTGTCAAAATAAATGGATTGAACATCCGTTACTAAGGATACTAATTCCGATTTTGTTCCACTCGCCACTAAATGCCCTTTGTCAACGATTGCAATACGATCACAAATTTCCTCCACCTCATTCATGTAATGCGAGGTATAGATTACTGTAGTTCCTCTTTCCCGCAGAATTTGGATAGATTTTAAAATATGCTCTCTTGATTGTGCATCAACTCCTACGGTAGGTTCATCCATTACAATCAATTGAGGCGAATGCGCAATTCCACAAGCAATATTTAATCTTCGTTTCATACCGCCGGACATTTGCTTTGGCTTCATCCTCATTCGATCCGATAAGCCTACAAAATCTAATGCTTCTTTTGCTGAATTTATTAACTCTGTTCCACTGTGCCCATAGAGGGACGCAAAGAACTTAACATTCTCAAGGGCAGACAGATGATCATAAACTGCAATATCCTGTGGAACCATACCGATTAATTGCTTTATTTTAAGCTTATCCTTTCGGATATCAAAACCACTGATAACAATCTCACCTTTATCAAAATCTGATAAAGTAGTAATAACACTTAAGGTTGTTGATTTTCCTGCTCCATTTGGACCTAATAACCCAAATATTTCACCCGTTTTAACCGTAAAGCTTAAATTATCAACCGCACACACTTCTCCATAATTCTTTACTAAATTTTTCACTGTTACAAAGTTAGACATAGCATTGCCTCCCATAATTTTTCTATTTTCACCTGATATACAATATAGTTTCATCAAGTTTTTTCCTTTTTCCTGATACTATCATCATACATGATTTAAAGTTTCTTCGGAAGTGACGGATGTTACGACCTGACGTGACATTTGTCATTTTTTATGGAACAATTTGTAACAGTTCAGCCATAAGCTCCATTTCGCTTTGCTATATCTCCTTCTCTTTGTTCTTGTAAAATTAGATACTTTCATATATAATATCTTTAGTTAAATTACGAAAAAGGAAAATGTTGAAAAATATCAGACTTAATAGCGTTTTCTAAATTTATAAGGAGGAATACCATGTCTACAAATGTTTTTGATATACTAAAAGATCGTGGATTTATTGAGCAATGTACTCACGAGGATGAAGTTCGTGAATTATTAGGAAAGGAATCCGTAACTTTTTATATAGGCTTTGATGCAACTGCTGACAGCTTAACCGCAGGACATTTCCTCACTGTTATGGCCATGATGCACATGCAGCGTGCAGGTCATAAACCAATCGCTTTACTTGGCGGCGGAACCACCATGATTGGTGATCCTACCGGTAAATCCGATATGCGTACTCTGATGACCGTAGAAACAATTCAGCATAATGCAGATTGCTTCCAGCGTCAGTTATCAAAGTTTATTGACTTTGAAGATGGTAAGGCAATCATTGCGAATAACGCGGATTGGTTGTTGGATCTTAATTATGTAGAGTTTTTAAGAGAAATCGGAATTCATTTCTCTGTTAATAAAATGCTGACTGCTGACTGCTATAAGCAACGTATGGAAAAAGGACTTACGTTCTTTGAATTCAATTACATGTTAATGCAGTCCTATGATTTCTGGAAGCTGAACAAGTTATATAACTGCTCTCTCCAGTTAGGGGGCAATGATCAGTGGTCCAATATTCTTGGTGGTGTTGACCTGATCCGTCGTAAGGAACAAAAACCTGCTTTTGGTCTTACCTTTAAACTCCTCACTACCAGCGAAGGTGTTAAGATGGGTAAAACCATGAAGGGTGCTGTATGGTTGGATCCAAACAAAACTACCCCTTATGAATTCTATCAGTACTGGAGAAACATTGAGGATGTTAAAGTGGAAGAATGTCTTGGTCTTTTAACCTTCCTTCCTATGGAAGAAGTAAGAAGACTTGGTGCTTTAAAGGATGCAGAGATTAATCATGCAAAAGAAGTTCTTGCTTTTGAAATCACTAAGATTGTTCATGGTGAAGAAGAAGCTACGAAAGCAATGGAGGCTTCCAAAGCGTTGTTCAGCGGCGGAATGAAATCCGAAGACATCCCAACTACAACCTATGCTGCTTCTCGCTTTGAAGAAGGTATTGACCTGATTACCATGATGCTCGATGCAAAGATGGCTACTTCTCGATCCGATGCAAGACGTACCATTGAGCAAGGCGGAGTGACAGTAAATGAAGTTAAAGTTACTGATTTTGCAAAAGTCTTTACCAGCAAGGATTTCGATGCAGATCAGGCACTTTTAGTAAGAAAAGGAAAGAAAGCATTTCATCGCTTTATGGCTGAATAAAAATATAGATTGGAGATGTAATCATGCCCTGGTGTCCAAATTGTAAAGCTGAATATCAAGAAGGTTATACTGAATGTTCTGACTGTAAACTCGCGCTAGTTGATGATATCCATGAAGAGGAACTTCTGGTTCCTTTCTTTCAAGCTGATGAAAAGAAAGTTGCCGAAAAACTGGCACGTTTCTTTGAGTATTCCGATGTGAATTCCTCTGTAAGCTTTGATGAAGAAAATTCCTTATATATTGTTTCAGTTTCGCCTCATCAACAGTTGCAGGCAAAGCAATTATACATGGCATTTTATGAGGTAGAGCGTGAACGCTTAGTACAAGGGCATTCCGAACTTGCTAAATCAAATAAGTCAGGCAAGGAAGACACTGGTGAGGAGGATTTTACTGATGAGGATCTTGAGGACTCCGAATCGGAAGAAACCGATTATACTGCTGATACACCAAGTGATGAAGCAACTGCCTTTGATGACCTGGAAGAACAATCTCCTGCCGCTTATGTTATGAAGGAAGATCAATACAAAGATTTAAATGGTACAGTAGGTGTATTTCTGGTAACCGGTATCGCTGGCGCTGTCATTGTAATCTTAAATGTAATTGGAGTACTGAATTTCTTAAGTTGGTGGTTACCGCAGGCAGTTATGGGTATCATGTTTGTTGCCTTTATCTATGTTGCAGTAAATACTAATCAAAAAGCCACAAAGATTAAGCAGGAAATTGCTGCAGAAAATGCATTAACAAAAGAGATTAATGCATGGCTGGCTGCACAGGTAACGGAAAATTATCTAGTCTCCCTTCATGATAATAATATTTCAGAAGAACTAAATTATCTTAAGAAAATGGATACAATAAAAGAAGCCCTGCTTAAGGAATTCGGACCACAAAATCTATCGTATTTAGATCGATTAATTGAGGAATATTATAACGAAAACTTCGAGCAAATATAAATTATAGAATTATACGCCATATAGATTAGTTGTTAGCTAAAATGCCTTGATATTGGATATTCTTCCAATTCAGGGCATTTTTTAAGGCATTAAACAGAATTTATATTTATATTATAAGGGATGGCAACCAAATAACTTTTCTTTTTAAATTCATTGTCGACTCTTTATGACTTATAAGTTGACAATCTAAAATGTTATGCTATACTAATCCAGGTAGTTAAATTCTAATAAGTAAAGTTACTTTAAAGGACGGTCAATATGGAACTAAAAGAACAAGTGCTCAAGTTATTGGAATCAAATAGAGGAAATTCGATAAGTGGTGCAAAACTTGCAAATGAGCTTTTTGTAACCAGAAGCTCTATATGGAAAATCATAAAGGTTTTACAAAAAGAAGGCTACTGTATTGAAGCTGTTACAAATAAGGGCTACTGCCTTCTTTCAGATAATGATATTGTATCTGTTCAGTCCATTTCTCCGTATTTAACAAGAGCCGCATTGAATTTTACACTTGAAGTCAGACAAAGTGTGACCTCAACAAATACCTTGGCAAAGGAAATGGCAGCTAACGGTGCAAAAGAAGGAACTGTTTTAATCGCCAGAGAACAAACTGCGGGTCGTGGTCGAATGGGCAGAAGCTTCTATTCCCCTGACGATGGCGGGATTTATTTTAGCATCATTTTAAGACCGAAACTAAGCATTGAAGATTCTCTTTTAATTACCACCAGCGCAGCAGTCGCTGTTGCAAAAGCAATTGAGGAAGTTGCCGAAGTTCCGGCCGGTATTAAATGGGTAAATGATATCTTTGTCCATGAGAAGAAGGTCTGCGGGATACTAACAGAAGCCTCCCTGAATTTTGAAAGCGGTGGTTTGGAATACGCTGTTTTAGGGATAGGAATTAATATAAGCACGAAGACATTTCCTAAGGAAATAAAAGAAGTTGCAGGTGCTATTTGGGAGGCTAAGCCTGGCTCCTCTCCCATTACTTCAAAACTTGTTGCCCAGATACTTAATAACCTGGCTGTATACATGGTTTCTCCTACGGATAAAACATATCTTGAGGAATATCGAAAGCGTTCCTTTTTGATAGGGAGACCCATTCTGGTCTATAAAGGCAAGGATGTGCTGTCAGCCAAGGCAATTGATATCGATGATAAGGCTAGATTAATTGTAGAATATGAAGATCAAAGCAGAGAAGCTCTTCTCTCTGGAGAAGTAAGTGTTCGACCGAACACAAATTGATTTTTTATTTATCAAGATCAGCTTATTTAATATATTTTTACTATTAACTTATTTTTAAACGAAAGGAACTGCAAGAAGAATCTTGCAACTGATCAAAAATGTCTAATTCTAATCAAACACCTGATATACAGGTAAAAAAATGTTCAAAATTTTCATTAAAGCAACTTGTCACCAGCGCAATGTTAACTGCTCTCATCTGTGTTATGGCACAAATATCTATACCAGTACAACCGATACCTTTTACGTTATCACTCTTTGCTATCTTTGTAACAAGCATCCTGTTAACACCTGGATATGCGGTACTTTCCATACTAACCTATTTGTTAATCGGTGCCATTGGCCTTCCGGTCTTTGCAAACTTTAAGGGTGGCATCCAAGCTCTGGTTGGCCCAACCGGTGGATTTTTAATAGCTTATCCCATCATGGCTTTTATTACTTCCTTTTTTCATACATATGTAAGATTGCCAAAAAAACTTCCAAAGGCAGTAACACTTGCCATAGGAATGCTTTTATCTCTCGTGGTTTGCTATCTTTTTGGAGCGGCTTGGTTTACCTTTTCAAATACTAGTGGATACAACTTCTACGATGCTTTAACCTTATGTGTTTTTCCGTTTATCCCCTTTGATATCATTAAAATCATTTTAGCCATTACATCAGGTCTTATTATAAAAAATGCGTTACGCCCCTTTGATTTTTAAAAACAAGAGGAAACGGCAAGTCGTTTCACTTGTCACGGGTAATTGTAAAAGGATTATGGTTTTTAAATTGAAAACCATAATCCTTTTTATTTCTTCACGTTCAAGACAAATGGGATGATTTGTCGTTTCCTCTTGCTTTAGGAAATTGGTGCAAATAGATCCTCAAGTTCTTCTCTTGATAATGTATTAATAAATACTTCCTTGGAACTAATGATGGAATCTGACAGTTCTTTTTTCTTGCGCTGCAATTTATAGATTTTCTCTTCAATCGTACCTTTCGTAATTAATTTCATAACATGAACCTTATTCTGCTGACCAATACGATAAGCTCTGTCCGTTGCCTGATCCTCCACTGCAGGATTCCACCAGGGATCATAATGAATTACAGTATCTGCTCCCGTAAGATTAAGACCTGTACCACCAGCTTTTAATGAAATTAAGAATACCTTACCTTCACCAGCGTTAAATCTCTTAACATAATCATTACGGTCTTCTGTTGCAGTAGATCCTTCAAGATAAAAATACGAAATATCCAAATCCTTTAATTCATTTTCAATTAGCCTTAACATTGAAGTAAACTGTGAGAACACTAAGATTCTATGATCATTTGTTATCGCTTCCGGAATGACTTCCATGAGAAGATCAAGTTTCCCGCTTCCACCCTGATAATTTTCAAGGAAAGTGGACGGATGACAACAAATCTGACGAAGTCTTGTTAAGGCAGCAAGAATCTTCATCCTGCTCTTTTCTACGCCGTTTTCTTCAATTTCATGATGCAGTTCACTTCTGATATTTTCAAGATAGGATAAGTAAACCAGCTTTTGACCCTCGGACATATCAGTTAGCATCTTAGACTCATATTTATCCGGTAATTCTGTCAATACATCTTTTTTCATACGCCTTAATATAAAAGGTTCAATGTGCTGATGCAGATCTAATAATGCCGCAGAATCCTCTTTTAATATTGGCTTTTCATATACCTCAACAAATCTTGAGTGGCTATTCAGGTAGTCCGGCATTATGAAGTCAAAGATTGACCAAAGCTCTGACAAGTTATTTTCAATCGGTGTACCAGTGAGGGCAAATCGATGCTTTGCTCTAAGTCTCTTTACCGATTTTGCATTTTGCGAAGAGTCATTTTTGATAAACTGCGCCTCATCAATAAAGACTGTATGAAACTCTATTTTTTCATAAAACGTAATATCACGCCTGATCAGAGGATAAGAAGTTATAAGTACATCATATTCTTTATATTTTGATATTGCTTCCTGGCGATCATTTGGATTGCCCGTGATAACCATAGCTCTTAGGTGCGGAGCAAAATTCTCAATTTCATCCTGCCAGTTAAATATTAAAGAAGTCGGGCATACAATTAAGGTATGAACACCTTTTTCTGCTTGCACACTAGAAGCAATATAGACAATCGACTGCAAGGTCTTACCAAGCCCCATATCATCTGCTAAAATACCTCCAAGTTCATTGCCAGCAAGGGTCTTTAGCCATTTATATCCTGTCATCTGATAATGATTA
>JASGEU010000179.1:0-24235 GCA_047606065.1 Mobilitalea sp.
CTTGCTGTAACTTACCCTGAAATTGCAAAAATGCAAACCAGAGCAGTTATGGAAGCAGCAATCGAAGTTAAGAACGAAAAAGGCTTTAACATCGTTCCTGAGATCATGATCCCTCTTGTAGGCGAATTAAGAGAGTTAAAATTCGTTAAGAATATCGTTGTGGAAACAGCAGAAGCAGTGAAGAAAGAGTTAAATTCAGATATCGAGTATCATATTGGTACAATGATCGAAATTCCTCGTGCAGCATTACTTGCTGACGAAATCGCTGAAGAAGCAGAGTTCTTCTCCTTTGGTACTAACGACTTAACACAGATGACCTTCGGTTTCTCCCGTGATGACGCTGGTAAGTTCTTAGATGCTTACTACAAGACCAAAATCTTCGAGTCAGATCCATTTGCAAGACTTGATCAAGAAGGTGTTGGCCAGTTAGTTAAGATGGCTTCCGAAAAAGGCCGCGCAGCTAGACCTAATATTAAGCTTGGTATCTGTGGTGAGCACGGTGGAGATCCTTCCTCCGTTGAATTCTGCCACAAGGTAGGTTTGAACTATGTATCCTGTTCTCCTTTCCGTGTGCCAATCGCTAGATTAGCAGCAGCACAGGCAGTGTTAAACAATAAATAATAATCAATTATGATATTAATACCTGAAGGTGTGAATTAAATAAGAGATAATATAGAGCCTCATATCAGCTATTGTAGAAATAGTTGGTGTGGGGCTCTTTTCATTTACTTATATTTTGGGATAAGGTATGTAAATGACTTACAAATATATTGTGGTATTTATTGGTACTGATGTATAATTACCGAAGACTATTAAATTTGATGTTGTTATGCACTTTTTAACCACGGATTAATTATATTGCTTAGGGGGATAAATAGCACATGAATTATAAAAGTGGGATATGGGCAGAAAAAATTATATCAATGCAACAGCCTGATGGTTCATGGGGATGTTTTCATACTCTTAGCCAGCCAACAAAGGAGCAGCCAGTTACTACTGAACAAGCTTTGAGGCGGCTTAAAATATTAGGATTTACAAAAGCTGATACACCAATTAAAAAAGCTATACAATACATGGAAACCTGTCTTCAAAACCCTGAACCGACTGTTTTTTTTGAAAAGAAGCATGACTCAAAAACCTATGGTGATTTAATGCTTTCAACATGGATACGCATTTTTGATAAAGACAACAAAACTGCACTTCCAATAGCACAAAAATGGGGAAATATAATCAGCAGCGCTTTTATAAGCGGTGAATATGAACATGAAAAGTATGTAGCAGCGTTTGAAGCAATTATAGAGAAAAAATTGAATCCAAAAGCCGGTTGCTTAGCAAATTTCGTTGTGTTTTATCAATTGGCACTTACAGCCGACTGCTTTGATGAGAAAACCGAGGCGGCTATTTGTGATTACATATTGATGTACAACAAGGGTATAAGTTATATCTATGATGGCGTACTTAACGATTTACCTGAATTATTTGCATCTAAACAAACCAGCAGATATCTTGCTGCGATAGAATTACTTGCAGGATATCAGAGAAATAAACCTAAACTGCAATTTGTTGTGGACTGGTTGGAAGAAAACAAGGATAAAAATGGCCAATGGGATTTTGGAAATAAAGCTAAAGATGGCATATACTTTCCTCTTTCCGATTCATGGAGAAAAGATGAATACAGAAAAGCAGACTGTACCCAACGAATTAATGACTTATTGAAGCTCTTAGTAGATTAATTAATATAACCTCAAAATTGAGCATTAAATGGAGTTGATAAATTCCAATTTGGTTGATACCGCTTATGTTGAAACTTGATGATTTAGTAACCTTTATTTTCCCTTGAAATTACAACAAAACTAGCTTGTTCTGACATAAATTGATAGCTGTGATTCCATACAAGGCAGCACAGGCAGTATTAAACAATAAATAATATTCAATTATGATATTAGCGCCTAAATTTGTAAAATTAATAAGAGATAATATAGAGCCCCATATCAGCTTTATTGTAAAATAGTTGGTGTGTGGCTCTTTGAATAGATTTATATGAAATACTAAATATTCCAGAGATTATACAATTATATTGTAAGATTTCATAGTCATGATGTATAATTAAGGGAATTAGAAAGAACTTTTGTAGATTTTCTTATAAAGACTTTTAACATGAGGAGCTAAAAGCCTTTATAAAAAACTGGTGACCCTTCTCTCATTTCTGTACAAGAAATAAGAGGATTAAATAAAGCTAATTATGTATAATTTGAAAGGGAAGTAAATATAGAGTTGTTTGAACGCTTGAATAATTCATTGGATTATATCGAAGAAAATTCAGCAAGTGATTTGAGCTATGAGAAAGCAGCGCAAATCGCTTGCTGTTCCGTTAATTATTATCAAAGAATGTTTTCCTTTATTTCTAATACAACCCTTGCGGAATACATTAGACGAAGACGACTTACAAAAGCGGCTTTTGAATTGCAAAACAGCAGTAATAAGGTACTAGATATTTCAATAAGGTATGGATATAATTCTCCTACAGCATTTACGAGAGCATTTACTTCTGTTCATGGGGTTACGCCAACGGAAGCTAGAAAGCTGGGGACAGCTTTAAAATTATACCCATCCTACAAGTATATAGTCGTAAAATGCAGCCAGGAAAACTATGGATACATATTTGATAATATGATAAATGGTTATATGCCGGAACATAAATATGACCTTTTAGAATACAAGTTCAAGAATGGTTGGTAATCTAGCAGCGTACAAAACATTTCAAAATACGGATTAAATCCAAAAGCTCAATAGATATAAAGAAAGAGAAAAAGGAGGAGATAAAGATTTTAAAGATTATATTCTTCATTATTTCATGCTTCAGCATGATGATCTTATTGTATTTTGATATTAGTATTATCTCGTCGTTTATTATAACATTTATTGTTTTAATGGTGTGTAACTGTACTATTGGATATATCATAGGTACCTTACAAAGGAAAGCTTTAAACACGGATTGTGATCCAGAACGATATTTAAAAATGATTGATAATCAAGAGAAGAGGCGTTCGAAAGAACAAAGAGTTGTGAACCGCCTAGCTGTTAATCGGGCAGTTGGGTATATATTATTAGGGGATTATCAAACTGCAAAAGAATATTTAGATGGAATTGATATCTCATATTTATCAGAAAAAGATGGTTCATATCTAGCCTATAGTATTAACCTAATCATATGTCATTTTGAGTTAGGTGAAAATGAAAAGGCTGAAATACTATATGAAACCAATCTGGTGAAATTATGTCCTCTAGGGAAGCGGTTAAAAAAATCAGTTGAGATACTGATAGGGGAAAGATATTACTATTTGGGAAAGTACGATTTGAGTTACGAGCATTTAAAAAAATCACTTAATTTTGACTTAAATAAAAGGCAATATTTAGGGATTTTATATCGTTTAGCACAAATGGATGTAATGAATGGAGAAACAGAACAAGCCATTAAAAAATTTAGAAAAATAGATAGACTTGGGAATAAGCTATGGATTGCTAAATCCTCACATGAAATACTAGAGAAAATAGACAAGTGACACCCTCTTTGAATAGCTGAAGCACAATAATTATTTTGCTGATGGCGCACTTAGAGAAATTTTTTGATATAATATATAAAAATTTATCCTTTTCTTTAGAAAGAGCCTGTCTGGAATATATTAACTATATTATAGATAATAACATGATTTTACATCCGCACTCTTGGCTATTAGAGGGTAAAGCATATTTATAAAACAATTCTTTAAATGTTTACTAATCTATTATTTCCAGTAATTATAGATAGGTATGTTTTCTTTGAGGGAAACACAGCTTGTTTAAAATTAAATAAAATTAAATTTTCTCTTTGAGAATTAAGTGCGTAAAATAAAAGGAGAGATACATTTATGCTTAAGATGGATATTAAGCCTGATTGGGTATTCAGCCCTCAACCTATGTATATCATAGGTACAAAAAATGAAGAGGAAGAACCAAATTTCTGTATTATAACCTGGATTGGATTTTCGTTTGACAAGACACCGCACTTAATGATGACAATAGGCGGTAATAAGCAAACAAAAACAAACATTTTGTGTAATAAAATGTTTTCAGCAAATCTAATTAGTGAAGATATTTTATGGCTTGCAGACTATTTTGGAACTACAAATGGAGAAGAAAAGCTTAAGAATGATATGAAGATTGACTATAAGTGGGGGAATAATTTAAAAGTACCTATTTTAGAGCAGAGTAACTGGGTTTATGAATGTGAAGTAACCGAAATATTAGAATTAGATGGAAGCCATCTATTTTTAGCCGACATTAAAAATATTCAGATAGACAAAAGGTTTGAAGGAATGGACCTTAAAATGATTGATTTGAATGCGTTGAATCCTGTAGTATATGCTCCGTATAATTATTTTTCAATTGGAAGCAGAATTGGCGGATGTGGGGAGTGGAAAAATCATTTAGTTAAGGATAACATAGATAAATAATAAATATTGATAATTAAAAATTAACCTATGCTGTACTAGTATTGATGCCTATATTTTGTTTGGAGAAAAATATAGGCATCTTTATACATAGAAATGATTGTTTTCAAAGTTTAAAATGTATTGTGGCTGATATATATATTATTTAGAAATGTATTATAAGTATTTTAAGATATCAGATAACCTGTTAATTAGAAAGGTCGCAGTTTGTAATTCAGTAATAGTTCCATATCCATATAAGCAGCCTATAGACTGCAGATGATGGATTTTTGATATTTCCATATCGTGAAATCTATCTCCAATTATTATATAATTACCCGTATTACTTTCCTTGATAGTATGAAAAATTTCATGCTTGGGTGTAAAGCCATAGTCTTCAGAGCAGTAAAAAGAAGAAAAATAGCGGTCAAGATGAAAGTACTTGATGTGCGCAACCATATAAGCATGTTTGCAGTTACTAAGAAATATTAAGTTGTAACCAAGGTCTTTCAGTTTTTGTAAGACATACTCTGCTTGCGGATAAAGCTCTGCCTTACCTTGTTTGATTAGTTTTATCATTTCCTTACCAATTATTTCACTACATTTTTGTTTTTGCCTCTCAGATAGCTTAGGTAAGAAACATTTCCACATTTCATGGGCTGTATAACCCAGCCAATATGAAATTTCGCTGTCTGTGAACTCCTTAGGATCAGCGAAACCATTCTCTACAAGATAGGAATAGGCTGTGCGAAAAGCAGGAGCATAGATGTATATACTGTTGTGGAGGGTACCGTCATAATCAAATAATAAGTTAGTCATTATTTTCAATTTCCCTTATAAGATTTATCATTTCAATAGCTCCTACAGCACAGTCAAAGCCTTTGTTACCTGCTTTGGAACCGGCACGTTCAATTGCCTGCTCGATATTTTCTGTAGTTAGTACCCCAAACATTACTGGTATGTCACTATTTAAGGAGATATGTGCAATCCCTTTTGATACTTCACTACAAACGTAGTCATAATGAGTTGTACTGCCACGAATTACTGCACCTAAGCAAATGATAGCATCATATTTGTTGCTTTTTGCCATTTTTGATGCGATAAGTGGTATTTCAAAAGCACCAGGGACCCATGCGACTTCAATATTTTCCTCTTTCACTTCATGTCTTACTAGAGCATCTAGAGCACCCCCTAGCAGTTTAGAGGTAATAAATTCATTAAACCTTGCGGCAACAATGCCTATTTTAATGTCCCTTGATACTAATTTTCCCTCATATGTTTTCATAATAATCTCCTTTATTTTAAATTTAAAAAATGACCCATTTTAGATTGCTTTGTTTCTAGATAGTATTTATCGTACTCATTTGCCTCGACTTCTATCGGTACACGTTTTGTAATTTCGATGCCAAAATCAGAAAGCTGGTATACCTTGTCGGGATTATTTGTAATAATTCGCATTGTTTTTACTCCTAAGTCATGAAGTATTTGCGCACCGATATAATATTCTCTTAAATCCTCTTCAAATCCAAGTGCCAGGTTTGCTTCAACAGTGTCCATACCTTGACTTTGCAGCTCATATGCTCTTAACTTATTCAAAAGACCAATACCTCTTCCTTCCTGTCTCATATACAGAAGAATGCCGCGACCTTCCTTTTCAATCATTTTCATAGCCATAGCTAACTGCTCACCACAGTCACAGCGCGAAGAATGGAAGACATCCCCCGTTAAGCATTCGGAATGAACCCGGCATAAAACCTCTTGTCCATCAGCGATATCACCTTTTACTAATGCTACATGATGTTCACCGTTTAATTTGTTTCTATAACCATAAGCACGAAATTCACCAAAAGAGGTTGGCAACCAAGGACTTGCCACGCGGTCTACCAAATTATCAAATTTTTTACGATAATCCTGTAAGGCTTTTATTGTAATAAACTTTAAGTTCCACTTTTGCGCTAGTTCCATTAGCCCAGGAGTCCGCATCATATATCCATCTTCTTGCATAATTTCACAACATAAACCACATTCCTTCAGACCGGAAAGTCGCATTAAATCTACGGTGGCTTCCGTGTGACCGTTTCGTTCCAGAACACCATTTTTCTTTGCAAGAAGAGGGAACATGTGTCCCGGACGACGAAAGTCTTCCGGCTTAGAGTTCTCATCAACAATCTTAAGAGCAGTGATGCTTCGTTCTGCTGCAGAGATGCCGGTATTAGTAGCTGTATGGTCGATTGAAACAGTAAAAGCTGTCGTGTGCCTATCCGTATTGTTTGATACCATCTGGGGAAACTGCAGACGCGTGCAGATTTCTTCACTCATAGGCATACAGATTAAGCCTTTACCATGAATAGCCATAAAATTAATATTATCTGTTGTTGCAAATTCTGCCGCACAGATAAAGTCACCTTCATTTTCTCGGTTTTCATCATCTGTAACAAGAATAATTTCTCCTTTTTTCAAGGCTTCCAGGGCTTCCGGAATTGTGTTAAATTTAAGCATACATACCTCCTAATATCCGTTTTTGATTAAAAATTCGTTCGTAATGCTTTTATTGTTCTGCGTGAATTTTTCAATGTATTTCCCTACTATGTCATTTTCTAGATTTACAGAATAACCGATACTTTTTTCGTATAGGGTAGTGTATTTAGCAGTATGAGGAATCACCGACACAGAAAAACTTTCAGGTGTTATTTTTGCGATGGTAAGACTGATGCCATCAATGGCAATTGAACCCTTTTCTATGATATATTGCAGGAGTTTTGGGTTGGTTTTAATGGTATACCAAACAGCATTATCGTCTTTTTTAATGGATGTTATTTTACCGGTACCATCAACATGTCCTGTGACAATATGACCACCAAACCTTCCGTTTGCGGGCATTGC
Organism: Mobilitalea sp.; assembly: GCA_047606065.1. Taxonomy (GTDB): domain Bacteria; phylum Bacillota; class Clostridia; order Lachnospirales; family Lachnospiraceae; genus Mobilitalea. The sequence continues at coordinate 7,353 of JASGEU010000179.1, forward strand.
GCGTTCAAGATTAACCTTACTTCCGGTGTTCAGACTTCCCAGTGAAGATTTGGATAATGTTTCGTTCATAACATCAGCAGTAAATGAACAATTGTTAATGTCGGTTACGGTAAGGCATACACCATTTGTTGCAACACTGTCACCAGGTTTTAAGTCATCTAATATTTTGTTGCAAGCAACCGTAAAAATTACGGATTTAGCTCCTTTTTTAATAGTCTTAATAATACCTATTTCTTCAATTATTCCAGTAAACATGTATAATCTACCTCTCCTTCCATAAGAATATCTTCATCAAACCATGTGATTGTTCGATTTTTTAGTGAAAAGCAACTACTTATTTCCTGAATGCCTGTGCCACCTACAGCCGTTTTTGATTGATCACCACCAAACAGTTTTGGTGCAATATAGGCTTGAACTTTATTTACAATTCTGCTTTGAAGAGCTGAAGAATTAAGCAAGGAGCCTCCTTCTAAAAGAATACTATCAATTTTGGCTTTACCAAGTTGATGCATTAAATCATTTAAATCAATGTAGTTATCTTTTGTATTAATATTACAAATTTCACAGCATTGAGCTATATATGGTTTTTGCCTCTCTCGATTATCACAAGCTGTAGCGATAATTGTTTTTACATCTTTTGCAGTGGTAACAATAGTAGATTTTAATGGTGTCCTTAAATTTGTATCGCAAATGATGCGTATGGGGTTCCTACCATCAGCAAGACGACAGGTAAGAGAAGGATTATCAGTAATTATTGTACCTACACCCACCATAATAGAAGAAAACTGATTTCGGCTTTTATGAACATTTTCTCTGGCAGATATACCTGTAATCCATTTTGAATTTCCACTGGTAGTTGCAATTTTTCCATCCATTGTCATTGCGTATTTCATTACAACGTAGGGTGTTTTTGTTTTGATATAATGAAAAAAAACTTTATTTAGCTCTCTGCATTTATCCTCTAATACACCTGTAACTACATCAACTCCTGCATCTCGAAGAATACTAACCCCTTTTCCGGAAACCAGAGGATTTGGGTCCAGACAACCAATGATTACTTTCTTTATACCATTTTGAATAATAGCGTCAGTACAAGGTGGAGTTTTCCCATAGTGGCAGCAGGGTTCCAGGGTCACGTACATGGTGGCACCGTTTGTACTTTCACTGCAGGTGCTTAGTGCATTTCGTTCCGCGTGCCAGCCACCATATATTTCATGCCATCCTTGTCCTATAATTTTTCCTTCCTTTACCACAACTGCTCCTACCAAAGGATTTGGATTTACAAAGCCAATCCCTTTTTTGGCAAGGGTAAGAGCGAGGTTCATATATTTTTCATCGGTCATTTAATTCCTCCGTAAACTGGATGAAACGCACTGCGCGAGTTTCTCCGTAAACAAGATGAAACGACATGTCGTTTCACTTGTCATGAATAAAAAATGCCTTAAACATAAATGTTCAAGGCATTAAACCATATATTAGTTATTTCTTGAAAATAAAAAACCCTGAAATGAATAAATCATTTCAGAGCAATATTTTAAAGAAAAACCAATAAAGGTTTTAAAAATCTTCTTTCATCCAGACTTTACTGTCGGCTTCGGAATTTCACCGAATCATACCTTGCGGTTCGTGGGCTTTACCACCGGTAGGGAATTTCACCCTGCCCTGAAGACGTATATTAAATTAATCGGATTATAGCACCATTCATTAGGGTTGTCAAATAGGAATTTCATTAGATCGGATGATAATTCAAGCTTCATCCATTCACCTTCTCCTTAATCGGGAATAATAGATCAAGTTGCAGATCTTCCGTTTTGGTATCTTTATATACAAAATTGTAGTAATTGAATGTTTCCTCAAAGCCTTGTCCGGCAACGGTTTCTCGCGATGTCCACCGTGGGGAATCCCAGTCATTATGATATTTATCACTAGAGTTAACCCAGGGGGATATAGACTTTCTCATCAATTTTATACGAATCCTGCTGGACATATTTAATTTTAGGTTTCATTAGATGGTATATATCGGAGAATTCTTCATCAAAAATAATAATATCATTATAGGTAAGGAAATAACCCAAAGATGATAATTCATGAGAGCTGCGGTAGTGCAGGTAATATAACTATATATTTTATGGACAACTTATTTCTATTACATAAGGACTACCGAAAGCGAGTATTTTACGTTATAATAGAGCAATAAGCATATGGATTTAAGGAGCACTCGTCCATGAATAAAGAAATAATGGAAAAGTTAAAAGAAATAACTCTCGAAGAGCATGACATTCTTCAAGGAAGTAATAAGATCGACAATAACATCTATATGGAAAAGGCAACGAATGTTATTGATCGCAGAAAACTGTTGAAGGATGGCAGGTTAATACAGGTGCGCCCGCATACCCGTTTTGTGCACTTTCCAAAACATACACATAATTATGTGGAAATGATATATATGTATGATGGTCAGACGACACACATAATTAATGGAGAAGAGGCCTTACTTAAGAAAGGAGAGCTGCTCTTTCTTAATCAGAATGCAACGCAGGAAATATTACCAGCGCAATTTGACGATATTGCAGTTAACTTTATTATACTCCCTGAATTTTTTGACCGTACCTTGTTAATGCTGGGAGAAGGAGAGAATCAGCTTCGTGAATTTCTGATCGGTTGTCTTGAAAAACAGGATGACAAGGTCAGCTATTTACATTTTAAAGTTTCCGATGTTCTTCCGGTTCAGAATTTGGTTGAAAATCTGATATGGACGTTAATGAAGGATCAGCAGGATAATCATAATTTTAATCAGGTTACAATGGGACTGCTATTCCTTCAGTTAATGAATTGTACGGACAAGGTTTTTGTTGGTGCGAACCAATATGATCAACAGCTTACCATCCGGCTGCTGCATTTTATTGAGGAGAATTATAAAGAAGGTCAGCTATCCGATCTGGCAGAAAAAATGCATTGTGATTTATATTGGCTTAGCCGCAAAGTGAGAAACCTGACGGGAAAAACATATACAGAATTAGTTCAGCAAAAGAGGTTAAATCAGGCAGCTTATTTACTAAGTACAACAAAGATATCGGTTGCAGATATCGGTAATGCGGTGGGATACGATAACTTAAGCTATTTCCATCGAATCTTCAAACAAAGATACAACGTATCTCCAAAAGAATATCGAACCTGCAAATAAGGACACTTTTTTATACAAATGGTGTCCTTTTTTTTGCGACTTTTTCTAATTATACTAGAGACAACAGGAAGGGAGAGGTATAAAACAATGAGCAATTATTATTTGGCAATTGACATTGGGGCGTCCAGTGGGAGACATATATTAGGCAGCCTGCATCAGGGTAAGTTACAATTCGAGGAAATTCATCGTTTTGAAAACGGGATGAAGAAGAAAGACGGTGAACTGTGTTGGGATTTAGAAGAATTGTTTACACAGATTAAAATGGGAATGAAGAAATGCAAAGAAATCGACAAAATTCCAGTCAGTGTTGGAATTGATACCTGGGGTGTGGATTTTGTGCTGCTTGACGGTGAGCATAAACTAATCGGTAATTCGGTTGCATATCGAGACAACAGAACCTTGGGAATGGATGAAAAGGTATATTCTATCATTAGTGAAGAGAATCTATATGCCCGGGCAGGAATACAAAAGCAGATTTTTAATTCCATCTATCAATTAATGGCAATTAAGGAAAGATGCCCCAATGAGTTAGAAAGAGCCAAACATTTTCTGATGATTCCGGATTATTTTCATTTTCTGCTTACGGGAATAAAAGCCTGTGAATATACGAATGCAACAACAACCCAGCTGGTTAGTCCGATTACGAAGGAATGGGATTATGAATTGATTGCTATGCTTGGATTGCCCGTTATTATATTTACTCCCATTGTAAGAGCAGGAAGTTACCTGGGGCAATTAACAAAAGAACTTCAGCAGGAGATAGGATATGACTGTCAGGTAATTCTTCCGGCTACTCATGATACAGGATCAGCGGTACTTGCAGTTCCCAGTACCTGTGATAATCCACTCTATATCAGCTCCGGAACCTGGTCTCTTCTGGGGACTGAACGAAGTAATGCAAATCGCTCTATTGCAAGCAACACATTGAATTTTACCAATGAGGGTGGCTTTGAATATCGCTTTCGTTATTTAAAAAATATTATGGGTTTATGGATGATACAAAGTGTTAAAAAAGAAATAGGCAGTGAATTTAGTTTTGCTGAAATATCTGAAAAGGCGTCCGAAGAGACTATTACCTCCATTGTAGACTGCAATAATAACCGTTTCCTTGCACCTGCAAATATGACCGGAGAAATAATCAATTATTGCAGGGAGACGAAGCAGCAGGTACCGGAGGGGTTAGGAGAAGTTGCAGCGGTAATCTATAATAGCCTGGCAAAGTGCTATCAAGAAGCCATTGAGGAACTTGAGGAGATAACGAAGGTTGACTATAATTCAATCCATATTGTAGGAGGTGGTGCAAATGCTGAGTATTTAAATAAGCTGACCGCCAGATATACGGGGAAAACGGTTTATGCCGGACCAAGTGAAGCAACCGCCATTGGAAATATACTTGCACAGATGATTTCTGCTCATGAATTAAAAAATCTTTCTGCTGCAAGGCAATGCCTTAGCTGTTCCGTAGAGATAAAGGAATGTAAATAATTCAAGCGTCAAAAGTCAATCTAGTCTATATATCAGGAATAGGTTGAAAAGAAAATCATTTTTCAACCGGCAAAAAGCACGGAGCGTGCTTTTTACTAATTATTTGAGCTGCCTGAAGGCAGTATGGAGGTTATTATGACAACAAAGGAAAGATATGAATCAGCAAGAGAAGTATATGGAAAATTAGGAATTAATACCGAAGAGGCACTTAAAAAGCTCGCTACGATACCGATTTCTATGCATTGCTGGCAGGGAGATGATGTAACAGGGTTTGAGAATTCAGCGGGTTTGTCCGGTGGAATTCAAGCCACAGGAAATTATCCCGGTAAGGCAAGAACACCCGAGGAATTAATGGCCGATATGGAGAAAGCGTTAAGCTTAATACCGGGAACCCATAAGATTAATCTGCATGCCAGCTATGCGATTTTTGAACAGGGCGAAATGGCTGACAGAGATAGATTAGAACCAAAGCATTTTAGAAAGTGGGTAGAATTTGCAAAGGAAAGAAACTTAGGCATAGACTTCAATCCGACTTATTTTGCACATCCGAAATCAGTAAATGCAACTCTATCCAGTGAGAATGAGGAAATACGTACGTTCTGGATTAATCATGGCAAATGCTGTATTAAGATAGCAGAATACTTTGCAGAAGAATTGGAAGTTCCCTGCTGTATGAACATTTGGATTCCGGATGGTTATAAGGATATTCCGGCTGACAGAACATCACCCAGAGCCAGACTTAGAAATTCACTGGATCAAATACTATCCGTAAGTTATGATAAAAGTAAAGTCTATGTTGCTGTTGAGTCAAAGGTGTTTGGTATCGGCTTAGAGAGCTATACCATCGGTTCCCATGAGTTTTATATGAATTATGCGGCCAAAAATAATATATTGTGTCTGCTGGATAATGGACATTATCACCCAACAGAATCTATAGCAGATAAAATAAGTTCGATGTTATTATTCTCTGATAAAGTAGCATTACACGTAACAAGACCGGTTCGTTGGGATAGTGATCATGTGGTATTATTTGATGATGAGACCAAGGAGATTGCAAAAGAGATCATTCGAAATGGAGCGGATCAGGTATTACTGGCACTGGATTTTTTTGATGCAAGCATTAACCGGATAGCGGCGTGGGTTATTGGTATGCGTAATATGCAGAAAGCTTTGCTAAATGCACTGTTGCAACCCATGGAGAAACTGATTACACTTCAAAAGGATAGAGAATTAACAGAATTATTAATGTTGCAGGAAGAACTAAAATTATATCCGGTAGGCGATGTATGGAATTACTACTGTGAGTTAAATCAGGTTCCTCAAAAAGAGGATTGGTTCCAGGAGGTTAAGCAGTACGAAGAGCAGGTATTATTAAAACGTTGCAAATAATTACACTGATTTCATGATCTCATCTGAATATAATGGTTCGGATTAAGTATATGAATGGAGTATGAATTTCGTAGTAAAATAAGAAAGAAGGAAAGACGATATGAAGATACTGGAAGCGGAGTTTGTAAAAGGGTTTACACGTATGGCAAACGATGGTTGGGAAATGGGCTGGCATGAGAGAAACGGAGGTAATCTCACTTATCGTATTAGAAAAGAAGAAATAGAAGAGGTTTCGAAATACCTATCTTATACAGAAAAATGGGAAGCCATAGGAACTACGGTAAAGAGCTTGGCGGGAGAATATTTTTTGGTGACCGGAAGTGGAAAGTTCTTTCGTAATGTTATAATAAAACCGGAAGATTCCATTGCAATTATTAAAATAGACTCCGCAGGTGAAAATTATCGAATCTGCTGGGGGCTGGTAAACGGAGGACGTCCAACCAGTGAGCTGCCTTCCCATTTAATGAACCACGAAGTTAAAATGCTTGCCACAGAAGGAAAGCACAGAGTAATATACCATGCACATACGACGAATATTATAGCGTTAACCTTTGTTCTACCATTAAAAGATGAGATATTTACCCGCGAATTATGGGAGATGGCAACCGAATGTCCGATTGTATTTCCGGCAGGTATCGGAATTGTGCCCTGGATGGTGCCGGGTGGCCGTGACATTGCAGTTGCTACCAGTGAGTTAATGAAAAAGTACGATGTGGCTATCTGGGCACATCATGGAATGTTTTGCTCCGGAGAAGATTTTGATATAACCTTCGGATTAATGCATACCGTTGAAAAATCGGCTGAAATTCTCGTGAAAATGCTTTCTATTCGACCAGATAAACTCCAGACAATTATAGCTCAAAATTTCAAAGAGCTGGCGAAGGATTTTAAGGTTAAATTAGAGGAAAAATTCTTGTATTAATCAGATATATTCAAAATCAACGAGGTTGGGTTAAAAGATATCTATACAGGAAATATAGGATATAACTTCAATATTTTTATGTAAAATGAAGCCAATCTATTAATTAGGTGCTTGGAATTTAGAATGAATTTAATAAGGAGTTTGATATCAATTAAGAGATTAGTTGGTATCAAACTTTTTTGTTATAATATAAAAATGTTAAAATAAAATGAACCGATTTCATTTTCATGACAATAAATAGTAAGAGATAAGTTACAGACTGATTAGTTATAAAGGAAGGACAGCAAATATGACGGAAGAAGAGTTAAATTTATTAATAATAGCTTACGGAAGGCATTTATATAGTTTTTGCTGTAACCTAACCGGAAATAAGTCAGAAGCAGAAGATCTGTATCAGGATACCCTCTTAAAAGCTGTTGAGTTACGCCACAGACTCGACAGCAGTGGCAATCCGAAGAGTTTTCTAATGGGTATAGCAGTTAAGATATGGCAAAACCATAAAAAGAAATATGCTGTAAGGCAAAAGATAGTACAGTTGGAAGAACTTAATGAGGAACTTATACAGTATGTGGATGATACAAGTCTGCAACCAGAAGAGAAAGCTATTCGTAAAGAAACTATTCATATTGTTCGCAGGGAGGTAAAACGACTACCCGAAAAACTGAAAATTATTATTTATATGTATTATACCGCAGAAATGTCTGTGGAAGATATAGGGAGAGCGCTACATATTCCAAAAGGGACGGTAAAAAGCAGACTTTATAAAGGAAGGATATTATTAAAGGAATTATTGGAGGTGCATTATTATGGATCATAAAGAGATAGATGAAATCTTAAAATCAGCCCTTTCTCCAATGGAATCACCTTCAGATGTATTAAATCACAGAATATTAATGAAAATGGAGGAACAGCATTCAATGAAATGGTCAAAAAAAAGATGGATTGCAGTAGCATGTGTTATCATAGGTATTCTTATTGTACCTACTTCGATTTATGCAGCTCAAAGATTTTTATCACCTAAAGAAGTTGCACGTGAAGTAGGGGACGATAAATTAAGTGAATCCTTTGAAAATGAGGGCATAGAAACATATCAGACAGAAACAGATGGAGCTTATAGGGTTACCTATCTGGGGTATGTAAATGGAAATACTATGAGTGACAGGACAGGGTCTGCATGGGAGCTTAATCCAGATAGAACTTATGTTGCCACTGCCATAGAAAGAATAGATGAGAACGAAATATCGGATATGGATACTCTGTTTGTATCTCCCATTATTCAAGGGCTGACGCCTTGGACTTATAATATAGCGACGATGAATGGGAGCTATGTGTCAAAAATTATTGATGGTGTCCTTTATCGAATCATAGAATGTGACAATATTGAAATATTTTCTGATAAGAAATTATACCTGATTGTTTCTGATACACCATTTTACAGTATTGAGGCTTATGATTATGATGAGGAAACCGGTTTGTTGACAGCTAATGAAGCTTATGATGGGACTAACATTCTATTTAATATGGAATTAGATTCTTCTAAGGCAGATAGCGAAAAGGCAGCGGCGTATATTAAACAGCTGGAGGATGAATAGGATTCTCAAAGTGAAACTACTGAAGATAATAATACTAAAGACGGCATGACCGAGAAAGACATAACTGAATTTCAGAAAGAAAAGTTCTATACCGATAATGAAAAAGGAATTAATATTAAGTTACAAAATGATGATCCCTACGGGTGGGAGTCAAATGGTGAATATGCGAGAAACACCTTCAGCTATTATTTAACAGTAGAAGGGGATAACATTGAATCAATAACCTATACCTTCAATAAGGGAGAGTTTTGCTGCTGGTCCACGAACAGAGGCACAGTTTTAAAAATGGTCACTGCAAAAACCCCATAAAAAAAGGGGTTTTTGTAATAATGAAATTTATATTGATGCAGTGAGCGTGGAGAAGTAAAATTAAAAGGATACTCCAGCTGATAGAATGATATTGGCATAAGGAGTACATTCACCAGTGCGAATAAATGCAATACAGTTCTGTGAAAGGCTCTTAAAGTTTTCATGTGATAGATAAGAAATAGGATATGGAGCTTGGTTAAGAAATTTTAAAAAGTTGGGATTGTGGTCTTTGGTTTCCAAAGCTGCAGTCCCTTCTTCTATAATCAGATACTTATGTATTAATTCAAGAATAAATATAATTTCTGGTATATTTTTTGTGATAGCCAGATCAATACATAGAGTGTCCTTGGGGATGGGAAGTCCCGCATCACAGATGCATATTTTTTGGGTATGTCCCAGCCTGCTAAGTAAAGCCAGCAACTCTGAGTGAAGCAATTCGGTTTTTAGCATATAATTGATGTCCTTTCCTTTGTTTTTATTATTATAATTTAACAATCTTTAATTTTCAATGATAAAATGTTTTAGCAATAACGTATAAACGAAATGCCTGAAAAGTATTGACGATGTACAAAGTAGATGATATAAATAAATTAAAGGTAAAACCTTTTTTCAACCAATATAAGAGGAGGTGATACTATAGCTAAAGCAACCATACGAGAGATTGCTGAGAAAGCTGGAACATCAATTACAACTGTTTCCCTTGTACTGAATGGCAAAGAGCTTAGAATCTCATCAGCTACGAAAAAAAGAATTATTGACATTGCAAATGAACTAAACTATAGACCAAACCAATTAGCAGTAGGGTTAATAACAAAGAAGACCAGTACTTTAGGATTGATTTTACCGGATATCAGTAATAGTTTTTTCGGCGAGCTAGCCAAAGGTGCAGAGGATAAAGCCTCCGAAAATAATTACAATATAATTCTTAGTAATACAAATGACAGTCCGGAAAAAGATTTGAAGTATATGGAGATTTTGTTGGATCGTGGTGTGGATGGAGTTATTATGGTGCCGTCCTCCGTGAGTGCCGGTGAAATATTAAAGAAATGCTGCAGTCTAATGGAACAATGCCAGAAGCCCTTCGTTTTACTGGATCGAATTAAGATTGGTGATAAATACTCGAGCATAGCAATTGATCATGAACTGGGTGGTTATCTCGCAACGAAATATTTGATTGAAAATGGGCATCAGAAGATTGCGTGTATTACCGGACCATTAGGTATATTGAATTCGAGGCTTCGTTTTAATGGTTATAAAAGAGCCTTGGAGGAAGTGAAAATTCCCTTTAATCATAAATATGTGAAAGAAGGTAATTATCATATGGAGGATGGAGAGTTACTGTTTGAAGAGCTGTTTCAGCAGAAGGTGACGGCAATCTTTGCTTTTAATGATATGATGGCTTATGGGGTATATAAGGCGGCACGTATGTGTGACTATAAAATACCGGAGAATATTTCAGTTGTGGGTTTTGACGATTTGTTTTATTCAGGAATTATGGAGGTGCCGCTCACAACCATAAGACAACCCTCCTATATGATGGGAGAAGCCTCCGTCAGTAAGCTAATCGAATTAATTAGAAATCCCCAAGCTTCTAATGAATGTATATTATTTCAGCCGGAACTAGTAATACGAAATTCTGTTAAAAAAATCTTAAGGAATCTCTAGACTAGTACCTTACCTCATTAAAAGGAGATTACGATGAGAAAAGTAAGAAAAAAAGTAAATTACACCTTGTTAATTATGGCTTTGTCAGGTTTTATATTTTTACTCATATTTAATTATTTACCCATGTTTGGTATCGTAATAGGTTTTAAAGATATGGATTATGTACTAAATATAAAGAAAGCACTAAGGACATCAGATTTTGTTGGCTTTGAGAATTTTATTGCATTTTTCAAGGATAAAGAGTTTATCGATATCATGATTAATACTCTGGGTTTAAATCTTTTACAATTAGTGATTACCTTTCCGGTGCCTATTATATTCGCCATATTGTTAAACGAAGTGAAGCTGCCAAAATTTAAAAGTGCGGTTCAAACAATTACATATTTCCCTTACTTTATTTCCTGGGTAGTATTTGGCGGGATAATCTTAGGAATGCTATCACCGGAAGGCGGTGTGATTAATCAGATTTTGTTGTCCTTGGGAGTAATTAAGGAATCTTTGAGCTTCAATTCCAATCCACAATTTTTTTGGTGGATTATCATCTTTAGTTCGGTGATTAAGGGATTGGGCTGGGGAGCAATTATTTATATTGCGGCTATAGCAGGTATTGATTCGTCATTATACGATGCAGCCAAGGTGGATGGTGCCAACCGTTTCCATAAAAGTATCTATATTACGTTACCCTGTATCGCAGGCACGATTGTTGTAATGCTCTTATTGTCCATAAGCGGACTATTATCTTCTAACTTTGATCAGATTTATATTTTTCAAAATCCTTTAAATCTTTCGAGAAGTGAGGTTCTGGACACCTACATTTATAAAATTGGTATTTCACAGAGACGATATTCATTTACTACGGCCATAGGAATCTTCAAATCCATTATTTCAATGTTATTGTTAAGTTCTGGTCATCTTATATCAAAGAAATTTATGGGAAGAGGATTATTTTAGTTTTTCTATGGAATTAATCATTTGGTCGTAAAGGAAGGAATTAATATGCGTATTCAAAAAGAACTTCGAAGCTGGAATATCTTTGACTATTTAAATTTGATTTTAATGCTGGTAATCTTGATGCTTTGTCTTTATCCTTTTATTTTTGTTTTAGCAGGAGCGTTTAATGAAGGTAATGATTATATGCGAGGTGGAGTTTATCTGCTGCCCAGAAAATGGTCTTTAGACAATTTTACTATGGTGTTTAATGATAAGCGTTTGTTTATCGGATTTAAGAACACGATTGGGCGTACGATTATTGGGACGGTTACGGGAACCCTGTTTACCTCTTTTGTAGCTTATGGAATGTCTCGAAAGGATTTACCTTTTAGAAATTTGTTTTATTGGTTTAGTATTTTTACCATGTTTTTTGGTGGTGGGCTCGTACCGTTCTATCTGGTTCTAAAGTCACTAAATCTAATTAATTCCTTTTGGGTTTATATTATACCACAGCTATATTCCGTCTTTAACATGATTATCTTTGTAAATTTCTATAAGGAAATACCGGAGGAGATTCATGAGGCCGGTTTGATTGATGGAGCAAAGGAATTTCAGATTTATTGGAAATTGTACTTACCGCTATCCATCCCTGTTATAACTACAATCGCAATGTGGGTAGGTGTAGGACATTGGAATTCCTTCTTTGATTCCATGGTATTTACCTCGGATGCTAACCTGCAAACACTGCAATTATTCCTGGTGAAGCTGATAAAGGAAGCAGCCATGGCACAAGGAGAAGCAGCTACCAAGGTGCCCTCTCAGGTTTTAAAAACCGTAAGCATTACAACCATTCGTTATGCGGCAATTGTTATAAGCACATTACCTGTTATTCTTGTATATCCGTTTATTCAAAAGCACTTGGCTAAAGGTGTTATCGTTGGTTCAATCAAAGGTTAGATTTTTAAATGAATAGTAATAAGAAATGCGCAATTTACTGTTTATTGCTTGCTAAGTCTTTTTACCTATATTTGGTAAAACCTTTTAGCTAATAAAATTATATTTTAAGGAGGAGCAGTAATGAAAAAGATTTTTTGTTTTACAATGGCGATGGTAATGACTGTATCATCATTAATGGCATGTTCATCCCAAAAGAACGATAAGGAGGAAAAGAACACTCCCAGTCCCGCTACACAAGAAGGAACAGAGGTAGAGGGAGAGAAAACAAAGGATATTGTTGAGGTTGATTGGTATGTAGATTTACCTTGGTGGTCCTGGAACGGCAATGCCTTTGGTGAGGATTTAACTTCTCAAATAATTTTGGAAAAGACAGGAGTTAAGATTAACTTTATTGTGCCCGCCAGTGACGGTGGTGAGCAGTTAAGCTCTATGATTGCTTCCGATGAATTACCGGATATTATTACCGTGGAAGGCTGGTGGTCAAGTCGTACACGAATGCTTACCTATCAAATGGCTACGGAAGATTATCTATGGGCTTTCAATGACTTAATGGATCAATACGCACCTGAGCTTAAAGATGTAATGAGACAGGATGTTTTTGACTGGTATGCAGAAGCAGACGGTAAGACTTATTTAGTGCCTAATTATGCTTATTCAAAAGAGGATTTAGTACCCGGTGAGCAGTTGGTGCCAAACGGAGCAATTACAATCCGTCAAGATTTATATGAAGCAATTGGTTCTCCTGATATGTCTACACCGGAAGGTTTCCTTGCTGCTTGCGAAAAAATTAAGAATGAGGTTAAGACCTATAATGGACAGGAGATTATACCAATTCAGTTATACGAAGGTGTTGGTAATTCTATTCTTTGGTTGGCGCAATATTTTGCAACTCCTTATGAGGATGAAAATGGAAATTATGTATATGACTTTACTCATGAGAATTATAAAGAAGCATTACAGTTTTTAAATACAGCGTACCAAAAGGGGCTTATCTCTGATGCTAATTTCTCTGACAGTCGAGAGCTGGTGAATGAAAAGGTTGCAAGTGGCAGAGTGTTTGCAATGATTACAGCACCACAGGATTTTGTACCTCAATTACAGTCTCTTTATGATTTAGACAGTAATGCAGTATACAAAACGGTTGTATTACGTAACAGTAAGGGTGAAGATCCTGTATTACAAGATATAAGAGGTTTTGGATGGTTAACCACAGGTATCTCCAAGGGTACTAAGTATCCGGAGCAAATTGCTAAATTATTTGATTTTCTCTTAAGTGATGAAGGTCAGATTGCTATGTGTTATGGTAAAGAAGGGGTAACTTTTAATTATAATGACGATGGTACCATTAGTTTTACAGAAGAATATGAGGCGGCTATGAAGAATGGCGATACCAAAAAGTATGCGTTATCTGCCATGAACCTTCTGGATAATTATGCATTTCGTCGTAAATTTGAGGTTATGACAACAGATCCGAAACAGTTGGCTACCGTTGATACTATTATAAAATTGCCTTTGACGCAGTATTCGTATGATTACTCTGCTGCTGGCTTAAAGCTTGATCCTACTGATCCGAGAAAAGAAGCGATGAATGAGTTGGGAGTAAAGGTAAGTACTTATCGGACAACAGCCATTGCGCAGCTTGTTACTGCCGCAGATACGGAAACCTTTAATAAGCTATATGATACTGCTGTTGCTGAATTAAATGAAATGGGTATCAGCGAATTGATTGACTATAACAATGACGGTTTCCAAGCAGCGAAGCAAGCCTTAGGCATAGAACGCAGCTGGGCACCCTACACAAAATAGAAGCTAAGTTGGAGTGATAAAGGAAGATGAAGATACTAAATTTTGGATCTCTTAACATCGATCATGTCTATGAGGTACCATATTTTCCAAACCCAGGTGAGACACTATCTTCCGTCAAATACAATAGTTACCCCGGTGGAAAAGGATTAAATCAATCCGTTGCTATGGCTAAAGCTGGTTCTTATGTATATCATGCAGGTAAAATCGGGGAAAACTCAGATATTTTAATCCAGGCATTACAGGAGAGTGGCGTGGATACCACTCTCCTGGATCATACAGGGCGAATTACAGGACATGCGATAATTCAGGTGAATGAAAGTGGAGATAATTGTATCATATTACATGGCGGCAGCAATAGGGAGATTACGAAGGAATATATTGACCAGATTTTTTCCACTCTGGAGGAAAATGATATTTTGGTATTACAAAATGAGATAAATGACTTACAGTTTATTATTGAGATGGCTACAAAGAAAAAATTAAAAATAGCATTAAACCCGTCACCGGTGGATGAAGCCTTATGCAAGATAGATCTATCAGGAATTACCTGGTTAATATTAAATGAAATTGAAGGTGCGGAGCTGGCAGGAAGCAGAGAACCCATTGAAATTACTAATACATTGCTTGAAAGATATCCGCAACTGAAGGTGGTTTTAACCCTAGGGGATAAAGGTGCCATATATCAGGAGCAGCAGCTGCGATATGAGCAGCCCATTTTCCCTGCAGATGTGAAGGATACAACTGCAGCAGGAGATACCTTTACAGGTTATTTTATAAGTTTGGTGGCAAAGGGTACTGAAGTAAGTGAAGCCCTCAAATTTGCTGCAAAGGCTGCGTCACTGGCTGTATCACGAGAAGGGGCAAGTTCCTCCATCCCTACAAAGGATGAGGTGTTAATAGCTCTTAACAATGGTTAAATATCCTCAAGGAAGAACCTTGAGCTGGTTGGAGGAACCTATGAATCAACAAATACGATTAAGAAGATTGACAAAACCATCCGGTAAGATTGATGTTGTAATTGATACGGACACCTACAATGAGATTGATGACCAATTCGCTTTGGCATATTTGATTAAATTACAGGATAAATTAAATTTGCAAGCAATCTATGCAGCACCTTTTTTTAATGAAAGATCCTCCGGACCTAAAGAAGGAATGGAAAGAAGCTACGAGGAAATTCTACGTATCCTTGAGATTATGGAGAAGGAGGAGTATGGCAAGGTCACCTATCGCGGTTCGGATACTTATCTTACAGATGAGAGAACTCCTGTGGAATCACCGGCGGCCAGGGATTTGATTCAAAGAGCCATGAGCAGGGAGGAAGATAGTCCGCTCTATGTGGTTGCAATTGGAGCAATTACAAATGTGGCATCTGCAATTCTTTTGGAGCCTAAGCTGGTGGACAGAATTGTTCTTGTTTGGCTTGGGGGTAATGGTCATCATTGGACTGACAATAAGGAATTCAATCTTATGCAGGATGTGGCGGCAGCCAGAATTATATTTGAGTGTGGAGTTCCGCTGATACAGCTACCCTGCGGTGGGGTAGTGTCAGAGTTTAGAACAACAGGTCCGGAGCTGGAATATTGGCTTAGAGGAAAAAACAAGCTGTGTGATTACCTTATTGATGCAACGATTAAGGAAGGGAAGAGAATGGGTGTTCCTACCTGGAGCCGTGTGATATGGGATGTGACAGCGGTTGCATGGCTATTGGAGGGGGACTTCATGTATGATTCACTGGAGCCCAGTCCAATTCCTGAATATAATGATACCTATCGCTTTGATTCCAGCCGTCCTCTGATTCGTTATGTTTATGGAATTAATCGAGATAGATTATTTGAACATTTATTTGAAACCTTAAGTAAGGAATAGTATCAGTTAGCTGTTTCGCAGGAAGGGGAAAGTATGTTAAGACCAGAATTGGACCTGGGATATTTTAAATGGATTCATAAGCCAGGGGCAGAACTTGGGGTATTTGATAATAATACCGATTATGATGATTGCAAGAAACGAGTACATTGCAACTGTACACATGGAAGTATTGCACCCGAGCCATATTATAATGAAGAAACAAAAAGCTATGAGCTTGATAAAAGCAAAGTTCTGCAAAAATTAGATGAATTTAATTGTATGGAAACCGGAAGAAGACGTACTATTATGACGATTTCGGAGCATAACAATGTGTATTTCCCTAATTTTATACAATATAAAAAGACCTTACCGGAATGCTTGATGCAGACAGCAGATGGCAAATATTTAGAGTTACACGATCCCTTCATTTGTGAAGGAGAAGGCATTCCAATGCCTGCAATTGATGATGCAACCTTAACCAGCTTATATAGTGAAGCTTTGACGGAGCAAGCAAGGCTTTTAAAGGAAAATCAATATGTTGCGGCTTATTTAATCGGCTTTGAAATGTTATATCCGGAATATTTTAATCTGGGGCACGGAGACTTTCGACCAGAATCCTGGCAACATTTTTTAGAATGGTGTCAGCAGACGGGATTACCCGCTCCCACTTCTAAGGAGTTTGCAAAGTCTGAGGAGCTTTCCCCGGAAGCTTTCAAATGGTATCAGTTTAGAGAACAGGCTATGGCAGATCGATGTGCCAATTATTACAGGGCAATATTAAATGAGGATGTTAACC
>JASGEU010000180.1:0-3586 GCA_047606065.1 Mobilitalea sp.
AGATTGTGACAGGCATTGAGAAAGTTGCTGATTTAGTTAGCAACATCGCAGTGGCTTCCAATGAACAAGCAATGGGTATATCACAGATTAATCAAGGTATTATGCAGGTATCAAATGTTGTTCAGACCAATTCCGCTACTTCTGAAGAAAGCGCATCCGCAAGTGAGGAACTGTCTAGTCAAGCAGCTTTACTTAAGGATACGGTTAGCAGATTTAAGCTAAAATCAGCCACAAAGAGTTATGGTAATTATGAGAATATAAGTCCAGAGGTATTAATGATGCTGGAGAACATGAATGCTAATAAGAAAGAAGCAGGAAGTATAGAATTAAATACTCATAAGGAATTCTCTTCAAAGCCTAAAATCATCTTAAGTGATAAAGAATTTGGAAAATACTAAATATCAGTCTAAATAGACTTTGATATCGATATCATACAATTGATGAAATTCTTCAATTTTTTACCAATTAGCTATTGCATTAGAATTAGTATCAATTGTATGATATAGATAGAATGGATATTACTTACAAAGGAGGAGCTGCCAATGATTACAATAACAAAGAAGGAATTTGAGCAATTGGCTGCTTTTATTAAAAGCAATTATGGCATTCATCTGAAAGCGGAAAAAGAGTCCTTGGTGATGGGCAGACTCCAAAATGTATTAATACAGAATGGTTTCAAAAGTTTTACCGAATATTATGATTATATTGTTTCAGATAAAACGCAAACAGCAGTAACAGGATTATTAAATAAAATCACCACAAATCACACTTTTTTTATGAGAGAAGCCGATCATTTTAACTACTTTAGTACAATAGTGCTTCCTCAATTATCAAAAAAGATTTCAAATCGTGATTTAAGAGTTTGGTGTGCAGGATGTTCATCTGGAGAGGAACCCTACACGCTGGCGATGCTGATTGATGAGTTTTTTGGAAAAGAGAAATTATACTGGGATACAAAGATATTAGCCACCGATATATCCAGTAAGGTACTGGAAGAGGCTACAAATGGTGTTTATAGTAATAAAGAAATTGAGACGCTTCCTTCAAAATGGAAGTTGAACTACATAAAACGGAAAAATGATATGGAATCAGAATTTACTGCAAAGATTAAAGATGAGGTTATTTTTAGAAAGTTCAATTTAATGGAGCCGGTTTTCCCATTTAAAAAGAAATTTCATGTAATCTTTTGCCGTAATGTAATGATTTATTTTGATGATAGAACAAAACGTGATTTGGTACGTAAATTCAGTGATTCATTGGAGAATGGAGGCTATTTATTTATTGGACATTCAGAATCTCTCAATCGTGATGAGACAGACTTAAAGTACATAATGCCTGCAGTGTACCGAAAAATTTAAGAGAGGTGAAGTAATGGATGCAAAAAAGAATTAAGGTTCTTATTGTTGATGACAGTATATTATTTCGAGAAGTTCTGCTAAGAGGTTTGAGCTCGGATCCTTTTATCGAAGTGGTTGCAACCGCAGGTGATCCTTTCGAGGCCAGGGATCTTATTCTTAAATATGAACCTGATGTTTTGACCTGCGATGTAGAGATGCCAAAGATGAATGGTTTGGAATTTGTTCAAAGGCTAATGCCGCAATATCCTCTCCCAATTATTGTTGTCAGCGCATTGTCGTCAGCGGTATTTGATGCGATGAATGCCGGTGCAATCGACTTTGTTGGTAAACCTAACATGTCCTCAAAGACAAATGTGGAAAGTTTCTTATATGATTTAATAGGTAAGGTTAAAATAGCTGCCAATGCAAAAATTCAAGGGAAATTAAGTAATGCTGTCAATCAAATTGATGCAAGTAAAGGAGCTAATCCTGATAAGATCATTGCTTTGGGAGCCTCCACCGGAGGAACGGAAGCCATTTATAGCATCTTAAAACAGTTACCCAAGGATGTACCAGGAATCGTAATAGTACAGCATATTCCACCAAATTTTTCTCGTATGTTTGCTGAAAGATTGAACACAACCACAAACCTTGAGGTAAAGGAAGCAAAAACAGGTGATTATTTAGAAAAGGGTAAAGTACTTATAGCACCAGGTGATCAACATATGGTTATTAAAAAGATAGGTGAAAGATATAAGGTGGAATGCTTTTTTGGGGAGAAAGTCAATGGTCATTGCCCATCCGTAGACGTATTATTTGAATCGGTGGCAAAAGAAGCAGGAAAAAATGCCATCGGCGTTATCTTAACTGGAATGGGTTATGATGGTGCAAAAGGACTTTTAGCGATGAGAAGAAATGGGGCAAGAACCATAGGACAAGATGAAAAGTCCAGTGTTGTGTATGGAATGCCCAAGGTTGCATATAACATAGGTGGTGTGGAAAAACAGGTTACGCTGGAAGGAATTGCACATAAGATGTATTCCTTAGCCTGCGAGTAAGCAATTCGTAGAAATAGTTTTTAAAGTTAATTAAGAAAGGTTAAGATACGAATGAGTAATATGTTGAAGGAATGGAAGATGGTGCCATCTTCCATATTAGCAAGTATAGGGGATGGAATTATTGTTTTGGATATGGCAGGTATTATTCAGTACATGAATCCAGCAGCAGAAAATATTTTACAGACCCAGGCAAATAATACAATTGGCAGAGAGTTTAATGAGCTGTATCCTTCCTATGTCACTATAAGCAATCAAATAGGTTTAAACCCATTTGAATATTTGCTTAATTTGGGACAAAGCCCTCAGGCGGCAGAGAGTCTGATAATTAAACTTGATCATTTACAAGATAAATATATAGCGGTAACGTGCTCCGTAATAGATATTGAGGAGAACAATTCCACCGGGATTGTTGTTGTGTTGCATGATGTAACAATACAGAAGCAACAGGAACTTAATCAGTCCAATGAGAATAATAATCTCAACTATATATTTGATTATGCACCATATGGAATGGTTATTGTAGATGAGGAGGTTGCTATTATTCGAGCAAATGAAACCTTCGTCGACTTTATTAATTTAGATAAAGATGAATTCTTAGGTAAACGTTTTGGCGATACCATTAACTGTGTGGGATGCAAAGATAGTAAGGGAGGCTGCGGAACTGGTCATAACTGCAGATTCTGTGATGTTAGAAATGCTGTAAATAGAGCCTATCAAAAAAATGAACCTACCATTAATGTGGAGACGAAAGTATGTTACTTGGTCGAAGAACAGCAAATGGAGGCTTGGTTTCGGTTAAGTGTAAATCCTATTGTGTTCGATGGTGTAAAACGTGTTGCTGTAACTCTTGTTGATATCAGTAAGAATAAGATTCAAGAGCTTAACGCAAAAGAGGCAATTGATTATCTTGCTAACATTCACAATCAACTTCCTTTTAATATTTGGCTTGCAGATGAAAAATTTAATTGGAAATACTCCAATAAGGAATTAGATGTTATTACGGAAGCTTTCTTTAATGTTGATTCCAACCATAGCTGGATAGAATTTGCCAGTCCTGGTGAGGTAGAGAATTTCTGGAGTACAATTAACTCGGCAATCGAGGAAAAAAGTTCCTTTAATTTAGAGGTTCGAGTTCGACAAAAAGGCAACGGGCATCAGTGGGGGCTTATTTCGGGAGTTCCTTACTTTAAT
>JASGEU010000181.1:0-23947 GCA_047606065.1 Mobilitalea sp.
CCCTTTACGAATCGCCTCTAAATTACT
Source organism: Mobilitalea sp. (assembly GCA_047606065.1). Classification (GTDB taxonomy): domain Bacteria; phylum Bacillota; class Clostridia; order Lachnospirales; family Lachnospiraceae; genus Mobilitalea. The sequence goes on from JASGEU010000181.1 coordinate 28, forward strand.
CTTCCAGTGCAACCGTCTTCCTTTATGTAACAGGCTCCCCTTCTCTATCTTATCAATCCCAAAGATTAGCCGGGCAAGCTCTGTTCTGCCGGAACCCAGCAATCCTGAAAGTCCAATTACTTCACCCGATCGAATAGATAAATCCAACTCTTGAATCGAACCCAAGGCTGACACCTTCTCAAAGGTAAGAACTGCTTCTTTTTCCGCAGCATTTATTTCTTCCTGTATTAGTTTGCTGTTTAGTTCCTGATAGTCCTTACCAATCATTCTGGCAACTAATTCAATCTTTGGAAGATTTACTGTATCATAGCTTCCTACGAATTCGCCATTACGCAGTACCGTAATTCGGTCTGTTACCTCATACACCTGATCCAGAAAATGAGTGACAAATATAATTCCCATTCCTTCATCACGTAAGAGCCTCATAATTTGAAATAGTTTTTCAACTTCGTTCTTTGATAAGCTTGAGGTAGGTTCATCCAGAATTAGAACTTTAGAAGAAATATCTGCTGCCCGGGCAATTGCAACCATCTGCTGTATTGCGATGGAATAGGATTCCAGTGTTTTTTCTACCTCTATGTTAAGATTAAATCTCTCTAATAATTGCTTTGCATTCTTATAAATTGTCTTCCAATCAATACGTCCGTTTTTCTTGGGTTCTCTACCGATATAAATATTTTCAGCGACAGATAGATTTGGACAGAGATTTACCTCTTGATATACTGTACTGATTCCCAGTTTCTGTGCATCCTGCGGACTTGACAGTTTTATTTCATTTCCTTCAAAGAAAATACTTCCTGAATTTCTATCTTCAACACCGGTCAGCACCTTTATGAGGGTTGATTTACCCGCGCCGTTTTCACCCAGCAACGCGTGAATTTCACCGCGTTTCAACTGAAAGTTTACGTCTTTTAAAGCAGTAACGGCTTCCGAGTACTTCTTCGTAATCTGTTTCATTTGAAGTAATGTCTGTTCCCCCTGCATGCGCTTTCTACCTCCTTTATTTTAACGATCTAATTTAAAATCCGCTCCTGGATTTTAACTGGAGCGGATTTTAAACTTACCTTAAAGTATAGATTACATTAAGTACAAACTAGTATTTACGATTTGGTAAATCAGTCGCTGCTGTCTCCTGACGATAGATACCCTCATCTGACTTAATCCATTTATCTACCGTTTTACCCGCTTTTAACTGCTTGCATACATCAAAGAACTGCGGTCCTAAGAGTGGATTACATTCCACTGTTACATTTGCCTCTCCAGCTGCCATAGCTTCAAAGATACCTTTTACGCCATCGATGGATACTGTCTTAATATCAACGCCCGGTTTATAACCAGCTTCTTTAATCGCTTCAATTGCACCCAGCATCATATCATCATTATGAGCATAAACGCCTTTAATCTCATCACCATAGGTCTTTAAGAAGGATTCCATAACTTCCTTACCCTTAGCTCTTGTGAAATCACCGGTCTGTGATTCAAGAATCTTAATATCCGGATAGCTTGCTGCAATTTCATCATCAAAGCCCTTCTTACGATCATTCGCAGCGGAAGCACCAACGGTTCCTTCCAGTTCAACGATACTGCCTGCATTACCAAGTAAGGAAGCCATTTCAATTGCTGCATTCTTACCTTCTAAGATAAAGTCAGAACCGATAAAAGTTGCATATAAGTCTTCATCCACATCAGCCATTCTATCGATTAATACGATAGGAATTCCTGCTTCTTTTGCTTCTGTAAATACTGCATCCCAACCAGTCTCAACAACTGGAGCAACACCGATTACATCCACGCCCATTTCGATAAAGGATTTAATAGCTTTGATCTGGTTTTCTTGTTTTTGCTGTGCATCAGCAAATTTCAATTCAATGGTATCAAGATTTTGTCCAGCATAGAACTGAATGGATGCAGTCTCTGCATCTCTCCAGCCGGACTCCTGCCCAATCTGTGCAAACCCAACAACTAACTTATCGTTATCATTATCCCCCGATGTTTGTTCTGACTTTTTACATCCAGCAGCAGCTGTAGCAACTAAGGTCAGACATAAAAACAATGCCAATAACTTTCTTTTCATACCTTCTTCTCCTTCTCTTATCTACTTCCAGTAACATTTACTATGATAAATTCGTATGGTTCAGCTTCACTGAACTTCATTTACTTAGTAAGTCTTAACTGGTAATTTCATTATAGGAAGAAGGCTTTAAAAAGTCTTTGCAATAAACAATGCAAAATATACAAATATTTAGCATGCTTAATCGTGCAGAATGTTCATTAGATTACCTTTACTTTTCTCTTTTAAATTAACTTTTATTTGATTGCGATATTCCACTGGCGATACTCCGCGTGCCTTTTTAAATACACTGCTAAAGTAATGTTGCGAGGAATAACCTACGGTTTCTGCCACCTCATACATTTTAATACTGTCATCTTCAAGTAACTGCGCCGCCCGTTCTATTCTTATGTTCGTTAGAAAATCAATAAACGTTATATCCATTTCTTTCTTAAAAATTCTGCTTAAATGCTGAGGTGATATCTTAACATATTCAGCTGCATCATTTAAGGATAAATCTGCCCTGTAATAATTATTTTCGATAAAACTTTTCGTTTCCTTAATAATACTCGGATAGCTCTTGATCTCTTCCAGCTTCGTCATTAACTCCTGATAAATAGCCGCTATCTGGCTCTCTTCTTTGCCTGTTTGCTGAAGTAACATAACTTTTACAGGAAGATATTTTTCAACTACTTTTTTATATTCCAGATTCTTGGCTTCTATCAGCAACTTTTCCTTCGCACTGCTGATTAAAATAAGATTTCCCTTTGCATTCCTCCCGGTGTAGAGAGGCGTAAGGCTTTGATAAATTTCCCTTGCTATGTTTTCTGCTGAAGAATACAGTAAACTGTCACTCCAGTTCTTTCGTATATCTAAGATCTCGGTTTGAGACAGATGTATTATTTGCAGCATATATTCTGAAGGTAACTCAAGCCCTAAGAAACTCATTTCATCTCTAATTTTCACTGTGTTATAATGCAGCAATAAACATTTATCCAGGAATTCACCAATATAGTTGGATTTATTTTTCTCTAAGGTTGTCTTCATCCAGTTCAGATAGTTTTCTTCCTCCTTATCTTTACCAATGGAAGACAGAATTCGATGAATGGTCTGATGGAAAGCCTCCTCGTTCAAAGGCTTTAATATGTACTCGAACACCCCCATTCGTAAAGCTTGACGGACATATTCAAATTTGTCATAACCTGTGATAATATTTACAACTGCCTTTGGGCGGATTTGCTTAAGCTGTTCAATAAATGCCAATCCATTTAATAAGGGCATGTTAATATCCACAAAAAAGATAGCAATATCATCTTTCTGCGCCATTTCCAGTGCCTGTTCACCATCCTCCGCTTCCGCAACTACCTCCAGCTCCTCATGTTTTTTCAGTAGTTTTACAATCCCTCTTCTGATAATATATTCATCATCTGCAACCAATACCTTATACTTCTCCATAATTAACACCCCACTTATTCCATATGTTATAGCATTCGATCATTTCATCAAAGCCTACGTGAATACAGAATTACCCATATTTATTAAACCATATTCCTACGCAGATTTCTTTTAAAATTTTTCGCAAAAATGTACAATATTTTAGCATGGGGATATAATCTACAGCGTTTTATTCTCTAGATCATTCTGAGCAAGAAGGATGGTGTTGTCTTTGATTCTATATATAGGTTCGATTAGAGTTAAACAAGTCTACAATTGATATCTTAATCTTGTAAACGCTAAAAAATATGGTAACATAATATTTACCAATATCATTCTTTCGGGAGGTAAGCATGGAAGATAGCATACGTATCATGACGCAAAGGCTTAGTAGCATTTTATCTGATAATTCACCATCCATATATCTATTTGGCTCAGTTGTCATGGATGATTTTAAATTTGGATGGAGTGATATTGATATCCTCTGTCTAACTGAAAACCCACTTACAAAAACTCAAGCAGCCGATCTCGTAACACTTCGACAAACGCTGCTTATCGAGTATCCAGATAATCCATATTTTAGATTATTTGAAGGAATTATAACTACCTGGGAGGTCTGTGCTGACCACACAAATGGGACAGTCGTATATTGGGGAACAAGCGGACAGAGAATTGTTGACTCCTTTAGAATTGACGTCTTTTCTACAATTGAATTGCTGAAATATGGTAGGTTACTTTATGGAATTGATAAAAGAGAAAGATTAGCATATCCGTCACCTATTGAAATTCATAAGGCAACTGAAGATTATTACAGCACAATAAGAAAATATGCGGTTCAAACAGATACACATTTATATTCTGCTGGTTGGTTACTGGATATTGCCCGTTGCCTTTATACTGTACAAACATATAATGTAATATCTAAGACAAATGCTGGCAAATGGGCACTGAACGCTGGTCTTTCGCCCGAACCAGAAATTTTAAAGAAGGCTATTATGATTAGAGAAAATCCGATGGAATACAAAAATGATGAATCTACCCAAAGCTGGTTAACTTCCCTCGGACCGCATATACAAGTGTTTGCTGATGTATTAGAGGGTGCCTTAAAAACAGAGTAATAAATACGGGTTCGATTCCCGTATGAACCCATCGATGATAGATATTTCGCCTTACCTTGGCATAAATAAAATGAAAGTACAAGTCTTTTCACTTGTCGTGAATAAAGTTGAGCAGAGCTGATAGTTATAGAACTTTATGTCAGGTGTTATTATCCAACATTTAAATTCATTTCTCTATTAGCTCTGCTCACTGTTATCTACTTTTTGTCTTGATATACTTTAAATCATGATTAGAGTGCCAAAAGTCCTTATTACCTTTATTTGATGGATATTTGTGTATATGTATTCAGATGGCGCAGACCGGCATCTAGGGATTGCCTTATTTTTAGGCGATCCCTAGATGGTAAGGCAAGTCCAGATGAATGCATATACACAAATATTCATCTATATAGCTAAAATAGACTTTTGACACTCTAATCAATCACTTTAATAAATACAAGTTATCCAGTTTTACACTGCCAGACGTACAGGTTATCCACAAATAATTATGCTTATCCGGATTTGTTGTAATGCTCACCTCATAATTATATTGACCTTGAACTGTAACACTTATTTCTTGTGAATCCAGCGATACTTTAATCTCACCATCCCCATCAGCGGCTATAATGACTTTCATGCTATAACTACTTGAGTTGATGAGATAATTTACACCATCTCCAGCAAATAATTGTACCAGAACCTTATTCTCCTCTGTTTGTTGTTCTCCGGCTAACCGCCTATAATCCACATCACCTGTTCTGCCGTTGGCAAATATCAAGCTAACCGGTTCAGATATTCTAAGGTTTGCTCCCGGTATTCTCTCTGATTTAATGGAATATTCTTGATATGCCTCACATGGAATCCTAACTGGTGCTGTTCGTGTCAGGGAATGCAGGACATTTTGATTCACTTTGCCATTTTTGATGCAATAGAGAAATTCATTAAAAATCTCAATTGCTTCATCTCTTGTCATATTAATAGCACCGTCGATCCATTGTATTAATTTATCCCAGCCCTTGGGTACCTCAAAGGTGATTGGGGAATTGTCGCAATCCATCTTCTTATAACTCCAAAAGGACCAGCTGATATTCAAGCTCTCATAGAGAGGAAATGCTGTAGTATACCAATCACAGTTATTCTCCCCGCCTTCTCCCATGAATAATGGTACATTTAAATTCTTTGCACATTTTATGAATTTAGAAATGCTTTCAACATCCGGATTGCTCCAATATTTATGAAATTGCAGCATAATATTATCTGCCGCCTCTTCCTTCATAAAGGTATCAAAGATCGAGAAATCTGTCGCCCAATGAACACCCTCAAGTATAATCATATGCTTTTTATCAATCTCACGTATTTCTTTAATTAATCTGCGATATAGCGGCAATAGCTGATCATTATACTGGCTAAAGAATTCTGGAAGAGGCTCATTCAATAAATCATAACCGGCTACCACAACCTCGTCCTTATACCTTTTAACAAGCTCTCTCCAAAGGTAAATCAGTTCCTCTTCGTTCTGCTTATCAAGAAATAAAGCTGGCTGATCCTCTTCGCTGTCGTCAATATTTTGTCCTGTCTGCCCACCCGGCGCACCATGCATATCCAGAATTACATAAACTTGATACTTACGGCACCATTCTATCAATTTATCAATTCGTTCAAACATTTCCGGTTTGAGAATTAACTGTCCGTTATCTTTTTCATATAAATGCCTTGCATTGATCGGAAGCCGCACCGAATTATAGCCTTCCTTTGCTATAAATTCGATATCCCTCACTGTTATGTAATGATCCAGGAACGCAGTCCAAAACTTGTCTGCATATTCTGCCCCGCATAAAGTTTCTATCATTGCCTCCATTTTACGTGGACGGTCACATTTATTAAACAGCTTCCACATGTACCCTTCGGGTAAAAACCAACCGTTCAGACCAAATCCCCTAAGGAGAATTCGTTCACTTCCGGCGTATATATCAGTTCCAACTGCTTTCAAATAATCCATTCAAACTCCTCCCTAGTATAACTTATAAACTATACACTACTTGAACCAGGAGGATTTTCCTCCCTTAAAGTCTTTTCCTAATTATAACATAAACTCAGAGTAAATATTATACTTTTATACGTAATTATGGCACAAATATCTTTTTTGCTAAACTATATCAACAATATGTTTATACACATCTTATTCCAAGAGCATTGTGCAAATCGTTGATGCAATTTACTAAGCTATGGGTACCTTACCCCTTAACTGCTCCATCTCCTATTCCCTTTAATATCTGTTTCTGGAATATTGCATAGAAAATAATAACTGGAATTGCTGATAAAATCAGCGCACTGAGAATTGCGGACCAGTCACTGCTATATTGTCCGAATAAAATGTTGGTGGAAAGTAATAAGCTATACTTCTTATTATCCGATAATGTAATGAGCGGAAGCAGAAAATCGTTCCATACCCACAGTACATTGGATATTCCAATGGCAACTGTAACTGGCTTTAACATTGGCAGTATTATTTTAAAGAATGTAAGCAGTTTACCACAACCATCTATCGCTGCTGCCTCCTCCAATTCATACGGAATCCCTTTAATAAATCCGTGATACAGGAAAATCGCCATGCTTACGCCAAAGCCGGCATATACAAAGGATAAGCCAATTAAAGAGTTCTTTATATGAAAGGTTAGGATAACCTTATATAGCGGAATTATAATGGAGCTAAAAGGAATAAGCATTGAAAATACAAATAGAGAAAATATAAATGTGGATAGTCTAGTCTTCGTTCTGCATAGTCTCCAGCCTGCCATAGCGGAAAATAAGATCATCATGCCCACACCTAATCCGGTTAGTGTGATTGTATTTAAAAAGCTGCGTATGTAATTCATTTTGTCTAATGTCCTGGTATAGTTATCAAAATTAATAGTCTTAGGCAATGACATTACATTGGTTAACAGCTCACCATTCGTTTTAAAGGAGTTCATGAGCGCCATAAGAATGGGAAAGAGCCAGAACAGCAGTAAAATACCAAGTAAACTATAGACAATCAGGTTATTCATCCGTCTTTTCTTTTTCATTTATAGTTCCTGCTCCTTTCTCTTCATAACCGTTAACTGTATTGCAGTTATTATTAAAATAATCAGGAATAAAACCATTGATTTCGCCGTGGCATATCCATATCTGATATTCCCCGTAAAGGCTTCCTGATAAATATTAATTGCAACGGATTGAGTCGCTCTTCCCGGACCGCCTCCGGTTAAAGAATAAATTACATCAAATACCTGGAACATAGAGTTTAACGTCCAGAAAATACAGATTGTAAGTGAATGACGAATCATTGGAAAGGTTATTTTCCAGAATCTCTGCCAGGTTGTGGCACCATCCAAACTTGCAGATTCGATCAAGTGCTGCGGAACCCCTTGGAGTGCCGCCATATATATGATCATGAGATACCCGACGATTCCCCAGGCAGAAACAATTACAATTGCAATAAAGGCATATTTCGGATCTCCTATCCAGGATTTATCCAAGAATTTAAATCCCCAGTTATCTGCCATATAATAGAGAACCTTAGTAAAAATAAAGTTCCACATATAGCCGCCTATAATCATGCTGACCATATTGGGCATACAAAATAATGTCCGGAAAAGTCCCTTTCCTTTACTGCGGCTTTCAATGGCAATTGCCAGCATAAGGGCCAAAACATTAGCAACCACCAGCATTACAACTACATATTTCGATGTAAATACAATTGATTTCCAGAAGTTAGTATCCGAAAAAATTTCTATATAATTGTCCACTCCGGCAAATTGCTTACTTTTTGATAGTCCGTTCCAAGATGTCATAGAATAATAAATTCCCGAGAAGGTTGGATACAGTTTAAAAATAAAATAAACAATGAAAGCGGGAGCAACAAACAGTAATAAGCTTAAATTCTCTCTGCGTTTCTTTGTCATTCCACGTACCTCCTTTTATTTATAAAATCAACTTTAGGGTATAAAAAGAGCTGCTGCAAAAGAAAACAACTAGAAAAGATTTGCTATCAGCAAGTTGTCAGACAACCTGATTTGGGGGAGGCTGATATCCACCTGTTTCCATATTTCGTTTACATTTTGCAGCAGCCCCAAGGACTAGCTATTATACTTCCTTAAATTAGAATCATTAATTATAACTGCTTTCATAGCTTAATTTTAAACAGTTCTTTTCCGCTTATCACTATACCAGTTATTCACTTAATTTATTTGCTTCTTTGAAGGCTTTATCAAGGGCTTCTATCATATCTTCCTTCGTTACAGAACCAACATAATATTCTTGCAGCAACAAGCCTTGTTCATTGGTTACTGCATTTGGTAACACCAAGTCCTGATAAGCACGACCTGCTTCTACATATTCATAAGCTTCCTTCACCCAGGAAGAAGTCTCATAATCATGAATTGATGCAATTGGATTAAACCCGCAGGACTGGAATAAAGCTGCTGAATCCTTATCATCCAGTACATAATTTGCAAACTTCATAGCAACATCAAGATTTTTGCTTTCCGGATATACTGCAAGTGTTGTTGAGGTAGAAAGATTAATTAATGTACTATTCTTATTGTTGTTTACCGGTAATGCATAAACACCCATATTCATATCCGGATTTGTTGTCATAATTGTATTGGAAGCCCAGGTTCCCTGGATATACATTGCAGCCTTACCGATTGCAAAATCCGCACTGCCTGCTTCACTGCCTTCTTCCATTGCTCTCTCAGTACCATTTTGCATAACTACGTCAATTAAATCAAAGATATCACTGATTTCTGAATAAGAGCCATTATCCGCATACATGCGCTCCAACCAGTCAGGCAGTTCCCCGGACACCTTGCCACCGATGGTAAGTGCTGTCATGAGCTGTGGTACCCACTGTTCCTGATAAGCTAACATGAAAGGAGTGTACCCATTGTCCTTTAATACCTGGCATACATTCTTCAGCTCATCTAAAGTATTTGGTACCTGTAAGTTGCATTTTTCAAAAATGTCCTTATTATACAGTACACCCCAAGCCGTACTTTCAATTGGAAGAGCTAATAATTTATCTTCAAGGGTCACTGTCTTCTTCACATTATCAAATATCTTAGCTGCCAAAGGCTCACCAGATAGGTCAGCAAGATAACCAGCTTTGTTATAGGTACTGATATTATTGCTATGGATGGTATATAGATCCGGTGCATCATCACCGGTTAATCTTGCCTGAAGTACACTGTCATATTGATCTGTACTTGGCATTTCAAGGTTAACCTTTACCTTAATGTTCTCCTCTGCAAGCATCTTTGCTTCAAACTGTTTGGTATAAGTTTCCCACTGGTCCATATACTGTGGAAAGCTCATCATAATATTAAGCTCAACCTCTCTTGGTTCCGCCGCTTCTGTTACATCCTTTGAATCCTGTGGCTTATCTGTTGCTTTTGTTATGTCGTTTGACCCAGAACCAGGCTTATCCTCTGCTTGCCCTCCACATGCAGCCAATGACAATACCAGGCTGATTACCATAACCAAAGAAATCCATCTTTTTTTCATTTTCATTGTAAACCCTCCTACTTTATGTATTTTAGTCAACACTTGTCAGTGTCTAAACCGCATTACCTTCTCTAATACGGTAAGCTAATCTTATTCGATTTTGACTAAGAATACATTTTCATTTATAGGTATTATTTATTGTCAATTATTGAACCTCTGATTTCCCCCGGTGTTTTACCAAAGAATTTCTTGAAGGTTTTATAAAAATGTGCCTGATCCACATAGCCGACCAATTCCCCCACGTCCTTCAGTGGTATTTTATAGTCAAGGATTAACTCCTTTGCACGTTCCATTCTTAATTCTGTCAGATACTCTGAAAAGCCTTTCCCCACCGATAGTTTAAACGCTTTGCTTAAATACTCCTTGCTGACAAAATAGTTAGATGCTATCTGCTCTAAAGTTATTCCCTCCGTATAATGTTCCTCCAGGTATTTCTTTATTTTTCCTACCTCAAGACGATTACGGTTACGATTGTGTTCCTTCATCTTTTCTGCTGCAATACAGGAAAGCTTTTGAACAAAGTCCATCATATCCCTTAAAGAACAGTCCCTGCTAAATACAAAAGTGCTGTCACTGATATTCCAGATCTCTCGTACCTCAAAATCTCTGCTAAGAATAAAGTTCTCAAGGGTATTCATTAAGGTATAATAAATGCAGACATTAATCTCCTTTGATAAATTCTCACTCTCGTTTTTAGTTACCAATTCATATATTTCACCACATTTTAACTTTATAACGGATACATCCAATGAGTTTAAGGCATCCGATAGATTATCCCTCAAAGCATAAAATTTATTTGCCCACACAGCATTAAGAAAGCCAATCTCAATGCCCTTGTTTTGTGTATTAAATTCTTTTCTTTCTTTAAGGAGCTTAATGCAATTACTTAATTGAAGATTCAATTCCTCCGGTTTTATTGGTTTCAGCAAATAATCCATTGCCTCCAGTTTTAAGGCACTTCGGATAAATGTATAATCATCATAGCCACTAATAAAAATAACCGGTGTATGATTCTCCTCTTTTCTTAAGATATCAATGAGGTCAATGCCGTTCAAATGAGGCATTTTTACGTCTGTTAGAATAATATCAGGAGCCATTAACCGTATTAACTCCAATCCATACTCTCCATCCGAAGCCTCTCCCACAATTTCCAACCCCAAGGCTTCCCAATTAGCCAAAGTTTTAATAACTTCCCTTGTCCAGGGTTCATCATCTATAATAACAACTTTAAAATTCCCCATACCATTCTCCGTTCTTCTTCAAACACTTTTAAATAGTTTTCTTACGTACATTAATGAAATATTTTATTTAGTTCCTATTTCAACTTGTCCATCATTCGGTTACCGTATATTGCTCCTTATCCTCTTGTTTCCTGATTGCTTTGGTCAATAATTGCACATGCGTTCCTTCCCCATAGGAACTATTGATTGAAATTCCATACTTATCTTCAGGAAATGTTAGCTTTAACCTCGCATCGACATTGCACAAGCCAATATGTGAGCTGGATTTCAAGGATTTTTCTGCCTCATTCTTTAAGTTTTCCTGTATTTGTAACAGTCGCTCCGGTTCAATACCAATCCCATTGTCTTCAAGAGATAGCAGTAAATCTTCGTCCTGCATTTCCCCCTTTAATATAATTCGCCATTCACCGGATTTGTTAGATAAACCGTGTTCCAAACTGTTTTCAAGTAAAGGCTGCAGAATCAGCTTTGGAATTAAATATATCATTAGTTCTTCCGGAATATTAATTTCAAGGCTGATACGATTGCCAAAGCGTTCATTCTGAATTGTCAGATAAGCTTTAAAATATTCCAGTTCTTCTTTTAAGCAAACCATTTCATTGGAGAAATTCAGGGAATATCTCATTATATCTCCCAATGCAGTGGTAATTTTATAAATTTCCGGCACACTTTTCTTCAGTGCCATTCCCCCGATGACCTGAAGGGTATTATACATAAAATGAGGATTAATCTGGGCTTGCAATGCTCTGATCTGTGCCTCACGTTTTTCAATCTTACTCTGATACTCCATGGCGATCAATTTCTTATTGCGCTCAATCATGACTCCAAAGCTGTCATGCAAGATACCAACTTCATCCTTTCTCGTATTAACAATCACATCCGAGAAATCGTCAATGGTCACTGTTCGCATGGTCGCTGATAATTCAATAATTGGCTTACTATAGACTCTGGAGAACAAGATGGAACCTATGGTAGAGATAATAACTGCGAATACTGCAATGGCAATACCTGCAAGTAAGGTACTGCTTAGTGCTGCAAGTATGGTGCTGACTGGCACTGTCATCAGTATTCTCAGCTTTCCTCCATTCACTTCTCTAAGAAACCAAAAGCTGCCGTCCTGATAGATTTCCTGCACCTTTGCACCCAGCAATTGCTTTGAAATATCCTCTAAATTACTCTGCTCAAACTTCGCATTGGTTCCGTACTCCGCAACAATTAACTCATTCTGATCATTGAAAATGAGAATGGACTCCTCATTGGTCGTTTTAATATCTTCAAGGATTTCCTCCGTATGATAGGGGCGAAGCTTCATAACGATTAAAACCATCGGTGTTTTATCACTGAAATTATAGATTTCATGAGATACAACTATTTCTTTTTCATTTTTAGAAAACACAATATTGGTCTGCAAATCCTTATCTCTTTGATACCAATAATCTAACCTGTTGCTAATCTCACTCATTTTGGCTCCGGAGCGTTTTGCTTCCAATACTTCATTCTTTGCATAATTATAGATCTCTATGGAATTTAAGTTTTTATCCATACTGATTGTTTCATTCATGGCGGTGATGAGATCCAATTTTACAGAATAGTCCACCTCATCATCGGTATCACACCATGATACAATGTCATTTTTTAGTTTCTTGGTTATTTCAAATTTATAAAATAAGTCAGAGTAGCTTTCCACTTCAGAATTTAGTCTATCCTGCAGCCATCGAATGCTCATTCTCTGGTTATAAATCAATTGATTCCTCATGGTCCTATAGGTAATAACCCCTGCAATGACAGTGACAAGGACCACTAATAGTACAGAAAACGATAGCATACCTACAAATAATTTTTTACGTATTGACAGGTTATCAAATCTCTTCATCTGCTGCCTTCCCTTTCCACTAAATCTATTAATTAAACTATTAAGCTTTACGGCTCACAAATAGCGATCTAAGAATACATCTATGTTTTAGATTTTGCATCATAAAACGACTCATGATGGAATGTTTATGCCCTTTTTCAATTGTAAACATATTCAGTTTAGCACAGTTAATCCTTTACTTACAAATATTTTAATCCTGTTCTATGGCAAAGCAATACATACCATTCCGCGAAGTGCGTACCATGCTGAGCATTTCTAATTAATTAGATAAACTTTCCCATTAACAAGATGAAACGACAAGTCGTTTTACTTATCATGGATTAGAAAAAGACAGTTCCAACCTTTTATCGGAACTGCCCTTTTCAAATATTTTCTTAACCCTAGTATATGAATATTGAACAGGTTAGAATATACTCATTTTAAAGTATATATTTCGTTAAAGGATTGTCCTTTATTAACCGCATCAATTAATGAAATCAACTCGCCAACGCTATGTTCTTCAATCCATTCACTAACTTCGTGTTTACTGATTATGTAGTTATACCTGCGAATATTAATATCAGGATTATAGAATTGAATTGGACTTTCTAACCGTGAAAAATCCGTAATATTCTTACCATCATTCGTCACATTCACCCAAGCATCATAATTATAATTTTCACGATAATCATTCTGGGTAGCCACACCTTCATCGAACCAAACCGGAACACGTCTTTGATATAACAGTTTCCCTTTATGTATTCTATTATGTAATTCCGCATGAGTTAATTCATGTGCAACAACATCAATATTTAAACCCTTGGGAGAAATTACAACATAACTATGTGCTCCAAAAAATACAGACGTTGTTGTTAATGCTGGGTTTCCTGTCCAGCCCATTTTTTTAAGATTTTTATCATTATCGCTGATAATGATGCGAGGTTTACTTTTAATCTCACCCCAAAATGTTTCTATTCTATTATCCGCTTCCTCAATGATTGACAATACATTAGAACTATCCTCATTGAAACTATTATCCAGATATATATTATCTTTTACCTGCGTATATCCTCTGAGCTGAACTGTTGCAAAATAACCAAGGCTTGTAAATTGAATATAGTATATACCGATAAACAGTATAATAAGTGCTATAGTCGCAACAACAATACTTCTTAATTTTATCTTTTTCATTATTTTGCCCTTTCTTCACTTGTTACTTCAAAGGTATTCCGCATTTTTGATATATTTCCCTCACTACAGGTTCTTTTCCTTTTATATAGCTGTCAATATCATGTGGAAATTTCTTTGACATTTCTATTTTTATTTCACTATATTTTATGCAATCCAAAGGATGCGACCTTAAATAATCTCGAAAGGCAATATGTCTTTTATATTCAGCTGAATCCTTTGTACTCACATATAAATTATGTTGCATTAAATGTGGTTTGTCTGAATATTTAAATGCTTCACGACCTTCAATTCCTAAATTGCCCTCATGTAGGTATCCAATGCTGAATAACTTTTCAATAACTAGTGGCAACTTTGTATTTTCAACTATAACATTTATGTCAATAATCGGCTTTGCCCATAATCCCGGAACAGAGGTGCTGCCTATGTGCTCAAAAGAAATAATATCGTCACAAATAACAGATAACACTTCATCTTTGATTTTTTTAAATTCAATAATCCAATTTTCATCATATGGTACAACGATAATAGTACGAATAGTACACATAGCACCCTCCCATTTATATAAACTTCCCACTTCGTATTTACTGATAATTAGAAATAAAATACATAGTAATATTATACAATATACTTAATTAAAATCCATAACTTTATCACAACAAATCTAATTAAAAAGGGTATCGAAAACAGAGGGTTAGTATGCAAAAATGTCATAATGCTATTCCAAGATGCCATCTTCTCATTTCACCAATATATAATGAAATAGAGCTCAAGTTGACGTTAGGTATAAAAACTGTTATATTTATTTATGCCCCTATGGGTATGAAGGAGGTGTAGCCATGCGACAATGTATGGACAGTGATAATCTTCACAAACGCATAAATAAAATTATGGGTCAGCTGAAAGCGATTGATAAAATGGTGGAAGAAGATGTACCCTGTGAAGAGGTATTGATTCAAATAAATGCTGCAAAAAGTGCTTTACACAAGGTTGGACAAGTTGTTTTGGAAGGACATTTAAATCATTGTGTCCGTGAAGGTATTGAGCACGGTAACTCGGATAAAACGATTGCTGATTTTGCTAAGGCTATTGAACATTTTTCAAGAATGTCCTAATAATTAATATGTAATTGTAATATAAATATGAAATTTTAAAAAAGGAACAAGTTGTTAAGAGTCTGGTTGCCATAACTGAACTTTAATAACTTGTTCCTTTTTCGTTACTATTAAAATAAAAGAAGCATTTCGAGTTTTTGTACTGCTTAAAGCAAATTTATAATACTATGTTCAATTTTAAAAAAGTTTATTGACATAGCATACCCCTGGGGGTATACTACAACCATACCCCCAGGGGTATGGAAGGGAGAGTTATAACATTGATTTCATTTATAAAAGATGAGAATAAGCGCACTATTCTTTTTTTAGTCTTATCCGTTCTTGCATTAGTCGTCAGCTTCTTTCACATTGGTTCACTGCCAATCGATTTAGCGTGGATAGCGATTATTCTTTGTGGATTACCCATTATTAAAGGCGCAATTGTTGGACTTGTTACAGAATTCGATATTAAGGCTGATGTTCTTGTATCCATCGCACTTATAGCTTCCATCATCATTGGCGAAATATTTGCAGCAGGTGAAGTCGCCTTCATCATGGCACTCGGCGCATACTTGGAGGAACACACAGTAGCAAAAGCCCGTGCCGGCATTGAAAAATTGGTTCATTTAACTCCTACCACTGCCCGTGTGATACGAGCAGATAAAGAGGAAATTGTACCGGCAGATCAAATTAAAATTGATGATGTTTTAAGAGTATTCGCAGGAGAAACAGTAGCTGTGGACGGTAAAATTCTAAAAGGTCAAACCTCTATTAATCAATCCGTTATGACCGGAGAATCTCTGCCTGTAGATAAAAATGAAGGGGACGAAGTATTCAGCGGAACCGTTAATCAGTTCGGTACCTTCGATATGGTTGCTCAGAAGGTCGGTGAAGATAGTTCCCTGCAACGAATGATTCGTCTAGTGGAATCTGCTGACGCAGGAAAAGCAAAGATTGTTGGCTTAGCCGATAGATGGGCGACCTGGATCGTAGTAATTGCCTTACTTTCCGCTGCTGTCACCTGGTTTGTCACCGGTGAAATTATACGTTCTGTTACTATTTTGGTTGTTTTCTGTCCCTGTGCCCTGGTATTAGCTACTCCTACGGCAATTATGGCCGGTATAGGTAACGCGACAAAATTTGGTATCCTTATACGGGAAGGTGATGCCCTCGAACGTTTATCACAGGTGAAGCGTATTGCCTTTGATAAAACTGGTACATTAACCTATGGTAAACCCGCAGTAACGCAGATACATAGTATTGATCCTGATATTGATGAACCTTCTCTTCTTACTCTGGCAGCAGCTGCGGAATCTCGTTCAGAACATCCACTTGGTAAAGCAATTGTAGCCGATTATAGAACTAAGAATCAAATGCTGCCAGAACAACCGGAAGACTTCAAACTACTTGCTGGCCGTGGTGTTATTGCACGTATTTCTGGTCAGGAGATTCATGCTGGCAATGAAGCTTTGATGCTGGAATATAAAATAGTACTTCCAGAAGAACTTCTTCTTATTGCCAAAGAAGCAAAAGAAGACGGCTCTACGGTCATCTATCTTGCAAAAGATAAAACCGCTATTGGTGCTATCGCCTTATCCGATGTACTTCGACCTGATGCAGCTCAAATGGTAGAAGCGCTTCAAAACATAGGGGTAAAGACAGTCCTGCTAACCGGAGATACCAAAGTGACTGCCTCTCATATTGCCCAAAATACTAATATCTCTGAGGTACAGGCTGATTGTCTTCCAGAAACGAAGCTGGAACTGATCCGTTCCTATCAGACAAATAACGAACCTATTTGTATGGTGGGTGATGGTATTAATGATGCACCTGCACTCAAAACTGCGCATGTAGGTATTGCTATGGGTGGTGTCGGTAGTGATATCGCCATTGATGCTGCTGACATTGTGCTTGTAAGTGATGACATTAAGGAACTCCCCCACCTTCTTAAGCTTTCTGTAAAAACCATGCGTACCATTAAAATAAATCTAACCGCCTCTATGATATTGAACTTTATTGCAATTGCACTTGCCATTACCGGAATACTTAATCCTATTCTCGGTGCTTTAGTTCATAATGTCGGATCGGTAGCTGTCATTATTAATTCCTCCTTACTTTTGAAGTGGAGAAAGAAAACTAATTAACACAATAGCAGATAGACGATGCAGGTAAGTTTTATAAAGAAATATTAGCATTTGTTTCTTTAAGATAAATGTGAATTTTGCATTCTTGGAATACCTTTATCTGTAAACGATTGGTAACACTATATTGCTAGGTATGGAGGAAGCCACTTATGATTAACTACGAAAATATTCTATTGGTAAAAATTGATATGGAAAATCAGCTTCGGGAAACAAAAGATCTTTTGAAAACCACTAGAATTGATATGGAAAAATTAATAATTAAAAATGAAATATACGATAGATGTTTGAAAACTGTAGATATGTTGGACCTATGGAAAAGAAAAATTGTGTGGAATAATGATAGCATCAAAAGATATGACTCTAATATAGCTGAGTATATTGATACAATTAAAGAATTTGAAATCGAATTAAATATCTTGGAAACAATTATAGCAGAAAATCATAAATAAGATAAATTAACTTCATATATTATGATATCACTATCATAAACAGGAAGAAGCGGATAACACTCCTTGGGGAAGTTGTTATCCGCTTTATTATCTATGAATTATTTTACTAATCTACCTTTAATATCAGTTCTAAAACTCTCTTTGCACTAATTACCATCTCTTCACGCGTAATCAGCCCTAATTCTTTTGCTTTCATAAGTCGTTCCGGATATCCGGTTGCCATTTTGATGTCATTTCCCGCTTTCACTTCTTTATAATGCTCACCACGGGTCCACCAGTCTGTGGTAACCAAACCGTTCCAGCCCCATTCATCTCTTAAGATTCCATCCAGAAGTTCTTTACATTCGGAGGAACGATGACCATTGATAACATTGTAAGCTGTCATAATACACCAGGGATTTGCTTCCTCGACGATTATTTCAAAGGCTTTCAGATAAATCTCTCGTGCCGCACGTTCAGACACTCTGGAATCACTGTTCTTACGATTAACCTCTTTATTATTTAGAGCAAAGTGTTTTACCGTTGCCCCAATATGCTGGGCTTGAATTCCCTTTACCATTGCTGCTGCCAGTTTACCTGTTAAGAAAGGATCTTCTGAATAATATTCAAAATTACGTCCGCAAAGTGGACTTCTGTGTATGTTAACTGCCGGCATTAACCATACTGCTATATTATTCTCTTTTACTTCCTTGGCTCCAGCCTCTCCTACCTTATAGACAAGTTCACCGTTCCAGGTACACGCGAGTAAGGTACTGCAAGGGAATGCCGTTGTATTAACTCCGCACCTTGGGAGGATTCTAAGACCTGCCGGTCCATCTGCTGTCATTACATTTGGTACCCCATATTCCGGTATATTACCAAAACCAAAGGTGTTAGCAACCCCAGTATTGGGCTGACCGCCCAGCAAATGAGCGATTTCTTCATCTGTTAACTGTTCTATAAATTTATCCAAGGATACTTTACCCGCAGCAACATCGGATAAGGGAATATTTCCTTCTTTATGAGGTTCTACATAGATTCGATAAGGTGGTATCGCTCTTACCGGTGCCGTATATAGCTCTGTTTCTAAAAATTCTAATTTATCAAATGCACAGAAATCCATGTCATTAGACTGTTTCATTGTCAGTTCCTCATAACTGCCATCTGAAAGCATTCTCTTTGGAAGTGAAGTAGGGGCAATCTTCGTGGAAAGCTGCTTCACAATTCTGTTCTGTGTTTCAATATGAATAAATTCTGCCTTAACAACATCTCTGACGGAGGTACCTATATAAAACGCATACTCACCTGCTTCCAGGATATATGCCGATTTTTGAATTTTACCTAAATCATCATAGGAAGCCATAGCATCAACGCAAAATTCAAGTTCAAGTACCTGTGTCTCTCCAACCTTTAGCTGGCGAGTTTTCTCAAATGCTACCAGACTCTTTGACGATTTACCAAGCAGTCCCCCAGGTGCACTGGCATAGATTTGTATTACTTCTTTACCATCCATTTTCCCTGTATTTGTAACACTTACTCTTGCTTTAATTACACCTTGCTGTTCTTTGATTTCAACAACATTCCAGTCAAAGCTTGTATAGGACAATCCAAAACCAAACGGATAATTTACCTTACTAATTGCACCAGGTATCGTCTCAAAATAGCGATAGCCCACATAGATATCTTCTACATAGTCCACATAGTCATCGGATTCGTGGAAAGTAGCAGTGGATGGATAAGCCTCCAAAGCATTGGCAAAGGTATCTGATAATTTACCGGAGGGGTTACTTAGTCCGCATAGCAACTCTGCCGCTGCTAAGCCGCCTTCCATACCTCCCTGCCAAGCCATTAGCACGGATTGAATGGAAGTATCCTCTTTAAACCAGGTGGAATCCACCATACCACCAACGTTCATTACCACGATTACCTTGTCAAACTGCTCTTTTACTTTGTTTACCATAGTGGTTTCAGCAGCAGTTAAACAAAAGTCACCCTCGGGATATATTTCTTTCTGCCTTCGTGCAAAGGCAGCTTCTTCCTGGAAGATATCAGCATTCTTAAATTCAACTTCGTTATTGCGATCCCAGCCTTCCCCGGAGAAACGGCTGATGGTAATAATTGCTGTATCAGCATATACTCTTGCTTTTTTTAATAATTCCTCTGAAAGTTCAGGTTCCACTGTCATGCCTGGTACTGCACCAGTACTATATTGACTTTTAACATTATCCCGATAAAAATATGATAACTCTTCAAAAACACTAACCTGTTCTTTCAGTGCCTTCATACCTTCATACAGGTTTGTCATGTATTCAACGGTTACATCACCACTGCCACCGCCGCCTTTTACATAATCAAAACTTCCTTTACCGAATAATGCCACTTTAGTTCCCTTTTTTAGCGGCAGAAGCTGCTGCTCATTCTTAAGAAGAACCATACCTTCCTTTGCAGCCTCTTTTGATAAATCTCTATGCGCCTTGGAAGATGTAACCTTTTCACCATTCACTCCCAGGGGCAGATTTGGTTGATACATAACTCTTTGCCATTTATACATATCCTTCTCCATTTCTTAAATATAATTGCACCTATTCAGAAACAAGCTCGAAAACCTGCGGTCCCTCGTTGTTTGGGGTCATCACGTGACATACCATATTTTATTTCATGTTTCTGACTTCATATTATTATTTTTGACAATAACGCACAAGACTATTTATGACTTTCTATTCAGTCAATATTGACTTCTTTTAGTTTAGATGCTACTTTACATATAGATGATTACAATTATGTACGACATATAATGAAGGGAATATTGCTGCAATGACAACTCATGAAATAATAACCAGAAGAGCACAGCTTCCTGTTTATTTTGGTATTTATGACTCTTACAATCAGTTGGTGCCAAGTCATTGGCATAATCATATCGAAGTACTCTATTTATTAAAAGGTACTTTACATTTGACACGTAATGATGAGAAATACACACTTAGACACAACGATCTCTTTGTTGTTAATGCCAGTGATATTCATTACACGCTAAGCGAAGGCGAGACAAAAGTCTTATTGCTGCAGATTCCTTACGATTTTCTGAATCAAGCCATCCAGCAATTTGAATTTTTACAGTTCAAAGAATATTTTCCTCATGAGGAATTGCAAGAAAATGAAGTCTTTCAGGCAATGGTCGAACATATCCTTACAATGAAAACCTTATACGAGCAATGTCAGGAAGGATACCAATTTTTATTCAGCAGTAACCTTCATTTATTTTTACATCTTTTATTTACCAATTATTCTGTTCGTCAGAATTCTGTAGAAAAAAATAAAGATGCCAAGCATCTTATGCGAATGCGTACTGTCATAACCTATGTGGAGCAGCACTATATGGAAGTCCTTAGCCTGACAGAGGCGGCAAAGTTAGTGGCTTTAAATCCAGAATATTTTTGCAGAACCTTTAAGAAATATATGGGTTTTTCGTTTCTGGAATATGTTAATCTGGTTCGATTAACTCATATCCATAAAGATTTACTGGAAACGGAGGATACTATTACAACCATTCAGGAACGGCATGGTTTCAGCAATTATAAGGTCTTTAACCGCATGTTTAAAGAGGTTTATGGATGTTCAGCATCAAAATTAAGATCTGACATTAAGAAGTAGAGCTACAGAAAAGGCTGTTGCAAAGTATTTATTTTGCAACAGCCTTAGATTTAATCAACGGTTTTATATCGGTTTAAAAGTGAAATGGAACATTGCACTCATAGCTCTAAATGATGTGAAGGTTTGGTAATGCCGAACGAAGACTCTCCCACTCTTCTTTACTATACTTTCTTCTGAGGGTTGTGTTTGGAAGCCAAAGGGAAACCAGATTTTGCATTTTGTACAGGAAATCTAAATCTTTTATTGGTGTATTGCCAAGTATTGGTCCACTGATTACTAACTGTTCCAGCTTATCAAGACTGACAAGGGTCGAGTAGTCCTCAATTTTCTTAAAATTTTCGACATGGAGTACTATAAGGTTTTTTAAATTTCCAAGATACGTAATATCTCGGACACTTGCACCTGAACCGATATACAAATACTTTAATTTGTACAATTTCTTTAGTTCAGATAAATCTTCGTATGCTCCCCATTTGAAGCGGAGTTCTTCCAAATCTTCCTGACAGCAAGCTGCATCAAAAAGCTTCTGTGGCACACGGGAATTAAAATGTAACGCTTTGAAGGCTTTCGTATTTGATCTCAAAAAGTCGATCCACTCAGCCAGTATTCGCTTTTTCTCACGTTCACTGTAGGAAGCGTCTAGTTGAGTACAAAATATACTCAATTCATTCTCACCTTGATAGTCCTTAAGTTCTATCATGCTTTTTTTCGGTGGAAATCCTCCAATTTTTCTAAAGTATAAATTGTTTATTTGATCCTCCGTTAAAATGGCCATCGTTCCTCTCCTAACCATCACCTTATGCATTTATAATCTGGAACTGGTAATTATACTATTCCGTTACCGTTATACTTGCCGAAACTTTATTATTATATTTAGATAAATGTTTATATACCTTTCTGCATATTCCAAATATAACCATGTCCTAATCATTTTAACCCATTTTTTCAATGGAGGCAAGCTATATCATATCCATAGTAGTTCTAGTTAAATCTTTAATAAACGCAGCATATTGTTAAGTTGTTCTAAAAATAGGTAAATCAAGCACATCCTTTAATTCATAATCCGTATCATATACTTTTATAACTTTACTGCTACCATCAAGAAGCGTGAAAGTACTCATGTCCCTGGAGATTTCAACTTGAATTCGACTGTCCTCATATTGAAGAATAAACTTATAACTATCCCATCTGGCAGGTATCCCTGGTGCAAAACTTATTCCTCTTTCTTTAATTCTTAGACCTGCAAAGCCGTAGATAATTGCCATATAGGTTCCGCCCATGTTTGCAGTATGAATGCCATCCTTGGTGTTCTTATGAGTATTAAATAAATCCAACAGAGCAGAATCACCAAAATAATCATATGCCTTTTCCATGCATCCCAACTTAGCTGCCATAATACTGAAAACACAAGTCGAAAGGGAGGAATCGTGCGTGGTACATTTCTCGTAATAATCATAGGAGTTTTTAATCGTCTCCAGCTCCTGTTCATCCTCCAGAATAAAGTGTGCCAGCACTGTATCCGCTTGCTTACACACCTGATGCCGGCATAGATGTAGTGGATGATAGTGTAACAAAAGCGGAAACTTGTCCTGTGGTGTTGCTTCTAAATCCCAGGTCTTTTTATGTAGGAAGGAATCATCTTGAGGATTAATTTTAAGTTCCTCGTCATACGGGAGATACATACTCTCAGCTGCTCTTTCGAAGCTCTCAATCTCCTCCTGTGTCAGAGTGATTTTCTTTATTACATCCGTTTTATCAGCAGCTTTTAATAGATGATAAAACTTTACTGCCCACTTTAGATTATATTTTGCCAATACATTGGTGTAATAGTTATTGTTTACCATACAGGTATATTCATCCGGCCCAGTTACTTCGTTAATGCGAAATGTGCCTTGGCTGTAGTTGCCCACCTCCAGCCAGAGTCTGGCTGTCTCAAAAAGGATTTCTACACCCTTCTCGGCTATAAAATCTAAATCTTTTGTAGCCAGATAATACGATATAATAGAATATGCAATGTCACCATCTATGTGATAAGCGGCACTTCCGGAAGGAAAATAACCAGAGCATTCACTTCCTGATATAGTTCTCCAGGGGTACAAGGCACCTTTTTCATGGCCCATCAGCCTTGCATTCTCCCTTGCACCAGCCAACGTATTATAACGAAAACTAATTAGGTTCTTAGTTATCTCCGGTGCAG
>JASGEU010000182.1:0-13153 GCA_047606065.1 Mobilitalea sp.
ATGGTTCAATTTTATTTATGACAAGTGAAACGACCTGTCGTTTCATCTTGTTACACGCAGGTATATTGAAATGCACCTGCATTACCAGCAGCTGTATTCAGCCGCAATAAACACGCAGGATATGATTTTACCTTGCTCTAGCTTTTTGTTGTGCTACACTTGGTAAAAGCAGGAATAAAATGCTGCGATTAGGAAGATTATAGCACTTAATATAAACATAGAAAAGATATTTTGAAAATTCTAATGAATTTATAATGATGGAATAAAGCTTAAATAACTTGATAAATCGAGAAAATATGCTACACTTATACCCATATATTTAGGGATAAATGCATTTTATTTTGCAGAAATTTGTTAAACTTTAAAAAAAATTGAGTAAACAGGAAGCACAGGTAAAATATATCCATGTTTTTTGTGTATTTATTAAGGTTAAGTAATCTGTGTGTATATGGAATAATAAGTATAATAATTTAATAGGTTAAACGCTGAACGTAACTAATTAGGAACAGTTGATATTAATACAATTAATAAAAATTCGTAAGATAATACAGGTTGCAGTTACCGGATCGGAGAGGTGATTGGGAAAGGAGAGGTTTCTTTATGAGAATTAAGCTTGATAATGTATCCAAGTATTATTATTCTTCCAATGCGGTAACACCTGCATTGCGAAAGATAAAGCTGGAATTTAATATTGGTGAATTTGTCGTTATCACCGGTGAAAGCGGCAGCGGAAAATCAACTCTGCTGAACATTATCAGTGGCCTTGATACCTATGATGACGGCGAATTATACATTGATGGCAGTATCACTTCTGATTATGATGCCTCTGACTGGGAAAAATACCGGAAGAATAAGATTGGCTTTGTATTTCAAAATTATAACCTGATAGAACATTATAGTGTATTAGCTAATGTGGAAAGTGCTTTGCTAATTCAAGGCTATCAATTAAAGGAAGCAAAAAAGACTGCTATTACGTTAATTAAAAAGGTTGGGCTGGAGAAACAGTTGAATCAGAAGGCATTAAGACTTTCGAGCGGTCAGAAGCAAAGACTTTCTATTGCCAGAGCTTTAGCCAAAAACACAGATATTATTATTGCAGATGAGCCAACAGGTAATCTGGATAGCGAGAATGGTAAGCAAATTATGCAGTTACTTAGTGAGTTATCAAAGGATAAGCTTATTATAACTGTCACACATAATTATGAGGAAGCACAACCCTATGCCACGAGAAAAATAAGGATTCACGATGGTGAGGTTGTATCAGATATATTATTACAAAAAGCAGAAGAACAGGCTGCCATAGAGGAGAAAGAGGAACATAGGAACACCACGAACTCCTTACAGAAACTAAAGTCGGGAAGTAAAATTGCGGCTAGATTTTCCTGGATGAACATAATTACACAACCGGGACGAGTGCTATATTACCTTTTATTTTTATTATTAACATCTGCAATAAGCTTTCTATTTCTGGGTGAAATCTATGCAAACTGGGATGATACCTTTGCCAAGGAATATAATCAAGATATCTTTGTTAATGGAGATGATACCAGAATTGTAGTTAAGAAACCCGATGGCAGTGAAATAACAGAAGCGGATATGAATAACTTTAATAATATTTCTCATGTGGTGACGGCGGATAAATACGATTACTCCAACGATATTAACTATTTCCTTGAGCAGGGTACGGATTATATTTATAATTACGAATCTGGTGATGATTCGAAGAAGGAAGAACGTCTTAGATATTTTAGTCCAAAGAAATGGAATCATTATGTAAAATCTTCAAGCTGTATATCAGCCGAAGATTTAAGCGAAGGCAGACTTCCAAAGGAAAGAAACGAAATTGTTCTATATGGCGACGAAAGCCTTCTGGGAAGCGAGCTTCTTTGTTATTTTGAAAGTCAGAATTCCTGGAAGCATGATCAGTATTATAGTACAAAGGTTAAAATTGTAGGTATTCTAAAGGAAAATGTGGATCAAGCATATTTCTCGGAAGAACTTAGTCAGATGTTATCCTTAACCATGTACGGAGATTCGTATAGTTTAGCTGTCTCCAAGAATGTTCTCACGGGAGAATATACGGATCGTATTTCAATGATACCGGTAATTGGTGATGATTTGAAATATGGTGAAGTCAGGCTGTCGAGTAAATATTTAAGTATGAATTCAAAGGCAGTGGGAGAAGCGTTCTTGACAGCATATCTTGGTCAGGATACTTACACAAGGGATACGGAGGTTATTGATGACTTTAATTCAAGTACGTTACATTTCATTGAGATAAATTCAGATATGTTCTATGAAATATATCCGCATAAAAGCAGTCAGGCTTCTATCTATATGACGGACTATATCTATACGGATAAGGTTTTGTCAAAATTAGAGGACATGGGCTACGAGGCAATCAGTTCGTTTCGTTTAGGATCTGTTTTCTATGACAATGATAAATTAAGAGAGCGTAATCTGACCATAATCTGGGGCATGCTGGTATTATTTATTATAAGCACTCTGGAAATATTAATTGTCAGGTCAATTATGAAAATTCGAAACAAAGATTTTATGATATTAGGCTCTATGGGTATGGAGAACAAAATAATTAAGAAAATCAACTATTTTGAAATGTATCTTTATACTTCTGTTGCAGTTGCGCTTGTGATCATTTTTGCAAATGTACTTCGGGTATTTGAAGTTGATTATTTAGTGCGGATTATAAAATATTTCAATCTGTTTACCTATGGTATTTATATTGTGCTTAATTTTTCTGTGATTACATTTACGGTATGGCTATATAATGTTTATTTAAAAAACAGGCAAAAATGGAAGTAAGCTGGAGGCTGTATGATTAAGGTAAGTAAACTTAATAAATATTATAATAAAGGAAAGTTAAATGAAAATCATATCATTAATGATACCAGTGTTGAATTTGGAAACAGTGGTCTGGTTTGTATACTTGGAGAAAGCGGGTCAGGAAAAACAACTTTTTTAAATACTGTTGGCGGACTGGATACCTTTTCAAGCGGGACAATTCAGATTGATGATGTAACCTTTATGAAATATTCAGAAAAGTCAGTTGAAGCTGTCCGAAATTCCAGGTTTGCCTATATATTTCAGGATCAATATCTTCTGGAGGATTCTACAGTAGCTTATAATATTGGTCTCGCATTAAATATGTATGACCTTAGCGAAAAAGAAAGGGAAGAAAGAATTGATTATGTATTGCAGGCGGTGGATTTAAGAAAATACCGCAAGCGGTTAGTATCCCAATTATCTGGAGGACAAAAACAAAGGGTGGCAATTGCCCGTGCCTTAGTGAAAGCCCCGGATATCATTTTTGCAGATGAACCTACCGGGAACCTGGATGAAGCAAACACCATGAGAATCATGGGAATTATTAAAAAGATTTCAAAGGATTGCCTGGTAATTCTTGTTACGCATGAGAAGAGAATTGCGGAATTCTTTGCGGACCGTATTATTTATATACAGGATGGAAAGATTATCTCAGATGTCAGGCATAAGGGAAATGATATTTATCATCATATGGAGGATACCAATCTCTATTTGAAGGAATTTAAGAAAGATATTCTTCATAAGGGGAATGTTAATATTAATGTTTATAGCAACGAACTTCCTGATAGAGAGAACTTAGAGCAGTCACGGTCAGAAAACTATAATATTAATCTTGTCTATCAGAATGGCAAGCTCTATATTCAGGCGGAGAACCCCGCCAATATTGTAATGTTAAATCAAGAAACAGAAATACAGATGGTGGATGATGTAAGGTCGGTAATAGAACTAAAGCATTTAGAAGAAAATAATTATGAGCTTTCAAAAATGAGTGATGCCAAAGGTGCACGACTTTCCTTAAAAGAGATCTATCGTCTTTCCAAATCTAATGCTGAGATCTTAGGGAGAAAACAGTTGTTCATGATTATTACCTTTATCATAACAGCAGTCCTTCTTGTACTTTCCGTAACGGATTACTTAACGATAGCCTCCATTGATCGCCAGTCTTTTGTTACGGATGATTCCCATTATGTATTTATCAATGCAAAAAGAAATTCTGCGGCCAGTAACACAGAGTATTATGGTGAGTTTAACGAAATTTACCATAACTTTTTAAATCAAAAGATAACGGAGGATATCTATATTGATCTGAACACGAAGCTTGGGTTTTATTATGATAGCTTTGGTCAAATAGGAAAGATTGCAAACACATTACCCGAAGCGGCTTATGTAACCCTGGAGCATTTAAATCAAGAAGATTTAATTCTTGGTCGTATGCCGCAAAAAAGAGACGAGATCGTTATCGATAAATGGGTTGCTGAGGTGTTCTTAGATAACAGTATCCTTAAAAATCTAATGAAATTAAAGGATTTTATAGATTTAAAGGTTACCTCTGATTTATTTGGTTCACAGCTTACCATTGTAGGTATCAGCGATGTTAACGAGCCTGTTATCTATGTGAATAAGTATATGGGAATAAGTATGGCAGCCTGGGCGGATAGCATTGCTTCGCTGGATCAACTAAAAGAAAGTTATCCTGGTCAATTTGACGATATCACCCTGGGAGCCGATGAGGTAATGGTATCAGAAACAAAATATGCAGATATGACAGCAAAAGGAGAAACCGAATTTTCAGGTAAAAATCTTACTTCATATAAAGTGGCAGGTACGTATCCGGATGAATATAAAGTGACCTATGTAGTGAATGATGCTTATTACGAAGAAGTATTAAATAGTTATATTTGTGTAAATCGAAAGTTTAAGGTTTATGGCGAGGGTAAGGAAGCTGCCATTAAATACTTTTCCCCAGAAGCGGGCAACTATGATATGACATATGTGGAAATGATAATCGAAGATACCTACCAAGAACAAATGGATGAGTTTCAGGCGGAGCGGGCGGTCAGACTGAATGCACGCTCAATTAGTACATTGGCAGTATTCCTTATTGCGATGTTTCTTTTGTTTTTTACTATGAAGTCCAATGCAATGAAGCGTTCAGATGAAATAGCAGTGTATCGATTACTTGGCATAACAAAGAGTAGTATTCTTTCTGCATTTACACTTGAGGTAATATGGATTACAAATGCAACCATCTTGCCTGTAATATTGGTTTTAAGCTGTATTATTAAATTTTTAGCAGTCGTACCAACATTACAGTTAACGATTGTTTATCCATGGATTGCTATGGTGGCTTTGCTGGGATTTTTCTATATTGTTAATATTATAGTTGGAATAATACCAGTATATCAGATGATTAAACAACCACCAGCCAGATTATCACAGAAGCTATAGAGATAGTTACAGTTTGGCCTCAATTCTAAGTATGGCAATAGGAGTTCGATAAAATATCAGCAGAGATAAAGAAAACATTGAATTCTTTCCCTGGGAAGCATATAATAAGCATAGTCAAAACCCTAATTTAGGTTAATAGTGTATGCAATATTTTCTAGGAGAGTTAATAATATATGAATACTTTGACAACGAATAAAGCAAAGGAGCAGGAGGTTTTCTATGCAAAATAGGTTCTATGAATTGCGGGAGAAGCATCCTGTTTTTACATATGATAAATATGAGTTATTAGATGACGAAGATAGATTGTCCATTACATACTTTTTTAGTATGGGAGATTATGTTACTTTTACACCCAAGTGGGAATTTGTAAAAAAACATGCTGATTTAAATTACGAACAGGAAGAAATTGTTCATAAACTTGCTTTTCAATTAGGACTTGTGGAATTAATCAGCTACTGGAAATGTGCCTGTTCCCCCCTTGTTCAAATTAAAGCAGGTTTTCTTGATGAGGAACAAATAGCTTGGTGGAAATCACAGTACTATTTAGGACTTGGAGAATTCTTTTATACAAATAGGATTCAAAGCAGTATAGAGGAATTTATGAAGATTGAAATCCTTGCGCAACCACAAAATAGTGAGTTTGTAAAATTTGATGCTGATAAAACAGGAAGTTTAATTCCGGTAGGAGGTGGCAAGGACTCTGTTGTTACAATGGAATTGCTGCGAAAACAGAGAGAAAATAATCTTTGTTATATGATTAATGAGAAAGGTGCCTCAAGACAATGTGCACAGATAGCAGGCTTTTTGGAGCAGGAAATTATTGTTGTCAACCGAAGTCTGGATGCTAATCTTCTAAGATTAAACAAAGTGGGATACCTGAATGGGCACACGCCGTTCTCAGCAATTGTGGCATTTTCCTCCGTATTAACGGCATATCTGCAGGATAAACGATATGTAGTTCTTTCAAATGAAGCCAGTGCAAATGAGAGTACGGTGGAAGGTACAGATGTAAATCATCAATATTCCAAGAGTTATCGTTTTGAACTGGATTTCATTAATTATGAGAAGAAGTATGTGAATAGCGGTGTACATTATTTTAGTTTACTCAGACCATTTAGTGAATTTCAGATAGCAAAGTTTTTTGCAAAGCAGGAGCTTTACTATAAGATTTTCAGAAGCTGTAACGTAGGAAGCAAAGAAGACAGGTGGTGTGGTAACTGCCCGAAATGCTTGTTTGTGGGACTTATATTGTCACCTTTTATTCCGATACATCAGTTAACCGAAATCTTTGGTACAGATATGTTTAATAAAGAAAGTCTTATCCCAATTTTTCGCCAGCTTATAGGAGAAGAACCAGAGAAGCCGTTCGAATGCGTTGGTACTTGTGATGAGATTAATACAGCAATAGGTATAACAATAAATCAACTTGAGGCAGAAGGTAAGCAGCTGCCGAAGCTTTTTGAATATTATAAAACCACTGACCTCTATACCTCCTATAACAGCAGGCCGGGAAACCCGTATCTGAAGTATTATAATGATGAGAATTCGGTACCGGAGGAATTTGTGGAACAAATTAAAAATCTGATGTTAGGTGAATGAGGTACAGCATGATCAGTCAAATCTTGACGAAACTAGAATCTAATAAAATTTTGCTATTAGGCTTTGGAAGAGAAGGAAAATCAACTTATCAGTTTATTAGAAAGCATCTGCCGGAGCTTGAGATTGGAATTTATGATAAGAATGAAATAAATGAAAAACTAGAAAACGTAGTCTTACATAACGGAAATTCTTATGAGGAAATCTTGTCAGACTATGATATTATTATTAAAAGCCCGGGTATTGTTTTTCATAGTAAGAATAATAAGGCGTTAAAGAAGTTAACTTCACAGACAGAGTTGTTCTTGGAATTTTATCGAGATCAGACCATTGGTATTACTGGAACCAAGGGTAAGAGTACAACAACCTCTCTGTTATACCATGTGCTTAAGGAAGTAAAGAGACCTGTGGTATTGGCGGGTAACATCGGTATCCCGGTTTTTAATGTACTTGATGAGATTACACCGGATACGTTAGTTGTTTATGAGATGTCCTCACACCAATTGGAGTATGTGACACATTCACCTCATATTGGACTGCACCTTAATATCTATCAGGAACATCTGGACCATTACGGCACCTTTGAAAAATATGCAGTTGCCAAAGAAAATATTTATAAATTTCAACAAAAGGGAGACCTTCTTCTTTATAATAAGGAGTTTTTAGATGTTGGGAAGCATCCAAAGCAGGAGACAATAACGATATCGAATACCCAATTGGATGCAGATCTGGTTGTTAAGGAAAATCATATTATCTATAATAGTTCTGTTTTGGAATTGAACGAAGATGAGATGCTGCTTATTGGCCAGCATAATATTTATAATATTGGTGCAGCATACGCGATTGCCAAATATCTTGGCATTACAGACGAAGACTTTGAAGCAGCTGTTAAGACATTTCAGCCATTGCCGCATCGTTTGGAATATGTAGCAGAGGTACAGGGGATTAAGTTTTATAATGATTCTATTTCCACCATATGTGAAACTACAATCCAGGCAGTAAAGAGCATTAAAAATATCGATACTGTAATTCTTGGAGGAATGGATCGGGGGATTGAATATCA
This sequence comes from Mobilitalea sp., assembly GCA_047606065.1. Taxonomy (GTDB): domain Bacteria; phylum Bacillota; class Clostridia; order Lachnospirales; family Lachnospiraceae; genus Mobilitalea. Next base: position 7,952 of record JASGEU010000182.1, read on the forward strand.
GCCCCTTGTAGATTACCTTATAGGGACGGATATTCGGAATTTTATTCTGATGCCGGATACTGGTCTGCGGATACAGAAACTTATGCAGGACATGGAGAAAGTTAAAGATCACACGATCTATTTAACCTCTAATGTACAAGAGGCTGTGGAGGTTGCTATGAAGGTAACAGCAAGCGGAAAAACGTGTCTGTTTTCGCCTGCAGCAGCCAGCTATGGTTTCTTTAAGAACTTTGAGGAACGTGGGGACATATTTAAAAAGTTTGTTTTAGGAATCAGCTAATTATAAGAATTTATTGGGTGAGGGAGTTTACTCCTATCACCCTTTCTTTACACGGAGAAAAGTTTATGGTGTTAAGTAAAACCATTAATTGCAATTTAAATGAAAGGCATGGTCATTCACTTGGAAAGTAATACAATTAAGAATAAACAAGGTACAAATGAAATTACCGAAGGTGTGATTTGGAAGCAGATCCTTATTTTTTTCTTTCCGCTCTTATTTGGTACTTTTTTTCAGCAGCTATATAACACAGCAGATGCAATATTTGTGGGTCATTTTGTAGGGAAAGAAGCACTTTCTGCGGTAGGTGGAACCACAGGAACTTTAATTAATCTTCTAATAGGTTTTTTTATAGGAATTTCATCAGGTGCAACAGTTGCAATTTCCCAATTTTACGGGGGTAAGAATGAGGAAGAAGTGCAGAAGGCAGTACATACCGCACTTGCTCTGGCAATTGCAGGAGGTGCCGTTATCACTTTTGTTGGTATCCTAGGTGCACCCGTAGCCCTTAAATGGATGGGCACACCGGATGAAATTATGCATTATTCACTTACGTTTTTAAGAATTTATTTTGCAGGTACGATTGCAAATTTAATCTATAACATGGGAGCTGGAATACTTCGTGCAATTGGAGATTCCAAAAGACCATTATATTTCTTAATTCTAAGTGTGGCATTAAATATTTTACTGGATGTAGTTTTTGTTGTATTACTTGACTGGGGAGTTGCCGGTGCGGCGATGGCGACAGTTATTTCACAGATTTTTAGTGCTGTGCTGGTGTGTATTACTTTAATGAGGACAAGCGATGTTTATAAGTTATATTTAAGAAAAATTCGATTTCATGTAGACACACTGCATCGTATTGTACGAATTGGCTTTCCTGCAGGCTTACAATCCTTAATGTATACGTCCTCTAATGTTATAATACAAACCAATATGAACAGCTTTGGTACCAATACCATTGCTGCCTGGAGTGCTTACAGTAAAATTGACGGTCTTTTCTGGATGACTATGAGTTCCTTTGGTATAGCGATTACGACCTTTGCGGGGCAGAATTTTGGTGCAGGACGCTACGAACGAGTACGCAAGGGCGTAAAGGTATGTATTTCAATTGCAATGTCTGTGGCAATCTTTTTGAGTATTTTTCTCTATTTTGTAGGACCTTATCTATATCGCTTATTTACAAAAGATGCTTTTGTTTTGCAGGAAGGAGTGGAGATCCTTCATTTTATGGTCCCCGGTTTCTTCACCTATGTTTTAATTGAGATTTTATCAGGTACACTAAGAGGGATGGGAAATTCATTTATTCCAATGCTTATGACAGGAGTGGGTATCTGTGCACTTCGTGTTGTATGGATTTTTACGATGGTACCAATTCTGCATGATGTCAGGACGGTAATGTTCAGCTATCCTATGACCTGGACTGTGACCTCGATATGTTTTATTATTTATTATCGATACTATGTTAAGAAGCAAAAATACTAATTATTTTTATTTTAAAGGAGAAAACAGTGAGAAATATTAAATTAACGATAGAATACGATGGAAGCCGATATAATGGATGGCAAAGACTTGGAAAAGCTGAGTCAGATAATACAATCGAAAACAAACTCTTAGAAGTGATTCGTAAGATGAGCGGAGAAGAGGTTGAATTAAACTGCGGATGTCGTACCGAGGCAGGTGTACATGCTTATGCACAGATTGCTAACTTTAAAACAAAATCAGATCTAAAGCTTTATGAGATTAAAAATTACTTTAACCGTTACCTTCCAATGGATATCGCTGTTGTTGAGGTTGAGGAAATGCAGGAGCGTTTTCATGCCAGTTTAAATGCAAAGACAAAAACTTATTTATATCGTATTGCAATTGGGGATGTGCCAAGCGTTTTTGATCGTAAATATACGTATTATTGCTTCCATAAGCCAGAGGTTGGACGAATGAAGGAAGCAGCAGAGCTGCTCATTGGAAAGCATGATTTTAAAGATTTTTCCTCCGTAAAGAAGAACAAATCCACAATAAAGGAACTTCATAGCATTGATATTTATCAGGATTCAAAGGAAATTCAGATAACAATAAAGGGGAATGACTTCCTGCACAATATGGCAAGGATGCTTGCCAGCACCCTTCTTGAAATTGGACTGGGAGAACGTGAGAAATCAGACATCGATAAAATACTAGACCCGGCGTCAGAGATCACTGGAAGTGCACCAGCAAATGCACAGGGACTTTTTTTACAAGAGATAGAATATTAATCAGAAACTCCAATAACCACAGGAAACACCTACAATTTTAAAAGTATTTTTAGAGAATATGCTTATGCTATAATACAATCGAAAAAGTTTAGATACATTTGGCTTGACAGAAGATAGTTAAGTAATAGGAGGAAAGATATTGTCTAAGAAAGTATTATTTAATGATGGTTGGTTATTCACAAAGCAGAAGGTTGGTACAGAGTATCTTTCAGAAAAGAAGGATCAATATGTATGGGAGAAGATAGATATTCCTCATGACTGGTTAATATATAATGCAAAGGATTTGTATGAAACTAGCGAAGGCTGGTATCAAAAAGAGTTCTATTTAGAAGATCAAGGGGATCAGATAATAAGCCTTTGCTTTGAAGGCGTTTACATGAATTCCTCTGTCTTTGTTAATGATGAATTTGCAGGAGAGTGGAAATATGGCTATTCTTCTTTTGAGTTTGATATTACTAGGCTTTTAAAGCCTGGCTGCAATGTGGTTAGAGTTAAAGTAGTATATGAAGCACCAAACTCGAGATGGTATTCAGGTGCAGGAATATATCGTAATGTATGGTTAAAAACTTCGGAAGACACACATATCGTTACAGATGGGGTCTATCTGGTTACACAAAGAGAAGATAACAACTGGAGTGTGGAACTTGAGACAGAACTCATCAGTTCTGTGAAAGTGAAGGCAGTAATTAAACATAGCATCTTTGATCAGCAGGGAAGTGAAGTTGCCAGCTCCTGGAAAGAGCAAGTAATTGATGGAAAAGTTGATGCAGAACAGCAGAGGATATCTGTGAAGGAGCCAATGCTCTGGAGTATTGAAACACCATATTTATATACGTTGAAGACACAGATTATTGTAGATAATAAAATTGTGGATGAGGAAGTGCAGAACTTTGGTTTTAGAACCACAAGGTTTGATTCGAAGCAAGGATTTTTCTTAAATGATAAACATGTAAAGCTTCACGGGGCTAATCTGCACCATGATTTGGGTTCCTTAGGTGCAGCAGTAAATAAAACCGCACTTCGCCGCCAGTTAGTGATGTTAAAGGAAATGGGCGTTAATGCCATTCGAACCTCTCATAATATGCCGGCGGTAGAAATGATGCAACTGGCAGATGAGCTGGGTATCCTGATTGTATCCGAAGCTTTTGATATGTGGGAGCTGAAAAAGACAGAGTATGACTATGCCAGATTTTTTAATGAATGGTGTGCAAGGGATGTTGCCAGTTGGATTCGCAGGGATCGTAACCATCCAAGCATTATTATGTGGAGTATTGGTAATGAGATCTATGATACCCATGCAGGGGTAAGAGGACTTGAAATAACAAAGCTTTTAAAGGACCTCGTGTTGCTGCATGACCCTAAAAGGAATGGGCAAGTAACCATTGGCTCTAACTATATGAGTGGTGAGAATGCGCAAAGATGTGCAGAAGAAGTTCTGGCAGCAGGCTACAACTATGCAGAGTATTTGTATGAAGGGCATCATGAAAAATATCCTGATTGGTACATCTATGGGAGTGAGACCTCATCTACTATACAAAGCAGGGGCATCTATCATTTCCCGGCCAATAAATTAATTGTAACTTATGAGGATAAACAGTGTTCTTCTCTAGATAACTGCAGTGTTAGCTGGGGGGCAAAGAACGGACAGAAGACAATTACGGATGACCGCGATGCAGAGTATTGTATGGGTCAGTTTATCTGGACGGGTTTTGACTATATTGGTGAACCAACACCTTATACGACGAAGAATTCTTATTTTGGACAGATAGATACCGCGGGTTTTAAGAAGGATCATTTCTACCTTTATCAGGCAGAATGGACTGATTATAAAGTAAAACCAATGGTTCACATCCTGCCCTATTGGGATTTTAATGAAGGCCAATTGATAGATATTCGCATTTATTCCAATGCACCAAAGACCGAGCTGTTCTTTAATGAGGAATCCATAGGAATCTATGAGATTGACCATGCAAAGGGAAAACAGCTTAGCGGTATCTGGCAGCTGCCTTATCAAAAGGGTACAATTAAGGCGGTGGCTTATGACGAAAATGGTAATGTAATTGCCACTGACCATAAGAGTTCCTTCAGTGATCCAGCAAGGATTGTACTAACACAGGATAAGGATGCTTTATTTGCAGATGGTAGTGATTTAATCTTTGTGGAAATATCCATGGAAGACGAAAATGGAACTCCCGTAGACAATGCAAATAACAGAGTTGAGGTAGAGGTTAGTGGAGCAGGACGACTGATTGGACTGGATAATGGTGACAGCACAGATTATGACCAATATAAAGGAACCAGCAGAAGACTCTTTAGCGGTAAGCTGCTTGCAATTGTCGCCGGAAAATTAGAAGCAGGAGATATTATAGTTAAGGTTTCTTCCAAGGGGTTACCAACCAGTGAGTTGACCTTACAGGCGCTGCCATGTGATAGACCGATTGGAATGTCCACCTTATCAGAGAATATAAAATCAGAGCATAACGAGGAAGTTCCTATCCGAAAGATTGAACTATCCAGCAAGGATAGCCACAAATTAAATAAAGAAAATCCAGTAGTAAAGGTAACGGCAAAGCTGTACCCGGAAAATACTACTTATAAGGATTTGAACTGGAAAGCAGTTACCGTTGGTGGAATAGAAACTAATCTTGCTAAGTTTGAGGTGGTTGGAAATGA